>JANYKD010000181.1 GCA_025361735.1 Phycisphaerales bacterium
CCCAGGCCAGCGAGGACGCTGGCCCTACTACACACCCGTTGCCCGAAAAACTGGTCTCGCTTCTTCATGGCCGGCTCCTTTCGACGGCGAGGAACTGGCTCTGCAGCACGATCGCCTCTTGCGGATTCGTGCCCTGCTGCAACAGCAATCCCGCGGGATGGGCGGCGAAGTTCAGCGGTACGTCCAACTTGCGCCAGCGGCAGACGTCCGTGCCGGCCGTACGCACGAATTCGCCGGTGGTGGCAATGGTCCAGGTAATTTCCTGGCGAGCGGGGCCTGTCAGAATCACTTTGTGCGGATCCTCGACGCGCACGCTCCTGGCCGACCATGCATCCTCGCGCAAGCTGGCCAGAAGCCCTTCGAAGCTGTTCAGTTGATTGTGAATCTCGCTGCTGGTGCGGATCGCCCGCATGCTGTTGTTGAAGACCTCGCCGGCGATCAGGGCAAAAATACCCAGCAGCACCAGCGTGATCAGCATCAGCATCATCGTGAAACCGCTGCGATGGTGGGAGAATCGTCTGCTCATGGCTTGCCCTCCACCGGCATGGCCGGGACCAGGCCCACCAGCGCCGCCCCGCTTTGATCGCAGCGGGCGGAGACTTCAATCCAGACGTAGCCCACCGGCGTGTCGTTCACCTGCATGGCCTTCCAACTCACCCGCGCATCGGGCGCTGGTTTCGCACCCACCGACAAGTCGGCCAGCGTCCGCTCGCACAACCGCTCGGCCGCGCGCGTGTCCGACATCCGGCCGGCAGCACGATGGTATTGCGTCAATGCCACCGCGATCGCCGTCGCCAGCGCAGCGATGATGATCAGGCCAATCAGCGCATCGGTAAAAAATATTCCGCGACGATGGGTTATCACAGGTTGAACCCTCCCAGCGGCAAAGCGGCCTTGCAAAGGCGGACGATCGGGTCGAACAATCCCATGGCCACCAGGAAAACGCACGCGCCGAAGCACAGCGTCATCACCGGCACCGCGGCTCCTTGCAACACGGCGGCACAGCGGCTGAAACGGTCGCTGTAGTGCAGGCCGAGGAATTTCAATGTGTCGGCCAGACTCGCCCCGGGGCAGTTCAGCATGCCGACGACCAACTGCGGCAATCGGGCACGCCGCGCGGCGTCAGCCACGCCTTCACCCGCCAGCATCGCCCCGTGCCACTCCTGCAGCCTCGCGGTGAACACCTTGTTCTGCTTGACGTGCAACACCTGCAACAGCGCTTCGGGCAGCGTGAATCCCGCCTCGACCCCCGAGGCCAGAATCTGCATGGTATTGGCCAGACAGGCGGCTTGCGTGTACACGCTTGCCGGCGGCACATACCACCCCAGGAAATCAACAATCCCCTGCCAGCCGCTCGTGCGGTGTCCGGGCAGGAATATTTCCCACAGCCGAAGTGCCACGTACAGGCAGAGGACACAACCCAGGATCACCAGTGCCGGTGGGATCAAATACCGCCCGCAGTAGACCAGCCCGTTGAACCATGGACCCGGACTAATCTTGAAGTCCTGGGCGATTCTCTCGAACTTGGGCACCACAAAGAAAAGCAGCATCCCCAGGATCGTGATTCCCGTGCCCAGCACGGCCATCGGGTAAAACCGCAGCAGAACCCACTGATCGCCTGTCGATGCCCGCCGGACCTGCTCGCGGTGGACGATGCCGCGCAGCGTCGGCCCGACAGCGCCCAACCGTTCGGCCGCGCCGATCGTCCGGGCTGTCACCTGCGGGATCTCCGGCACGCTCACTTCCAGCGCCATGCCCACGGGCAGGCCCGCAGCCAGGCAATCACGCACGGAGTAGAGCCGGCGCCGCAGCCATCGGGTCTCACCGTCCGCGGCGGCCGAAAGCGATTCCGGCAGCGACTGGTTCATGCGCATCGCCTGATCGAGATAGCCCAGCACGGCCAGCCCGCGCCGCCGCCGGATCGACCGCAGGATCATCGCCAGCACCAGCACCAGCAGCACGCCCGGGACTATGCCGTAGCCAAGACTGCCTGCGAAGACCAGGGCGGTCCCACCCAGAAAGACGAGCATGTAGAGTATATTTCGCACGATCGATCCCTGCTGCTCGAGACGACGCACCAGATCATTAAGACGCGATTCGCCGGTCTGATAGTCAATAACCTGCGGAACCATCCGTCACTTCTTCCCTGTGCCGCTGACCGCACCGATCAGGCAAATCATCGGCATCATCAACGCGACGATCGCTGTGCCGATCGATACGGCCATGATCAGCAGCAACATCGGCGTAAGGATTCCCGGTAGGGCCTGGACGCGAATGTCCGCCTGCTGCTGATACAGGTCCACCAGGCTCTTCAGTGTACCCGGCAGATCGCCCATGCGGGCGCCATGGGCCATCGACACAGGCACCGTCGCCGGCACCACCATCAGCCGGCCCGCCGTGTCCAGTGTCCTGCCGTCGGTCAGCAGCGCCATCAGGATCTCGCTGTCCTGGCGGAGCCGCCGCGACGGAGAAATGCTGCTGGCCAGGGCGATGGCGGCCGGCAGGTCCATCGACGCTTCCACGCCGACCCGCACGGCATCACACCAGCCGGCGACAAGGCTGCGGCTCATGATCGGTCCGATGAGCGGAATCCTCATGATCGTCGAGTCCGTCAGCCCCTGATCAAGATCGAACTTCCTCAGCAGATAGACCAGCGGCCCGCCACACAACACCAGCGCCAGAATGCCAATCAGCACCGGCGGCATAACGTGGCTCATCAACATCACGAATTTCGTGGCATCCGGCAACTCGATCTTGAAATCATAAAATATCTTTGAAAACCCCGGTATCACATGGCCGGTCAGGAACAGCAGCACCCCGCAGAGCACCACCAGCACCACGATCGGATAAGCCAGCGTGCGCCACAGTGTCGCCCGCAACCGGCGCATCAATTCCAGATGCCGCGAGAGATTGAGCAACACCCCCGCCAGGCTGCCGGATTTCACGCCGGCCTCCAGCAAACGCGCGTACGATGCAGGAAACACCCCACGGCGACTTTCCAGTGCTTTCTCGATGGGTGTGCCCGCCTCAAGGTCGCTGGCCAGTTCCCGTATGGCGGACGCCAGCCGGCCTCGGCGCATCTCCTCGGCCACCAGGCGCAAGCCCCGTTCCAGCGGCAACCCGGCCGAGGTCAGGTGGATCAGTTGCTGGTTGAAGGCAATCAGGTCGCCGGCGGAAAGCGTACCCCCCGTCCGCGGCTTTTCGGCCGCCTTCAGTTCGATCACATGCAATTGCAGTAGATCGAGCTTTCGTTGCGCATCCTCGACACTTCCGGCATCAATGTTGCCCGACAGTGCCTCGCCCATCCGCGTTTGTGCCCGGTAGGAGAACGACTGATTCATGGGTGCCCAAGTAGGGTCCGCTTCAGCGGACGCGAAGACGCAAAATGAAAAATGCAAAGTGAAAAATGCAAAATGACGCAAGAATGCGGCCTCATTTTGCGCTATTCATTCTGCGATTTGCGTCGTGCATCTCATTTTGCATTTTTCATTTTTCACTTTGCATTGTCGATCCGGTCGAACCTTCAACGATTCCATCCTTCGCAAGCCGCTCGGCCGACTCACGTAGACTAACATATCCGGGCCGCGAAGTGTAACTATTTCTCAACATTTCAACATCCCCTCGCTGCAAAATGCACTGTCTTAGTGCGGAATCAAGCATCACGATCTCGGCAACAGGCACCCGGCCAGAAGGTAGGGCGGTTTCGCCGAAACCGCTCTTCTCGCTGCGCGCCGGACCGCTCGGCGAGCGGTCCCTACCCGCGCGGTCCCTGCCCGTGGCCTTGCGCGGCAACAGCCGCTGCGTCAGCACCCCAAAAAGCGAACTGGTGATCTGATAGGGCTCGAGGCCCATCTCCAGCAACCGGGCTATCGCCCCGGCCGGGTGAGCCGCGTGCAGCGTACACACCAGCCGATGCCCGGAAAGTGCGGCCTGCACCGCCAGCGACGCCGTCGCCGCATCGCGAATCTCGCCCAGCATCAGCACCTGCGGATCCTGCCGCAGGATCGACCGCAGGGCCTTCTCATACGTAAGCTGGCCGAATGGCGAAACCTCGATCTGGGTAATCCCCGCCAGCCGGCGTTCAACCGGGTCTTCCAGGGTGATGATGCTCAGTCCCGGCTGGTCGTATTGAATCCGCTGGAGCAGCGCATAGATGGTCGTGGTCTTGCCGGACCCCGCCGGTCCGGTGACGATCAGCATTCCAGCCTCGGCGTGGATGAAGTCCACAAGCCCGCGCAGTGCGTGCTCGGGCAGGCCGAGCGTGTCGAGCGACCGCGGTGTCGCCAGATCGGCCGGCAGACGCACCGCCGCCCGCAGGCCATACACAGTGGGGATAATGGCCAGGCGCAAATCAAGCGATATCGAAGCTCCGGCATGCTGAAACGCGAACTTCCCCTCCTGCGGCACATCCAGGCGATAGGTCAGCAGTTGCGCCATCACCATGAGCCGGTTGATCACCGCCCGCCCGGACAGCACATCCAGCGATTCGATGGTCCGCAACTGCCCGTCCACGCGCATGCGGATCTCGGCCCCCTCCGCCGTCGGCTCGACGTGCAGATCGGACGCACATAGCCCCACAGCCTGGTTGAGAAACCGCTCGACTTGCGCTGGCGTGTCGGACAATGGTTTGGTCATGGCTGGCGTTCCCTGCCTGATGGTCCCAGTCTACCACGAATTGCGCACCACGAGGTACACCTTCGCTCCCTGTCTGATTCGTAATTTGAGTTTCGAGTTTCGGATTTTCCACCACGTCCATTATAATGCCGATGACTACCCTATCGGCTCGCGCGGTGTCCACTTAAATGGAAGAACATGCGAAAGACGCTTTGGACAACCCTGATACTGCTGCTCATCGGCTCGCCGATCGCGCTGGGCTTCCTCAAGGGCAACCGCGAGGACATCAGCATCAAGGACGGCAAGTTCAACCCGGCCGCCGTCAATATCGCAGTAAACGACAGCGTCGAGTGGAGCAACGACGACAACCGCGACCATCGCATCGTCGCCGACGACGCCTCCTTCGACTCCGCCAAGGTCAAGCCCGGCGAAACCTTCGCGTTCAAATTCACCAAGCCCGGCACCTTCACCTACGCCTGCGCCCTGCACCCGCGGGAAAAGGGCAAGATCGTCGTGAAGAAGTGACCCACGCTGAAGATCAACCGGGGAGTTCCCGGCCGACAGATAAGTGACTGGAAACGGTTTCATGCTCGCGCCCTCTGGCAATCCGACAGGGAGTAACGATGCATACTCAGCATCTTGCCGCTGCGATGGTTCTTCTGTCCCTCACGATGGCCACGGCGTTTGCACAAGAGCGGCCCGCGGCGCCGAGCAGCGCCCTGCACAGTCCCTATCTCGCAGTGCATGACGATTTCCATCTCCCCTTGCACGGGAAGCCAACTGTTGCCGTGCTCGTATCGCCGAAACACGGGGCCTGCCGCGGCGATCTGATCCGCGCGCTCAGATACCTGAAACCCCGATTCGGCGACAAGGTGACGCTTGCGGTCGTGATCGTTGACATCGCCGACTCCACGCCACACGACGTGGTCAGTTGGGCAAACGAGCAGCAGGCAATGCTGCAAACCGGAATGCGGGAAGATGTTTCCTACACCAGCCTCAAGGATGACACGGGCGAGTGGTATCGCGAATTGGGCAAGCCGACTCTGCCTCACGCCCTGCTGGTGACCGCCGACGGCAAGATCGCCGCGAGGGAACTTTTCCAGGGCAAGGTGGCGTGGGAATTGCAGCGGATCGAAGCCGCGATCGCCGGCAAGCCCGCGACCCGGCCATCCTCATCCGACAACGCCGCCGATCACCCGTTCTACAACGCCGTCCTTGGCGTCGGATTTCTTGCCCACCCGGATGTCGACAAGGACTGCGTCGCTCCGGACACGAGAACCCGGGCAATCAACCTGCTGGACTATCGCGCCATCGTGCGGCAACTCCGCAAATTGGACGATGCGGCCGCCAACACAGCCCTGCGCGACTTCGTCATGAGCACAACACATTTCACCATTGCCCGCAAGCTCTCGCGGGCCGCGGTCGAGCAGTGGCCCGCTGGTTCCGTGGAGTGGGCGGCCGATTTCCTCAAGACCGAGGCTGTTGGCATGGTTCTTCCCGACCATGATGTCCATCTCGAAGGGGAACTGCGCCTCACCAACACCTCGGCCACGCGCGAAATGCACTTCAATATCGAAACTCGGATGATCTCCGCCTGGAACAATGCGCCCGCCGGCTCCTTTTCCCATTATGTGATCGCCACGCCGGGAAGTTCAATCTATCTGACTGATGATCACTTCCAGGGACAGACGCTACCCTGGGGCGACTACCGCATGGAGTATTCCGTTCGCGGCTGCATGAGCGAAGGCATCTTTCCGAAGCACAAATACTCTCCGCATATTGAACGCAAATGGACTTCCACCCTGGGACACTACCTTAAATATGCGGATGATTGCGAGCAGGAGGAATCCGCAGGCCTGAGCCTCCCGGCCAGGGCGATTTCTGAAGCGCTGGCGACGGCTCGTCACCGCGCACAGAATCACCTGGCAGACCAGGAAGAGGCCCGGTCCCGTCCCGCGACCCGGCCGGCCTCCACGCAGCCAGCCACCATGCCCGTCGACAGCGATGAAGGCGTGCGGACCAGGGCCCGGCAGCAACTCATCGGCCAGACGATGATCGATCTGGAAATTTCCAATTGGGTGCAGGGACCAGACCGGCTGACTCATCCGGGCGGGCGCCTTGCCCATGGCAAGGGCCGGGTCATGCTCATCGACTTCATGTTCACATCGTGCCCTCCCTGTCGCCAGGCTTTGCCGGCCCTCTCCAAACTTCACGAAACCCTGGGCGAGCAGGGCATGGACGTGGTCTCCGTGTGCCTTGGCAGCGGAGCGGTCGGGCTGTATTCGCTTGTTGACAGTCAGGGTCTCAAACACGCTGTGGCGGTTCTCAAGGCAGATGAGGAAAAGAAATACAACGTTCCGGCATACCCAACCTACGTCCTGATCGGGCGAGACGGAAAAATCCGGGACATCCGTGTTGGCGATTTCCCCGAGGACCGCATCATCAAACAACTGCTCGACGAGAAGCCGTGATGCTTCGCGAACCCCTCGCCGTCACGCCTTCGCCGGTTCCGGCACCGCACTCACCTTCGCCGGCTCCGCTGGCGCACCCGCGGCCTGCGACACCAGGAACAGCGACGCCATCCGCACCGCCAACCCGTTGCTCACCTGCGTCAGGATGCCGCTGTTCGGCCCATCCGCAATATGCGAGGAAATCTCGATTCCCCGGTTCATCGGCCCGGGATGCATCACGAACACATCCTTCTTGCACCGCGTGAACCGCTCGCTCGTCAACCCGTACAATTGCGTAAACTCCCGCACCGACGGGAACTGGCTGCTCTTGATCCGTTCAAACTGCACCCGCAGCATGTTCACGACGTCCACCTCGCCGATCACCTCGTCCAGGTCGTAAAACACCTTGGCGCCCAATTGCGCAAACGACCTTGGCAGCAGTGTCGGCGGGCCGACGAAGATCACCTCCGCGCCCATTTTCTTCAGCGCCCAGAGATTGCTCCGGGCCACGCGCGAATTGGCGATGTCGCCGACAATCGCCACCTTCAGCCCGGCGATTTTCCCGAAACGTTCGCGAATGGTGTACAAATCGAGCAGACCCTGCGTCGGATGTTCGTGCGCCCCGTCGCCGGCGTTCACCACCGAGCATTTCACCGCGCGCGACAGCAGGTACGCCGCGCCCGATGCCGGATGCCTCGCCACGATGATGTCCACGCCCATCGCCTCGATGTTCCGGGCGGTGTCGATCAGCGTTTCGCCCTTGCTCACCGAACTGGTCTTCACGGAGAAGTCGACAATGTCGGCCGACAGCCGCGACGCCGCCAGCGAAAAACTCGTGCGCGTCCGCGTCGAATCCTCGAAGAACATGTTCACGACGACCTTGCCGCGCAACGCCGGAATCTTCTTGACCGAGCGCGTGGACACTTCCTTGAACGAATCCGCGGTGTCCATGACCGACTTGATGTCGTCCACCGAAAGCTCTTCCAGCGACAACAGATGCTTGTGCGTCCAGCGATAGCTGTGAGTGTTCGGCATGGCTCAACTCCTGGGCTCAACCACGATCTCGTCCCGGCCGTCCGCCTCGACGAAGCGCACGTTAACCCGGTGGTCCTCGGGAACTTCCTTGAGGTGAATCCCCACAAAGTCGGCCGCGATCGGCAACTCCCGCCCGCCACGATCCGCCAGCACCGCCAGCCGCACCACGCTCGGCCGGCCGAAGTCGTTCAGCGCATTCAGTGCCGCCCGCACCGACCGGCCGGTGTGCAGTACATCATCCACGAGCAGCAGCGGCTTGTCCGCCAGATCGACATAGATGTCCGTGGGCCGGACGGCGTGGCTCGTGCCGATGCTCGACAGATCGTCGCGGTAAAGGGTGACATCCAGCGTGCCAAACCCAATGTGCGCAAATCCCTGGGCTCGCAGGCGATCCACCAGCCGCTGGGCCAGATTGTCCCCGCGCGTGCGGATGCCGATCACGTTTAACGGTTTGTCCGGCGGAAATGCCGCAGCAATGCTCCGGGTGAGTTCTTCAACCACGCGGGCAACGTCCCTGGCGTCATAAGTGGTACGCATGTCTGGCGAGAAGTTACGGCAAACGGCGGCGAAAGACAAATCTCTCATACCATGCACCGCTTCGTGTCTTCGTGCCTTCGTGTTTAATCTTCTTTGACTGAACCCCGAACCGTCTCCTGCAACACCGCGTCCCCACAAGAGTGAATATGATCATGACCGTGACCAACTCCTCTTCATTCTCCCCCACCTGGCTTCTTGCCCTGTGTCTTCTGCTCCCTGCCGCCATCGCGTCGGGCCAGTTCGGCCCCGCCACGCCCGACCAAACCAAGCCCGACGACAAGGAGGCCGCCGACCTCGCCGCCAACACCTACAAAGACAACCTCGCCAAGTACAAGGACAACCCCGATTTCCTCGTCCGCCCCGGCCTCCTCGCCGACCGCAAGGACAAGACCGTCCGCCTCTGGGGCCGCAGCACGCATCTGTCCACTACCGACCCGGCCGAGTTCTTTGTCATCCCCGGCGACAGTGGCAAGGACTACGAAGCCGTCGCCGTCGCCTACGTCAAAGCCTCGGACGTCCGCTCGGCCCTCGAATTCATCGGCATGAAGCCCGGCCGCACCACCAACTTCGGCGCCAATGTCTTCTGGCCCAAGGGCGAACGCGTCATCGCCTGGTTTGAATGGAACCAGCCGTCCGAGAAACCCGACGGCAAACCCGAACCCAAACGCGCCCGCGCCGAAGACATCCTCTTCGACATCAAAACCAACCGGCCATTTCCGCAAACCGGCTTCATCTTCACAGGTTCCACGTTCCTCAAATCCGAGGATGACGACAAACAAATCTTCGCGGCCGACGCCCTCGATGCTCGCAGCGTCATCGCCGACTACAACGAACGCAGCTCCATCCTCGACGTTCCGCGTCAGGCCCCGCAAGGCGCCGTCTACGGCTCCATCAAGCTCAACCCCGCCCACCGTTTCGGCCCGGAAAAGCCCCTGCAGATCACGCTCGAACCCGAGCACAAGGACGCCAAACTCCGCGTCCGCGACCTGTCCCTCGACATTACCATTCCCCCCGGCACCGCCTTCCAAAACGGCGGATACGTCCTCAAGGACGCCCAAGGCAATGCCCTCACCGCCCAACCGACATTCATCAACGCCCTGGCCGAGTTCGGCAAGCTCGTCGACGCCGGCATCGACCCCTATGTCACGCTGTCCCTCGACGGCAACATGACCCTCGCCGCCGCCCGCAACCTCTCGCTTTTCCTGGCCACGATCGACTCCGAAAAAGGCATCCGCATCGAAGCCCCGCGCCCCGGCCAGCTCTACTACCGCAACTTCACGCCACTCGAAGACTGGCGCGCTCGCGAGAAACGCCTTGGCCGCCCCTGGGAACTCCACGTCTCCGAGAAAGACGGCCACGTCTCCGGCACCCTGATCCTCCCGGCCGATCAGATCGACAACAACCAGGGCGTCGGCGACCTCAAGTTCCCCGTCGGCTCGCCCGAGGACGTCGCCAAAGTGCTCCAGGAAAAGAGCGACAAGTGGGCTCACAGCGTCTACATCTTCGCCCCACCCGACATGACCGTCGGCCCGCTCCTGAAGTTCATCACCCCCGGCATGAAGATCCGCCCCGCCATGTACATCTTTCTCCCCGAACCCAAGTAGTAAGTTGAGCCGGTGCCCCCACCGGCAATTGCCTACGAAAACGACGATCACCCCGTCCGGGGCTGTTCTTGCGTCTTGTCTGATCCCAGCGGCTTGCACCGCTGGCTGTTGACCGCCGCCGCTCAGCGAAGACCTCAAACGACATCTGCTACAACGGTCGTGGACCTCTACTCACCATCCAAGCACACCGGCCACCCCTAACGCGACATTACGAATATTAATGTTGTGTTATTATTAGCGACATGTTATACTGTGACAACCACTAACCAAGGAGCCCTAATGACCGCCCCCATCCAATCCCCCGAAAACCCCGCCAACGCCGAAACACGCCCTCCCACTACTGACCACTGACTACGGACTCCGCGCGAGCGGTTGCCAACCGTCTCAACGCCCAGAAATCCACCGGCCCGCGCACCGCTGCCGGCAAAGCCAAATCCGCCCTCAACGCCCTCAAGCACGGCCTCACCGCCCAATCCCCTCTCCTGCCCTCGGAAGACCCCGCCGATTACAACCTCTTCGCTGAGGGCTACCTCGAAGAACTCGCCCCCAAATCCGTCGGCCAGTTCACCCTCGCCCGCCAATTGATCGAGGTCTCCTGGAAGCTCAATCGCATTCCCAAAATCGAAGCCAAAGTGCTCGCCGAGCACGAAAACCGCCACCCGCTCATCCTCAAATGGCGCCAGGACTGCGCCGCCGTCGAACGCGAGAACGCCTACCGCCGCCACCCCAAGCCCCTCCCCGAAAAGCCCGCCGTCCCAACCACCACGGCCGACGACCTCCTCGCCCTCTCCTTCTTCCCCAAACCTCCAACCCCCGGAACGCCAACAACCGGCGAACCCTTGGGTGCCGCCCTCCACCGTCTCCGCCAATACCACACCACCCTCCTCAACACCTACCTCAAGCTGCTGAAGAAATACGAGTCCGCCCAAACCGAACCCATCCAACCCGCCACCGACGACCTGCAATTGCCTCCCACTACTGACGACGGACCCCTGACTACTGACTCGCCGCAGGCGCAAAACGAACCCAATCTCTCGAATCTGAAATCTCAAATTTCAAATTCCCCCTGTTCCCCACTATCAACTACCAACTATCAACCATCAACTAATTCGCAAATCGAACCCAATCTTCCCCCGCTCAGCACTGTTCTTTCCCCCGCCGCCCGCCTCCGCGCTGCCATCAATTGTGTCCCCATCTCCAACATCTGAGCCCGGCCCGACAAACCGACCCCCGTCCACGACAGTTGCCCGCAGCCGTCGCCATCCGCGTACACGGACCATCAGCCGGTGCGTATGGCAGGCGCGCGCTGTTCGTGTCTATTGGTGCGGGCAATGGCGACGCAGCCGAGACGTGTACGCCCCGTGGGATCGTAAAGGGGCGACATGCACCTTACGCAACCACTCCCGTCGCCTTTGTATTACGAGCGTTTTTGCCGGATATATACCTCGTCCATACCCGGACCCATCACGGCGTCGTATGCTTTGCCGTATAGCGTATAGCCTATATTGAGAAATCGAAGAGCTTCACGAACATGCGCTATGATTTCCTTTTTCTCGGTATCTGAAAGCTGCTCTTGCTCGTGCGGACTTTCCCAGCGAAAGCGATCGAATTCGACCAATGTCCCCCGGATGCCGGACTCCGTATAGAACTCCATAATCCGGTCGCGTCGTTCGTATCTCAAATATGTTGGGAACCCAGAATGCGTAAAACCCACAATGTATCCTGATTGGGCCTGCGCAGCGTCCAGACCGATTTTCGTAAACGTCTCAGCCATGACCATCCTCAATGAAAGATCACCACACGGTCGTCTTCAGATACGCCTTCCACCAACATCATCCGCTGCTCTTGGCAGAGCACGGACCTTCGATTCCACAGTCCACAGGATACCCGGTTGACGGCCGTTGTGAAGATGTAGATGTTCGCATCGGCATCGACTCGGATACCCCAGCGCACCATGCACGCCCCGAGGGATCGTCCAGGGACGAGATGCACCTCACGCAATCACTCCCGTCACCGATCATTTTGGCGGGATATAGTACTCGTCCATGCCCGGGCCCATCACGGCGTCGTATTCTTTGCCGTATAGCGCATATCTAATTCTTAGAAATCGAAGCGCTTCACCCACGTGCGCTATGATTTCCTTTTTCTCGGCATCAGAAAGTTGCTCTTGCTCGTGCGGACTTTGCCAGCGAAAGCGATTGAATTCGACCTGCGTCCCCATCCCGGACTCAGTATAGAACTCCATAATCCGGCCGCCTCGTTCGTATCTCAAACGCATTGGGAACCCAGAATGCGTAAAACTCACAATATATCCTGATTGAGCCGCTACAACGTCCGCACCTAGTTTTGTGAATGTCTCAGCCATGACCATCCTCGATGAAAGATCACCACACGGTCGTCTTCAGATACGCCTTCCACCAACATCATCCGCTGCTCTTGGCAGACTACGGACCTTCGATTCCACAGTCCACAGGATACCCGGTTGACGGCCGTTGTGAAGATGTAGATGTTCGCATTGGCATCGATTTGGACACCCCAGCGCGGCATTGCCGCAGCCAAACAAGATTAAACACGAAGTCACGAAGACGCGAAGCGGTGCATGGTATAGGCGACCGGTATTGCGATGAAGATGATGCCCCAGTTCATTATGATCCGACTGGTCACGCCTGGAACGATGGCTGTCCCATTACCAGATGCCGCTTCGTGTCTTTGTGGCTTCGTGTTTGAGAGCTCTTTGATGATGCCTGAGTCTATTATGATCCGACTGGTCACGCCTGGAACAATGGCTGCCCCATTACCAGATGCCGCTTCGTGTCTTCGTGCCTTCGTGTTTAAGGATTCTTTCCGGCGGCGAAGATTCTGGTGGTTTGTGTCACCGTGCGCGCCGGAGTGCCCTTGAGTTCCTGAGCCCCCTTGCAAATCGTGCAGTTTCTTCCCCAAACCGCGGCACGCGCTCGACGCAGACGCCGCTCCCCTCCGGTTCCATTTCTCGTTGATACCACAGGCTTTATGCGCGACGCGGAGAACCCAACGCACGCCGGATAAAAGGACAAGATCGGTAAGACAGATAAAACGGGAAGTTTACATTTGCCAATCGAGACGCGGACATGTTAATCTTTTCATCATCTTTATTGCGGCGTGGTCAAGGGAAGGTGCTGCAATGCGAATATCACTTATCGGCGCGGAATTGGAAGAGAATCTGGGCTTGCGCTACATGGCCGCGGCGTTGGAGAAACGCGGGCACGACGTGGATATCGTGCTCTTCGCGGCGGCGTCGGAGATCCCCGACGTCGTGCAGCGCGTGCTGACCTTCGCCCCGGCCATTGCGGGACTATCCATGGTTTTCACCGGCCGAGGGCGCGAGTTCTGCTCGCTGGCCGGCGCGCTCCGCCAAGGCGGATACCATGGCCACGTCATCGGCGGCGGGCATTTCGCATCGCTCAATTGCGAGCGCATCCTCCAGGATTTCCCGGCCTTTGACTCCATCGCTCTCGGCGAAGGCGAGGAGTTGATGTGCGCGCTGGCCGACAACTTGTCTGATCTGCGCAGGGTATCGGGTCTGTGCTACCGCCAGGCGGATGCCACCATCACCACCAATCCGTCCAAGGGAAACCCGGACGATCTCGACGCCCTGGCGTTTCCGAAGCGTATGGGATTTCACAAGTATTTCGACAAGCCGATCGCCAGCGTGCTCACCAGCCGGGGATGCTGGCGCGACTGCGCCTTCTGCAGCATCAATGCCTGGTACGCGCAGGGCGGCGGCCGGAAGTTCCGCATTCGCAGCATCGACAGCATCGTGGCCGAGTTGTGCGAGCTGTACTTCCAGCATGGCGTGCGGATCTTCAATTTCCAGGACGACAATTTCTTCCTGCCCAATCCGCAGCAGGCGGCCCAACGATTCACGCAACTCCGCGATCGCCTGCAGGAGCGGGGAATGGAGCAGATCGCGATTGCCGTCAAGGCCAGGCCCGACAGCATCACCCGCGAATCGATCAGCGTGCTGGACGAACTGGGCTTGTTCCGCGTGTTCCTTGGCGTGGAGAACGCGTCGGAAAGCGCCCTGCGCAACCTGAACCGCAAATCGAGCGTGGCGGAGATTCTCAACGCCCTGGCGATCCTCAACGACTACGGCGTCCACGTGGCGTACAACCTGCTGATGTTCGAGCCGGACACCACGATGGCCGACCTGCTGATCAACCTCCGCTTCATGGAGCGGCACATCGAGAACCCGTTCAACTTCTGCCGCGCCGAGGCCTACGCCGGCACGGGCCTGGAGACCAAGCTGCGTTCGGAAGGCCGGCTGCTGGGCGACTATTTCGGCTTTGACTACCGCCTCAGGGATCCGCAGTGCGAGGCGTTCCATCAGATCGCCAACTACGCGTTCTTCAACCGGAACTTCAGCGACTACGGCCTGCACTACTTCAACATGCAGGTCGACTTCTATTACCAGTTGCTGCGGCGCTTCCAGCCCACCCTGGTCACGCAGTCGCTGCGCGCGGCGGTGCGCAATTTCATCAAGCTGACCAACCTCGACACCTACGAATGCCTGTGCGGCATCTACGATTTTGTCGAACATTGCGATCCCGAAGACCAATCGCATCTGCGCGGATTCTCCGCACAGATGCGCGAGCGCATTGACAACCGCAGCCGCGATCTGCTCATGCGCGGGGAACGCATTCTTAACGCCCTGGAGACAAGCCATGGCCGCCAGAGCCCGGTTGAGGTCCCCGAATTCACCGCCTGGCAGCGGCCGGCACCCCCGGCGCCCGTCAACACCCTGGATCCGCTGGGGCTGACGCCGACGCCCATTCCCTACGATGTGTTCCGCGCGCGAATGGAGGCTGAACAACAGGAGGCCGTGGCCGCGAGTTGATCGCCGGCACGGCTTACCACACCCCACACAAACAAGGCTTTCACAGCCTGGAAGGAGCAGCGATATGAACGAAAGAATCATGACCCGCGGCTTCCCCTGGGGAGAACCCGCACATCCGGGAATCGTCCGGCAGTACGAGGATCTGATTCTGATCTATCGCGCGATTCGAGACCAGATGCAGGCGCGCATCGATCGCGCCTTCGATCAGGTCTCGCGCCAGATCGGATATGTGGTGACCACCACGATCCCCGTCGTGCTGGAGTTGAGCCAGGACCACGCAGAGGCCAAATGGAGCGTGAGCGAGGCGTTCAAAGGCAGCGCCTTTGACAAGGCCCTCATTGAGGCCGTCGCCGGGCCCCGCCCCGAGCCGTGGAAGAGTGTGTTGGCGGGGAAATACTCGCTATACCTCTTGTGGCGGGACGCCCTGAAGCTGCGCCTGCGGAAGGACTGGCTCGAACCGGTGCATGTGGGTGTCCGGCCGGAAGTGCAAGAACCCGCGCACTGGTTCACGGCCGGCGAGCTGATCTCGGCCGAGGAGAAACTGGTGATCTCGGTGATCGACGAGGTCTATCCGGAACTCCGGCTGGCCGATCGCATCGCCATGTCGCGGCAAGCCAGCCAGGCGACAAGCTCGCGCCCGGGCCTGTCCGCGGAACTGGCGCTGCGCGAGATCGCCCAGATCTTCATGCGCGTCCGCCCGGACATCATGGAGCCCGCGCACTTCCGCCTGAGCGAGCGGGATATCCTCGCGGAAGTCGAGGGCATCGTCCGCAAATATGGCGGATGACGCGCCAGAACTGGAGCGCCAACTGCCTTGGAAACCGCTGCCCCAAACCGGAGTCCATAACCGTTGTTGTCAGCCTCGGTCGCTGTCTTCGCCGCGAAGCGGCGGCGGTCAGTAGCCCGGGACGCGAGTCCCTGGACCAACGATTCGTGATGATTACCAGCCGCGAAGCGGCGACAGTAGTTTCGTTGACGCTTGGCGACGAAACCTACTGTCGCCCCGTCCGGGGCTTTTGCTTGCGTTTCGCCCGGTTCCAGCGGCTTGCGCCGCTGGCTATTGACCGCCGCCGCTCCGCGGCTAAGACTTCTGCGACAACGGTCGTGGCGCCCCCAAGCCGCACCCCAAGCCGCCCGGTGTAGACAAAACCGCTCCGATCGCGTATCTTGTGGGCTCACAAAGGGAGGTCCTCATGGCTATCGCGGTTGAGTGCGGGTGCGGCGCGAGATTCAAGGTCAAAGACGAACTTGCCGGCCGGCGCGGAAAGTGTCCCAAGTGCGGCGGCGTGCTGATGATTGAAGCAGCGGCGATACCGGCGGAACCGGCCTACGACATGGACGACGCGCCGCCCGAGCGGTCGGCGCCTGCCGCCAAGCCGCAGGCCGCCGCGACGGCCGTGGCACAAGCCCGGCCCGCGAAAAGTCCGGCGATGGGGATACCTCGAGGCCGCCGGCTCCAGCCGAAGCAGGCGCCAACCCGCTTTGCCATCTCGGGGAAGATGATCATGCTCATCGCTGCGTTCATCGTCATTCCGACCGTGATCTGGATCGTGAAGGCCGGGCCGGTCCACGCGCGCGATCAATGGCAGGCGATCGGACCACAAGCCGACGACGACATCAAGGACGTGGTCAACAAGGCCCTGGCGGATCAGGAGAACGCGGGCTTGAAGAGCCTGGCCGAAAGCCTCGGCGATGGCGCGGACGTGTCCAAATTCCGGCCCAAGTACACCCCAACCGTGGGCACATTGCTCGTCGACGCGCCGACCATCATGTGGAGCGTGCCGGAAAAAGTGCCGTTCCAGGCACGCATTGGCCAGTACCTCGCCGTCGGCATCAGTGCAGCCGGCAAGCCCCAACTGATGAATGTACACGGATTCTACTACACCAAGACGCGCCGCGTCGAAGCCGAGGTGGAGATGAACGGCACACCCATTAAGGTCATGGGGCGCGTGGTGGATAAAACTGTCGTGATGGACTAAGAACCGGCGTCACTTGGCCGACAGGACGCAGTCCTTGATCCAGACCTTGCCCTTGGTTCCGCCGAGGATGAAGGAGATCCGGTTCTTGTTGGCCTTGACGTCGGTCGCGGTGAACTCGAATTCCACCTTCTTCCAATCCTTGCCGACCTGCGCTGTTTCGGTGAGGCCGGCCATGTGCCAGTCGTCCACGTCGATGCTCGCATTGACGGGAATCTCGGTCGCCGTGTCAGCCTTGGCCTGGAAGCTGAGCTTGTACTTGGCATCGTTCTTGAGGTCGAGCCCGGTCTGAATGGCTTGCACATGCCAGTCGGTGCCGTCGGCATCGGTGACGGTGAACACAACCGCGTCGCCGTCGATCTCCATCTTCGCCTTCGCGCCTTCATGGGTTTCGAGGCGCCAACTGTCGGTCTTGTTGGCGGGCTTC
>JANYKD010000058.1 GCA_025361735.1 Phycisphaerales bacterium
TGCCCACGGACCGGCGTCACCATGATCCGAGGAATACCGGAAACCGCGCGCTAGCGCAAGTTAAATCTACATGACAATAACATGTACAACCCGTTTCGGACAGTATTGGCGTCTCGCCCGTGCCACGATGGGTCTGGTCTGCCATGCGGAATGCGGATTGCCCAATACCCAGAGTATGCGAGTGCGCAAACCCTGGGCTATCGTCTTGCGCCCCTTCAGGGCTGGGTCGTGGGACGGGTGGCGGGGAAGAGCTTCGCACGCAGCGAATCGACGGCGGCGATGCGCCGCGCCGGGCCAGCCTCGATGTCAACGACGATTTCGTGCTTCAGCAACTCGCGCAGGCAATCAAAGGCGGCCTGGCGGATCATCGCGTCCTCGCAGTAGAGACAGTCGAGCAGCCAGCCGGGATCCGCGCGGCATTCGGCCGGGCTTTCCGCCCGCGACGGCCGGAACGGCGCCAGCGAGGCATCAAGCAGCACGGATTGCTGCACGCTCAACCGGGAGCGATCCATGTTCACGATGGCAATACCGCCGGGGATGCCCAGCTTGCGGATTTCGGCCACCGCCTCGGCCCGCTTATAGGAGTCGTTATCATCAAGTGCGGGCAGCACATCATTGATCTTCTGCAGGATAGCGGGATCGGTCCTGAGCCGGGCGGCGAACACCTGCCAGGCGATGCGCGGGTCGGGCGCGAACATGGACTCGAGGCGCATTTCCCGCAGAAATGGCCGCAAGTACCGGGCGACCTCGCGCGGATACCGCCGGGCCAGCGTGGCCACATCGGGCGCGGCGAGACTCAGGGCGATCTTCGGGTGGTCGGCCTTGTCGAAGCTCTGCACCTGCAGGGCGACGCCGCCGGGCGGAAGCTGGACGCCGTCGCCATCGGTGTCGTCGTTTCCGAGCGAGATGCTCTCCCAGCCGTCATCGGTCCGCGTCTGGCGGCTTATGGAAAAGTTGCCCGACTGCCAGGTGATGCTGCTGGTGATCTGCAGGGCGCGCGCGTCGGAGAAATTCTCGTTGACCAGATTCAGCGAATCCAGCCCGCGGGCGCTGACGAGGCGCCAGGTGCGGGTGATGCCGATGGAAGTCATCCCCGCCAGCCCATCGATGGTGACGCGCGTGCTGCCCGCCTTGATGGCCGCGGGCAGATCGGATGACATGCTCCAGGCGCCGTTTTCACAGCGCAGGCGGATGACCTGCGACATGGTCAGCGGCGTGGGATATTCGCGGTACCGCTTCCATTGCTCCTCGATAACACGGTGCAGGGCGGCCTGACGGGCGCGCAGACCCGGCTCATCCTCGGCCGCCGGCGCGCACACCGGCAGCAACAGAATCGCGAGTATGGAAATGCGCCGGAACATAGGTACCCGGTTGGTTCGTTCAATTGTATCACGGTCGCACAGGCGCAGCCTGCAGAAAACAGACGAGCATGTCGGCGGTGAGAACGGGCGGCATTTCCTGGAGACCATGTCCCGACTGGGCCTGTACGACGCCCGCGGCGGAACGGCTCCCGGCCGCGGTGGACGTGAGCCCTGCGATGCTCCGGGCGGCGGCGAGGAGCTTCGCCTCGGATTGCCCGGCCGTCGGCACCACCGGCCGGCCAAACAACCCCAGTGGTGGCGGACAGTCCACCGGCCAGACATCCACGAGCGCAGCGCATTGCCCGATCGCGACGCAGAGTTCTTCGCGACTGTGCGGATTGCCGCTGTGGCTGGACCGCAGCAGTTCGTCGGATTCCCATCCCGCGCCGATGAGGCGTATCGGCAGGTTCTGTGACACGAGGAGCCGTGCGATCCCACGGGCGTAGACCGGCAGGATCAGGCGTTCGATGAACAGCGGCAGATCGAGATGATCCGGACGGAGATTCAATTGCCCGGCCCGCGCGGCGAGATAGTCCATCACGCTTGCGCCCAGCGCCAGTGGGTTCCGCAGCAATTCCTCGCCGATGGCTTCGAACAGCAGGCGATGGCTGGAGAGTCGGAACGCGTGTTTAGCTGGATCCACGTCGACATAATCGGCGATGATGCCAAGGTGCGAACCACTGGCCGCGAATACCGGCGGGGGCGGCACGGCTTGCAGCAATCGCTCGGGGCTCCACCCCTCGTGACGGGCGCGGCGCTGGAGTTCACGGGACGCGACGATCAGTCGATCCTGCGGGCCGGCGATCGAGGCCGGAGGTATCAGGCCATAAAGCACCCAGGTGATTACCGGCAGGTCAGAGGGCACGGCCTGCGGCAGATTCGCCCGCGTCAGTTCCGCAGTGAGAATGGCGCGATGTCCCTGCAACGCGGCCAGCAGTGCTGCCGGCGATGAATGATCCGGCCGGTCGATGTCGAGGACAGAATGTGGAATGGCCGGGTTGTCGTGCAACAGGGCAGCGAGCGCGGGCGTGGCCAGCCCCCAGAGCCGAAACGCTGTTCCGGCCAGGAGTAGCACGGGGCCATCGGCTTGCGGCCGGAGGCTTTGCTGCAATTGCTCGATCAGCGTTCTATTGCATTCTGAGTGCGCGTCCAGCACCCGGCCGGCCACTTCCATAAGCCGCTGGCCTGCCTCCGTGGGGAGCAGCGCCGTACGCAGATACTGTTCGGGCGCAGGCAGTCCGGGATGCGATGCGAGCAGTTGGGCAAATTGGTTCGGCCACTCCGGGCCGGCGATGATGTACAGCCGCCCGGCGCGGATATCCCTGGAAGAATCACGGCAGGCCACGGCGCAGGCGGCGTCGAGGAGTGTTTCGTGGAGTGAAATCACGGCCTGCTGCGCCGTGAGCCGCT
This sequence comes from Phycisphaerales bacterium, assembly GCA_025361735.1. GTDB lineage: Bacteria > Planctomycetota > Phycisphaerae > Tepidisphaerales > Tepidisphaeraceae > JANYKD01. The sequence goes on from JANYKD010000058.1 coordinate 2,772, forward strand.
CCAGGACGGTGCCAAGCTGCGCGGCATGCGTAGGATACAACAGGAGCGAAACCCGGCCCGGTGCCGACAGATCGGCCAGCAATTCACCGGCCGCCCGCAGCGGTAACGAGCATTGCCCCAGCCAGCCGCCGGCCGAAACGGATGTGGTTGTGGAATTTGATGGTGGAGCGGCTTCGCCGGAACCGCCGTGCTCGGCGTGCGACGGACCGCTCAGCGAGCGGTCCCCGCCACCGGGATGCGAACGATCGCCCGGCAGCTTCGCGGAAAGCGCCCCATCGCGTGCGTAGAGCCATTCGCAATCCGGCGGGAGAACCGGGAGCGCACTCGCGACATCCGGCTGGGATTCGCGCAATGCGGCCAGGCCGGCGGCGTAGTTGAGTCGGGCCTGGCGCGCAGCCCCGCTGTCGCCCATGGCGGGTGACACGGGGATTGAGGATTCATCGGACTTGACGTCGGCCATGCACTCCCGATCATTATCGGACGGCCGATAGAAACGGCTTGAGGATAAAACCCATGAAGTTCACGAAGATGCACGGCATCGGCAACGACTACGTCTACGTCAACGGCTTCGTTGAGAAAGTCGCCGATCCCGCGCGCCTGGCGCCGATCGTCTCCGATCGCCACACCGGCATCGGCGGGGATGGGCTGATCCTGATTTTGCCCAGTGACCAGGCCGACGTCCGCATGCGCATGTTCAATGCCGACGGCTCGGAATCCGAGATGTGCGGCAATGGGATCCGCTGCGTGGCCAAGTATGCCTATGACCATGGGTTGACTGCCCGTAATCCCATGACGATCGAGACCGGCCGGGGCGTGCTCACGCTGTCGCTGGAGGTGCATGAAGGCAAGATGCGGCAGGCGACCGTGAACATGGGCGAGCCGATTTTGGAGCTGGCGAAGATCCCCGTTGATGCCACGAAGGTTGTCAAGGGCTCCGGCCGGCACGAATACCGCCTGCCGGTCGCCCAGGGCAATGAACTGCTCGACGCCACATTCGTGTCGATGGGCAACCCGCACGCGGTGATCTACACTCCGGATGTACAGCGCGTCGACCTGGAACATATCGGCCCGGTGATCGAGAACCATCCCGCGTTCCCGCGGCGCATCAACGCCCACTTCGTTCAGGTTCACGCGTCTCAGCACTCAGCACTGAGCACTCAGCACTCCCCGACTGAAGTGACCATGCGCACCTGGGAACGCGGCAGCGGAATCACACTGGCCTGCGGCACCGGGGCCTGCGCCGTCTGCGTGGCGGGCGTTCTCACCGGCCGAACTGCACGCAAGATTCTGATCCACCTGCCCGGCGGCGACCTGATGCTGGAATGGCGGGAATCGGACAACTGCGTCTACATGGCCGGCCCGGCGACAGAGGTATTTGAAGGCGTGTGGTAAACGCCAAAAAACAAACCTGCCGCCCGGGAAGGGCGGCAGGCTTGGTTAAGTGTTCGGATTGCGATCCAGAACTCATCAGCTGTACAAGGGGGCGATGAGCTTGGTACCAAGGATGGTGCCAGCACCGGCGCCGCCGCCGTTGATGTTGCCCGTTCCAGCCGCACGGAAGCCGTAGAAGCTGACCTTCGTGGCAGTTGTCCGGCCAAGGTACTTGGTGTTGGCCGAATCGTTGAAGACGTCGTTGCCGCCACCGGTCGTGAAGTTCGGAGTCGTGCCGCCAGTCGTTCCACCAGCACAGATGGTGACAGCGCGGTTGAAGATCGAACCCGTGCCGCCGGCGTCGAAGTTGACGATATCGTCGCCGAGGCCGGTGTTGAGCACGAACGCGCCGCTCGTGGAACAGAAGACCGAGTTGTCGATGTTCACGTGATCGACGGCTGCGCCCGTGCTGATCGTGACACCCTTGGCCACGGTCAAGCCAACTGAGCCGCCCTGGCCGATGTTGATGGTGTCCACACCGGTGCCGCCGGTGTAAGCCAGGCCATTGCCGCTGGCATCGGCACCGCGGATGGTGGCATTCTTGATGGTGGTGGTGTTGGCACCATCGCTGGCCGTGATGGCCACGGCGGCCGTCGCCGTGAACTTGGCGTTCACGCCGATGCCGAGCTTGATGATGTCGGCGTCGATGCCACCCGAGTAGGTGATGCCGCGGACAGAACCGTCGACATCGAGTTCGTTGGCATCAGCTCCGCCGGTGAAGGTGAGCAGGCCATCCAGGACGAAGCCGCGGCCGAGGATGGTGCCGAGCTTGAGCGTGTCTGCGCCCGAACCGCCGGTGTAGGTCAGGGCCTTGCTGCGGCCATTAACAGTCGCCGTGTTGACGTTGACGCCGGTGACGCCGGCCGCACCCAGGTTCAGGGCAACGGTGGTCTTGGCGTCGAAGCTCTTGGCTCCGATGGTCGTGGTGTCGGCGCCGATGCCGCCCGTGTAGCTGACCGCGCCCGTGATCACGGAATTGTCCATGGTGAGGATGTTGGTGCCGTCGCCGGTGCTGACCGTGAAGGCGCCCGCGTCGAGGAAGCGGGTGGCACCGATCGTCAGCGTGTCGTCACCGGCCAGGCCGGTGTAGGTGAAGCTGGCGACGTCGGCGTTATCGAGTTGGAAGCCATTGGTGCCCGCGCCCGGACTGACGGCCACGCCACCGCGAGCGAAGAAGCTGCCGGTGGTACCGAGAGCGATGGTGTCGCCCCCGGTGCCGCCGTTGACGGTAAAGGTACCGTCGGCGGTGACGCTGCCGGCCGTGAGTGTGTTGGCGCCATCGCCCAGACCGATCGTGGCGGCGCCGTTGAAGATGACTCGGCCGCCGAGGGTGACGTCATCGGTGCCGGCCAGGCCGGTGTAGGTGACTGCGCCACCGGTGATTGAACTGAAGTTGAAGACACTGCCCTTGGTGGTTTCGACCAGGGTGGAGGCACCCGTCGTGCCGGTCAGACCGCCGAGCGTCGCCGAGAGCATTTCGGCATCGCCCGCGCCGGCGGGGAACGTGATGATCATCGGATGCGTGACGCCGCCCGGGGTGGTCGTGGTGACGACATAAGCGGTGGGACTGGAGGCAACCGTCGGCGTGAGCGGGGTTACGCCACCGTCCGCGATGGTGATCGCGGCCACGTTGCCCATATTCGGGAAGGTGAAGGTCATGGCGCCGAGGTCCAGGCTAGTGCCGCCGACCACGATGTTCTGCATGGAGGTGAACCGGCGCAACTCGGTCTGGACGGTGCCGATCGTGGCGTCGAAAGCGAGTGGGGCAGTGGTATTGCCGCCATAGGTGAGGGTATAGGTTCCGGCGGTCGCGACCGCCTTGGGCGTCAGCGTCTGCACTTCATCGACGCCGGCAAGCTTCTCGCCGGTGATGACCACGCCTTCGCAACCGGGCAGGAGCCGCAAGGCGGTCTGCGTCTGGGCGAGAGTGGCGTTGTAAGCGATGGGGGCGGTTGTCTGGCCCGCATAGGTAAAAGTGTAGGTGCCGGCCGTTGCGGCGGCATCCGGAGTGAGCGTCTGGACTTCCTGCGTTCCGACGGTGTTGAACTGGTTGGCTCCAGCGCCCAGGAGGATCGTGGACAAGTCGCCAATATCCACACTGCCGGTGAAGTTCAGGGTGTCGGCGTCCGCGCTGGTGGCGGTGCCGTAGATGAACTGGCCGTCGACCTTGGTGTTATTGATCGTGGTCACCTGGATACCGCTGGCACTGACGCCCGGATCGATGGTGAGCTTGCCGCCGAACTCCATCGGCGAAGCAAGGGTGCCCTTGTTGCGAATGGTGATGGTCGCCAGACCGGTGGTCTGGGTGATGCTGGCATCGCCGGCCACGTAGGACGGAACCGTGCCTTCATCGCCCATGACGAAGGCGTCGCCAGTGGTCGTATCGCCGGCGGCGAGAGCCACCGTCATCGTGCCACCGATAAAGGCGCCCATGACGGCAACCGAATCGTTACCGGCGCCGCCGGTGTAACCCAGCGTGCCGTAGATGTAGGACTGGCCGCTGCCGCCCGCGCCGATGCCCATGACGTTGGTGCCGCTGCCCATGGTCGCCGTCACGTTGAGGGCTTCGATGGAATAGCCTGCACCACCAGCCATATCGACGGAAGCGACTCCCGTGCCGGTGGCCAGAAGTTTCTCAGAGCCGACGCTTCCGTTACCGAACGTACCGGCCACGTCGTTGGTGAGGGTGGCTGAGCCGTCGTAGTTGTCCACGGCGGTCACATCGAGCAGCGGCGTGCTGTTGACGGCCGCCACGAAGTTGGCCATCGAGGCAATATCGTCGCCGCCGATGAGGAACTCGTGGAGGGTCGCATCCGGCGCCGCCGTCCGGGCGGTGAAGGTGATGGCCGGGTTCATGCCGTCGTTGACGAGGATTGTCTCGCCGTCGAGGATGTTGGTGCCATTGGTGCCGCCAAGGAAATTGGTCTTGGCAAGCTGGGCGCCGGCGACGGTGATGGTCGTGTTGCCGGCGAGTCCGGCGGCATCCTGGAGGAGGTCGATGGTGCCGTCGTAGGTTGTCGTGCTGGCGGTGATGAGCAGACTGCCGCCGACGGCATTGATCGCCGCGATGAGGTTATCCGCGGTGATCGCCGCGGTGGCGCCGATTGGCACGTCGGTCGGATTAGCGCCGAAGGTGAATGTCTTGGCAGGGTTGACGCCGTCGCGGAGGACGACTGTGTCGCCGGCCGCCACGTTCGTTTCGCCGCCGCCGCTCATGCCGACGGCGGTCATGCGCGGCTTGGAGAAGGTCGAGACAGTGACGGACTGGTTGCCCGCGGCGCCCATGACGTCATTGGTCAGTTTGCAGCTAGCCGGGGCAATCCCGCGGGTGCTCTCGACCCAGGTGTAACCCAGGGCAGGGGTAAGCGAAGTCGATCCCATGGTGATCATGCTGACATCGCCCATGGTGGCGGCGAAGGTGAAGTTCATCGCACCGACGCTCAGAGCGGCGCCGCCGACAACGATGCCGGAGAGGCCGGGGAGCAATCGCAGTGCGGTCTGCACGGTGGCCGTGGTGGCACCGAAAGCCAGGGCGGTCGTCGTGTTGCCGCCGTAGGAAAGGGTGTAGGTGCCGGCGGATGCCAAGACACCCGGTGTCACAGTTTGGATTTCCGAGGTTCCGGGCAGTACGCCCTTCGTGCCTTCGCCGACGCTGACGGTCGTGCCGCCCATGCCGGTGGGAGTCACCACCAGCGGGGCCACGTCGCCCAGGGAGACCGGGAAGGTCACCGTGTAGGCGGTGTTCGTGCCGAAGGAACCGCCTGTGACGGTCACGGCGCCGAGGCCGGGAAGCAGCCGCAAAGCGGTCTGCACAGCGGCCCATCCGGCGTTGTGGGCGAGTGCCGTGGTGGTGCTGGTGCCGTAGGTGATCGTGAAGGTGCCACCCGCGCTGGCTCCGCCAACGGGACTCAGGGTCTGCTGTTCCTTAGTGCCCTGCGGAGCGGCGACCGCGCCCACGCCCAGCACAGGATTGGCGAGGTTGATGGCGGTGGCGAGATTGGCCGCCGTGGCATACATGTCGGTGCCGATCTGGAACTGCCCGGCCGCGGGCGCGCCTGATACGGCGGTGTAGGTCCGGACGTTGCCGGCACCGTCATTGATGGTCACGCGATCACCGGCCACCGCCTGAGCGGTGAGGGTAATCGAGCCCCTGGGAGCCACGCCCGGGGTGTCACTGAGGACGATCTGCCCGGTCGCGGCGGTGCCAACAGCGGCGCCGTCGGCGTTGAATGCAAAGAGTGCACTTGTGGTGCCGGTCAGGCTGGTGACATCCATGGTCATCAGGGGAAGGTTGCCGACGTACGATGGGAACGTGAAGGTTAGGGACGTGGCCGTGGCGATGTCGGTGTTGACAACCGTGCCGCCGGTACCTTCGGTGTTGGGCGAGAAGACGCCGGTCACCGTGCTGCCCGTAAGCAATGAGGTGTCGATCGTCATCAGCGGGACGTTGCCGGCTGCGATCGGGAAGGTGAAGGTGAGGGTTCCGCCAGCACCGACGGTGCCAACGACTGCGGTTCCAGAGACGCTCAACGCAGTGTCAAGGGCGGTGGCAATCGTCGCGCCGCTGTCGTTATAGTTCAAGGCCGTGGTCGTATTGCCATTGGCCGTGATGGTGAAGGTGCCGCCCGTCGAGGCGTTGTCGATCTTCAGGGTCTGGATTTCCTGGGGGACGCCCAACAGTGTGTCCAGCGCGTTGCCAATGGCGGAGGCGGTAGCGCCGGATGCCAGGGATGGCGTGGTCAGGGTTCCAACGGATATCGTATAGGTGCCACCTGTGGCAACAAAGTCGATGGCCAGGTCCTGGACTTCCTGCGCCGGATTGGGCGCATCCAGCATGGCGACCATGCCGGTGGCCGCCACGCTCTTGAACAGACTTGTGTTGCCGGCACTGCCCACGGAGGTGTAGGTCAGGCTATAGTGGGTTCCGCTCGCGTCGATCAGTTTGAGCGGGTTGGCCGCATCGACAGTGTCGTTGCCGCCCAGGGTCATGCTGATGGTGACATCTTTGTCGGCACTCGTGACATTGGCCGGGGTACCGGCGGTATAGGTCGTTCCGCTGTAGGTGACGGAGGTGTTGTTGGTGCCGGTGATGGCGAACAGGCCCACACCCGTATCCTGGATGATGATCGAGTTATCGGCGGCGTCGCCAGTGATGGTCATGTTGCCTGCCGTAACCACCACAGCCACGGTACCACTAAGCAGCGTTCGATTCTCAAGGTTCTCAACGAAAGAATCCCTGCCGAATGCTCGTGCCCGTGTCTTCTTGTTCTGACGCATGATCTGTCCCTTTCGTTTGAGTTACCTGGTCGCTGACCTTCCCGGGGCCGCTTCACCGGCCAAGTGGCGTAAGATCAAATCTGGAGCATTTTTGAATTCCAGAGTGCTCTATTCATCGGCGAGAGACGAGGGGGTACTCAAGCACTTCTTAAAAAAAGAGTCGCAAATCCATTTGACAAACGCAGAATCTATTCCGTGGCCGGATTGCCGGCCCGCGAACGCCGCCACGGCCCCATGTCGCTGTTTCTACCGTATTTCCTGCGAGTGTCAGCCAACCCCGCTTCGCACCGGCCGATAACCGTCATACGTAGTTATACTGCCACGCACATGGTTATACTGACGTACAGTTGCGGCCAAATGCCTTAATAAATGCTCATTGATGGCGGATTAAATGCAAAAAGCCGCAGGCGTCGGGGCCGGCGGCTTCGGTCATGGAGGGAGAGTGCGCGGGCTATTTCCAAATTCGCCTCACGTGGCGCGGATGCCAGTCAACACGTACCATACCTCTCTCCAATCCGTCGGACATTCCCTTCTTTGACGCGGGTCCTGTAAACGCGGCGGAAACAAGCTAGAATCTGCCTGGCTGCGAGCAGGACCGTGAATCTTGTGGATTGAACCCTTCTTGTTTCGCAGGCAAACTGGAGCCGTATGGCGTCTGTCTGTCTTTATTTTCAGGTTCATCAGCCCTTCCGGCTCCGCCGGTACAGCGTCTTTGACACCGACACGGACTACTTTGACGATGCCCGCAACGCCGAGATTTGCCGCAAAGTCGCCGACAAGTGCTATCTCCCGGCCAACCGGCTGCTGCTGGACCTGATCCGCCGCCATGAAGGCCGCTTCCGCGTGGCCTTCTCCATCAGCGGCTGCGCCATCGAACAACTCACCGCCTGGTGCCCCGAGGTCATTGACACCTTCAAGGAACTCGCCGACACCGGTTGCGTCGAGTTTCTTGCCGAAAGCTACTACCACACGCTCGCGTTCATCTTCTCAAAGGAGGATTTCCGCGAGCAGGTCGAGATGCATCGCGCAAAGATCAAGTCCCTGTTCAGACAGGAACCGCGCGTGTTTCGCTATACGGAACTGATCTACAACAACGAATTGGCCCAGTACGCCGCCCGCCTCGGCTTCGAGGGCATCCTCGCGGAAGGCGCCGACCACATGCTCGGCCTCCGTTCGCCCAATCTCCTGCACCGCCCGCCGCACACGACCGCCATCAAGCTGCTGCTCAAGAACTACCGCCTGAGCGATGACATCGCCTTCCGCTTTTCAAACAAGCAGTGGCAGCAGTGGCCGCTGACCGCCGGCAAGTTCGCCGGCTGGATCAATCAGATCAACGGCAACGGACAGTTCTGCAACCTGTTCATGGACTACGAAACCATCGGCGAGCACCAGTGGGCCGAGACCGGCATCTTCGATTTCATGGCCCATCTGCCGGGCGAGATACTGGCCCACCCCGGCAACGACTTCATCACGCCCTCGCAAGCCATCGATCGCTACGAGCCCGTCGGCGAACTCGACATCCCGCAGTTCACGAGCTGGGCCGACACCGAACGCGATCTCACCGCCTGGCTCGGCAACTCCATGCAGACTAACGCCGCCAACGAGCTCTACAAACTCGAACCGGCCATCCGCCGCGCCCGAAACCCCCAACTCACCGCCGACTGGCACAAAGTCGCCTCCTCCGACCATTTCTATTACATGTGTACGAAGTTCTTCGCCGACGGCGCGGTGCATCGCTATTTCTCCCCCTACGAAAGCCCCTACGACTCCTACATCAACTTCATGAACGTCCTGGACAACCTCCGCGTCCGCGCGGGAGAGTGATCGGTCCGCCCCCTCTCCCGCCGGGAGAGGGCCGGGGTGAGGGCTTGGCCGGGAAATCGCCCGCACTCACTGTTGTTTTATGCGTCGGCCAACGCTTGCGACGATCCGCGATACCACTCCATGATGCGTATCCAAACCATGATCGCGGGCCTGTCGTGCGCCGTTCTCCTGCTCTGCAAATCCGCCTTTGCGGCCGGTGCTCCGGGCAAACCCAACGTCCTGTTCATCCTCACCGACGACCAGCGACGCGGCACCATCCACGCCCTGGGCTGCGATGCGCTCGTCACACCCAACCTCGACTCGCTGGTGCAGCGCGGCATCGCCTTTGACCGCGCCACCATCATGGGCGGCAACCAGGGCGCCATCTGCACCCCCAGCCGGGCCATGATCATGACCGGCCGCTCGCTCTTTCACACGGCCGGCAAGCTCGACAACCATGTCCTGCTGCCCCAGTGCTTCCGCGAGAATGGGTACAACACCCTCCTGGCCGGCAAGTGGCACAACGAACGCACAGCCGTCAACCGCGCCTTCACCCAGGCCCGTACCGTCTACTTCGGCGGCATGGGCAAAGCCAAGAAAGGCTCCGCCGACGGAGACTCCGTCGAAATCACCGTTCAGGACTATGACCCCACCGGCAAATATCCCGCCGCCGCGGCCAAAGCCACCGAGTGCGACGCCACCGAGGTCATCGCCGACTCGGCCGTCGAATTCCTCACCAACTACAAGGACGACAAACCGTTCTTCCTTTACATGGCGACCACCTCGCCGCACGACCCGCGCATTGCGCCGAAACAATTCCGCGACCTGTACGACCCCGCGAAGATCCCCCTGCCGGCCAACTTCCTGCCGCAACATCCGTTTGACAACGGCGAACTGAAGGTGCGCGACGAAATGCTGGCAGGGTTTCCGCGTACGCCGGACGAGATCCGCAAGCACATCGCCGACTACTACGCCTGTATCTCCTGGGCCGACCACAACATCGGCCGGGTATTTGACGCCTTAAAGAAATCCGGCCGGTTCGACAACACCATCATCATCTTCGCCGGCGACAATGGCCTGGCGTTGGGCCAGCACGGGCTCATGGGCAAACAGAGCGTCTACGAACACAGCATCGGCGTGCCCCTGGTCTTCGCCGGCCCGGGTATCCCCGCCGGCAAGCGCAGCGACGCCCTCTGCTATCTCATGGACATCTTCGCCACCACCTGCGACCTGGCCGGCGTGGCCAAACCCGAGGGCCTGGAAAGCCAGAGCCTGCTCCCCGTGATCCGCGGCGAGAAACCCAGCGTCCGCGACGAACTCTTCTTTGCCTACCGCAACTTCCAGCGAGCCGTGGAAACACCGGACATCAAACTCATCGAGTACACGGTGGGCAAGGATCGCCACACCCAACTCTTCGATCTCAAAGCCGACCCGTGGGAGATGAAGAACCTCGCCGAGTCGCCGGAACGGGCCGCGGACCTTGCCAGACTCCGTGTGCGCCTGGCTGATTGCCAGAAGAAGCTGGATGATCCGATGTTGAAAAAGTAGGGTCGGTGTCCGGACCGTTCGTGGTACCGTCTTCAGGCGGACGGCAAAAGACCGCCTGAAGGCGGTACTACGAGCAGACGCTGGCCCTGTTCCATTCAATACCGTTTCAGCAACTCCAGCAGCTTCCGGTCGAGCTTGTGTCCTTCGAAATCCTCGTACTGCACATCGCTCCGCCCGCTGTCCAGCACGCCGAACGATCCCCGAAAGTTCCACATCGCCCAGCCCATGTCCGCCTGCTTCCACAAATCGAGGTTGTCCTCCGCCCACCGCAGAAACACCTCGTGCGGCGTCTTGTTGAACGCGCCCCATTCGCCCACCATCACGCCCACACCCTTGGCCTTCGCCGCCTGCCACGCCTTGACGTTCTCTCCCGCCAGCCACTGCTTATCGCGCATGGGGATGCCCACGAACGGCCCCTCCTTGTTGGCCGGCGCATACCGGAACGGCTTGGCCTTCTTGTCCAGCCCCGGTTCCGTGGCCAGACTGTTTTCGCGTGCTGCGCCCGTGGGTTTGAAACCGATCTCAGAAAGATACACCCAGTCGCCCTCGATCATGCGAATCTGCACCTGTTGCGTTCCGGCCGGGATTGTTGCGGCGTAATCCTTGTCGTAGATATTCTGGTACACTTTCCACTGCTCGGCGAACACCACTTTCTTCCACTCCCCTTCACCCGGGCCGGGCTTGAACGATTTCTGATAGACCTGCTTCCCGTCGGCCTCAACCACGAGCCCGGCCGCAACCGACACCGTCTCGACATGCAGCCGCAATTCGGTGGCGACTCCAAACGGGCCGTCAATCACGATCGCATGATTGCTCTCCGGCTTGCCGGCGCCGGCCAGGGTTCCCGGAATCCGCATGGGCATGGGCCACGCCGGATACGGATATTTCTCGCTCTGCACCCAGTTCGCCCCGTAATGCGAAATCTCCATCGGCGTGTACCCGCGCGCCGCCTGCGCAATATGCAAATCGGCCAGTTCCAGCACGGGAATCCGCCCCCACTCAAGGCCATCCGAAATGATCAGGCGATCGGGATCTTCCGCGCGAATGGCCGCGACCAGCTTGCGAATGGCCGCGACGAACAACTCTCGCTTGGCGTTCGGCTCGTTCAACAAGTTGAAACTGAGCCGCGCGTTGGGAATGCCTTTGTAGCGTTTGGCGAATGTCGCCCAGTGCAAGGCACACACCCGTTGTGCTTCGGGGTCAGTCCAGAGACTCGTCTTCTCAGGCGGCGTGTTGACCGTATACCCCGGGGCACGGTGGAAATTCAGCGCCACGTGAATGTGATATTTATTCCCCCATTCGACGGCCTGATCAATCTCTTTCAGCGCCTGTTCATCGAACGTTTTCCAGTTCCCATCCTTGATCCAGCCGCGATAGTCCATCGGCAGGCGGACGAAGTTGAACCCGAGCTTGGAGATGAGGCGAAAATCCTCCTCCAGGTACGGCTTGCTGTTCCGCCCCGCCACGAACTTCTCGAGCAGATTGAACCCCCGCCAGCGCGGGAGCTTCTCCGCGCTGGCCGGCAGCCACGCGGCATTCTCGTCGGCTCGCGCAGTGCCGGCAACGGATGCACACAAGGCAGCAATTAGCGCGATCGCCACAAGGGCAGGACGGACCAGACGCCGTGGGAATGGATGTCGGTTGGGCATGAGGAGCATGTTATCTGGAATTGTTGGATTGGCCACTGAGCGCGTGCTTCGAGGATCGGCATCGGCATGTCTCCGATCCCACAACAACGCGTCTCAAGGGTAATGGAGGTATGCCATTCAAGGAGACGCCATGGAATCGATTCTTGGCCGGGTGATGAGAATTGGATGTGCCCTGATGCTGGGGATGATCGCCGCGAGCAGGTTGTTCGCTGCGGACGACGACAAGCAGGTGCCGGCGACCCGGCCCGCGGATCTTGCGGAAATCGTTGTGGGAAAGCCGCCGTACGAGGTGGTTCCGATCAAACTGCCGCCTCCAGCGTACCGATCGTGGATCGGGCAATTGCCGCGTTCGCCGTGGCTGCGCCCATGGGCCTCCAAACTCCGGCCGCCGTTCAAGGCGCCGGTGGGAACGACGAATCTCGCCCTGAAGTGCCCGGTGACCAGCAGCGACAAGGAGCCAGTCGTAGGCGAACTCAAGCAAATTACCGACGGCGACAAGAGGCTCGACGAAGGTAGCTGGATCGAGTTGAATCCGGGCGTGCAATGGGTGCAGATCGACCTGGGGAAACCGGCTGAGATTTACGGGATCTGCATGTGGCACGCCTTCGACCCTCCGAACTGGGTTTTCAAGGGTGTGGTGGTGCAGTTGTGCGACGACCCAGAGTTCAAGAGCCAGGCGACGACCGTTTTCAACAACGACCGAGAGAACCTGACCGGATTGGGTGTCGGAACGGACATGCAATACCTGGAGAGTTTCCAGGGTGAGTTGGTTCCGATCAAGGAGGGGCTACGGGCACGGTATGTGCGGCTGTACAGCAAAGGCAATCTGCAGAATGAAGCAAATCGGTACACGGAAGTTGAGGTGTACGGGATCGCCAGATAGTCGCCAGAAATCCGTTGAACGATCCGCCTATGCAGGCTGCGGCGCAAACCGCGTCCGCTGAAGCGGACCTACGGAATCGGAAGCTGTCCGACCGCGCCCTTACGGCACCTTGGTCGCGACTTGTGTCCACAACACATTGCAGAAGCGAACCGGATGGCCGGGGTCCGGCAACCGCAACACACGCATGCCGGCGGCCTGTGTGGGGATCGGCTGCGCCGCCACAGCGATCTTGCCGTTCACAGTCACACTCACCTTGCCGGCGCTGATATTGATCTCGGCACGGTTCCATCCTTCGGCACGGATCGCCTCGCCGGGAATGGCCGGAGGCAAGCCCAGGCCGTCAATTGCGAAAGGAGCGGTGTCCAGCTTGTTGTTCTTGTCGCTGGA
>JANYKD010000079.1 GCA_025361735.1 Phycisphaerales bacterium
CTCGCCGAAATTGAGCAAATAGCCCAGCTTGAGTCCCGTGAGACGCAAATGCGTCTGTATCTGCTTCTTGTGCGCAGGTGAAACCCTCTCCACGGATTTCAGTTCGATAATCACTTTATCCTCGACGATCAAATCGGCGCGGAATCCCTCGTCAAAACGCAGATCTCGATACACGATCGGAATCGGCACTTGCCGCCGGACGCGCAGTCCACGCACTTCAAGCTCTCGCGCCAACACCACCTCATACACTGATTCCAGCAATCCCGGCCCCAGTTCGCGATGGACGGCAATCGCCGCTTCAATAACAATGGTCCCAATCTCATTTTCATGCATGGCGTTTTCTCTCTTCCTCCGCGTCTCCGCGCCTCTGCGCGAAACTCAGGGGGCAGGGTACTTCGCCGGCCGCCCATTGATAACCTCCAGCACATCCCGCACCACCCAGCTCATGTTCTCCGTCGCCGTGTTCGTCCGCGACGCCAGGTGCGGCGTCAGCAGAACATTCTCAAACCCCAGCAGCGGGAAATCCGCCGGCGGAGGCTCGGGCGCATAAACATCCAGCGCCGCCCCCGCCAGTTTCTTCGCCCGCAGCGCATCGGCCAGCGCCGCCGCATCCAGCACCTCGCCCCGGCTGGCATTGATCAATATCGCGTCCGGCTTCATCAGTGCAATCTGCTCCGCGCCAACCAGATTGCGATTCTCCGGCCGCATGTCCACGTGAATCGTCAGGATATCGCACTCGCTGTACAACACCCGTTTCTCCACCGGAATCGCATTGAACTCCAGTTCGCTCGCCACATCCCGCAGATCGTTGTAGATCACCCGCATGTCAAACCCCCGCGTGGCGATCCGTCCCACGCGCCGGCCAACTCTGCCCATCCCCAGAATCCCAATCGTCAACTCATCCAGTTGTCGCCCGCGCACCGCATCCCGCACCCGCTTGAACTCCTTGGGCTCATACGCCCGCTCCCGGAAAAAGCACCACGGCCGGAGCATCTGCAGAATGTACCCGAACACAAAATCCCCGACCGCCCGCGTATTGGCATCCGGCGTATAGACCACCTCAACCCCCTGCGCCCGGCAGGCCGGTATGTCGATGTTGTCGAGCCCCACCCCGCCGCGGCCCACGACCTTGAGTTTGGGCGCCTTGGCCAGAAATCCCGGAGTCACCAGCGTATACGTCCGCACCACCAGCCCCTCGGCCTGCGCCAGGTGCTTCTCAAAATCCGGATGCGTCGCGGAAATCTCAATGACATTGGCCCGCTCCTTGAGCCAAGCAAGCGGCGTCGGATCGGACCCTTCGGTAACGAGAATGGTTGGAAGATTCATGGCGGGGAATAATAGCAAGTCGAGAGCGGATGGGGGAGGGAGTGGCGTGCGGTGATCGGCAGCCAGTATCCAAAACTGCGACGCGCGCCAATTGGGGCATCTCATCAGGCCATGATTACTGGCGCTCGTTCAACCATTTCCGTTGAAGTGCGGCCAGAAATTCGGCTGGGGGCAGATACCCATGAACTTCGATGTAGTGGAAGATCATCATCGGAAGGACGTAACGGATGCCATCCCATTCGATCCAGAATTCCCCGTGGGACGTCGCTCGCTTGCCCTTGTTGCAGACTTCGCAGGTGTGAACGCCGCGGTAGCCGTCCGAATGATAGCACTTCGCGCTGTAGTGCCGCATGGCCTCAACGAGATCCAATGCGACTTGTCCAACTCTCGGAACTTCCCCGCCGAGCCAGCCAACAGAACGGGCATCGATGCCGGCATGCATGCTTGGTCTATAGGTCTCCGGACTTAGCTCAGGGATGTGCATACGATGCTCTGCTCCCGATCAGTGCGTGCGTCGCGGGGCCGGATTCCGGATCCCCATCGCCCAGCACGCCCCGACATACGATGCGCCGCCCGCACCCACAAGAATGCACAGCCGCAGCAGGGCCGTCTTCTTCGGCAAATCTCCCTGAAACAGCGGTGCGTGTTTCACGGCCAGGCACACCAGCGTCATCACCGCCGTCGCCAGGATCACTTTCCCCACATGCCGGCCGATCCGTCGCAATTCCAACCCCCCTACCCGGCGGTTGAGCATCCACAGCATCACCACCGCCTGAAGAATGAAGCTCACCGTCGTCCCCGCCGCCATGCCGGCCTCGCCGAGGCCCGTCCACAGCAGCGGTATCTCCACCACCAGGTTCACCACCAGCGTCACGATCGACATCACCAGCGGAGTCACGGTGTCATGCAGTGCGTAGTAAGCGCGATTGAGAATCTGCTGCAAACTGTACGCCCACACGGCAATCGAATAGACCTGCACCGACAGCGCCGTCCAGTGCGTGTCCGTCGCTGTGAAACGCCCGCGTTCAAACAGCAACTGCACCGCCGGTCCGGCCACCAGGATCAGTCCAATACTGGCGGGTAAACCCTCCCAGAGCGTCACCGCAATCCCCTTGCGCACGCCTTCCTTAAACTTGGTCTGGTCTTTCTCGAGCGCGTCGGCCGACAGCATCGGGAATATCGCGGTCGCCAGCGCAATGGCGAATACCCCCAATGGAAACTGGTACAGGTACTGTGCCCACGCCAGCCGTGCCGCAGCGCCGGTGACCATGGGATAGGCAACCGTATGCCCAAACACTTCAAAATGGGACACCAGCCGGCCCGCGTCGTCGTAGCTCTGGGCCAGCAGGAACGAGATCCCGCGATCCAGCAGCGTGGAGATCTGCAGCACGCCCGCGCCCAACGCCACCGGGATCGACAGCGTGACCATCCGCCGGATGGCCGGCGTCCACAGCCCGGCCCGCACGTCAAACCGAAACCCGATCGCCCGCAGAGACGGCGCCAGCATCACGACTTGAAACACCCCGGCCACCAGCACTCCGACCGACACCATCAGCATCGCCCGGAACTGGCCCATGCCCGTGTTCATGTCGAACAGCCTGGCGCCCCAGAGCGTCGTGCCGATGAGGAAGATATTGAGCACGATCGGCGCCGCCGCGATGGCCGCGAAACGCCGGTGAACGTTGAGAATCGCCCCCAGAAACGCCGCCCCGCAGATGAGGATCATGTAGGGCAACATGATGGCCGTCAGTTTCAGCGCGATATAGCGATCCGGCGGCATCTCCAGGAACGACAGCCCCCAGAGGATCCCCTCGCCGACGATCGTCAGCGCAACCAGCATGAGAATCAGCAGATTGACCGCGCCCGAGGCAAACCTGCCGGCCTCGGCCTCGTCGTGTTCTTTGATCGCCTTGGCATAGAGCGGAATGAACGCCGCCGACAATGCCCCCTCGCCGAAGAGCCGCCGGAAGAGATTCGGCACCGTAAACGCCACCGCAAAGGCGCTGGCCATCACGCCCGCTCCGAAGATCCGCGCCGCAATGCTCTCGCGCAGTACGCCCAGCACCCGGCTGCCCAGCGTCAGCAGCGAAATGATCTTCGCGGCCGAGACAAAGCTCAGGTGTTTCTTCGGCACCGTCGTTTTGGATTCGTAATCGAGGGACATCCGTTTCCCGGTAGGACAGGCATTCCTGCCTGTCATCCTTCTCCATCCAGTAGGACAGACATTCCTGTCTGTCGTCATTCAGCAGGACAGGCATTCTTGCCTGTCTCCCTTCTAACCCTGCGAGCCCAAATTCACGAACCACCACTCATAATCATCCGCGTTCGCCACAAGCGCGCGTTTGACCGGGTTGTTGTACATATACACGAGCTTTTCATCAAACTCGGCGGCATCGCGCACGATCCTGTCGAACGACTCGTCCTGCCAGATTCGCCCGACCGTTTTCCGGTGCTCGTTAATCAGTCGGGCGCTCGCGCCCTTGATGCCCTTGGTGATTCGAGACAACCCCAAGCCGTCTTTGGGACGGATCAGCAGGTGAACGTGGTCTGGCATGATCACACACGCCAGGAGTTGATAATACAACGCATCTCCCGAACGAATGTGGTTAAGCACGAGAGTTCGTTCGGATGGAGTGAATTCAGTCGCCCGAAGCCTGAAGGTGATGAAGTACATGGAACCGGTAAGCGTCCAGTTCGGAAGCTGGCGGCGGCGTTTCCGGAGTTCTTCAGCGGAAGGCGAGCCGGAGGGAGCGGTGGGAATGGAAGGGACAGACAGGAATGTCTGTCCTACTGGCGCGGTCCGGGGTTCCGGGGCGACAGACAGGAGTGTCTGTCCTACTGGCGCGGGCGGGGGTTCTGGTGCGACAGACAGGAATGTCTGTCCTACCAAACGCCGCTTCAACTCCCGCGCCACCGCCTGCGCGTCCTCTTGTCCGACCACGGCCGCCGTTACCGCGACCGCGCGAACGCCGGTTGCCGCAACTTCGCCAACATTCTCATGCGTGATCCCCGCGATGGCGACGGCGGGGATCCGGATCTCGCCGGCCACCTGGCGGGCGTAGTCCAGCCCCGGCAGAATATCGCGCGGCTTGGTCGAGCTGGGAAACACCGGGCCGACGCCGATGTAGTCGGCCCCGTCGAGCACCGCCTGCCGGGCGTGCTCAATGCGATGCGTACTCACGCCCACGATCTTCCCATGGCCAACGATCTTTCTGGCCTCGATGGCCGGAAGGTCTTCCTGACCTACATGCACGCCGTCAGCACCCGCCAGCACGGCAATATCCGGCCGATCATTGACGATGAACAACACCCCATGCCGCCGACAAAGGTCTCCAAGCAGCCGTGCTCGCCGCAGAAACTCCCCACTGTCCAATTGCTTTTCACGAAGCTGCAGGCAATCGGCCCCACCCAGAATCGCCTGTTCCGCCGTCTCCAGCCACGGCCGGCGACAGAGCGATTCCGTGATCAACACATAGAGCCGCACATCGCCAAACCGCGTCGCCGGTCGAAGCGTGCGGACGATCGCCTGCTCGAGGATGTAGAACCGATAGCGCAGCTTCTCAACCCCGGCGGCTGGTGCCATCACCGGCACATCGTCCGCCGAAGACCGTGCCGACGAGGGCGTCGGCTCCACCTGGCCGGCCGACTTGAGCACCTCCTCAAGCACGCGCAAGGCCTCGCCAAGCCGCTTCCCGGCCGCCACCACGACGCTCCCCAGATCGTCCCGCCGAAACTCGGCGACCGTCTTGTTGTCCGTCCCCACATCCCCGGCCGTGTCGCGATGCAGGATCGCATCGGGCAAATACGGCCCGGTCAACCGCGCCAATTCATGCCGGATGGCCTTCAACTCGCCCGACAGCCCATCGTCATCCAATGCAAAGCGGGCGTAGTCCTCCAGCACCCGCAGCGCCTCGCGGGCACGGTTTGCGTTGGCGTCGAGAATGCGATATCCAGAACCGGTTAACATTTTCGTCTGTCCGTGTATTATCGGATCGACCAAGGAATTGTAAGAACATCATGAACGTAAAAAAACGCGACTGGGCGAAGAACAAGAAGATCCTGGACACCGCCGCCAAGGACACGGAGGCTGCGGTGCAGGCCGACAACGACTCGGAAAAAGGCGTCGCGGCGGGCCTCTTCGACGCCTCCGGCAAGCCGGTCGTCGACCAGATGCTGGCCGGCGACTGCATCAAGACACTCAACGCAGGCCCGGAAGGCTGGATCGATCTCGTCTTCGCCGATCCGCCCTTCAACATCGGCTACATGTACCACGGCTACGACGACAAGCGAAAATGTGAGGACTATCTCCAGTTCAGCGAAGACTGGATGGCCGCCGTCTACCGGGCACTCAAGCCCAACGGCTCGTTCTTCCTTGCCATCGGCGACGACTACGCGGCCGACCTCTGCTGCATCGCCCGCCGCAAGCTCGGCTTTAACATGCGCAACTGGATCATCTGGCACTACACCTTCGGCCAGCAGACCAAGCTGAAGTTCGCCAAGAGCCACACCCACATCCTCTATTTCACGAAGGACGTGAAAGAGTTCACGTTCCACCCGGACGCCATCCGCGTCGCCTCGGCCCGCCAGACAACCTATGCCGACAGCCGCGCCAACCCCAGCGGCAAACTGCCGGATGACACCTGGTATCTCCGCCCCCAGGAAACCGCCAACGATTTCTTCAATCCCGAAGGTGACACTTGGTACGTCTCGCGCGTCTGCGGCACGTTCAAGGAACGCGCTGGCTGGCACGGTTGCCAGATGCCTCTGGAAGTGCTCAACCGCGTCGTTGGCTCTTCGTCCAACCCCGGCGACATCGTTCTCGACCCATTCAACGGCTCGGGGACAACGGCGGTGTCGGCCGCCCTGCTCGGCCGCAAGTACATCGGCATTGACCAGTCCAAGGCTTACGTCGCCTTCGCCCGCAAACGGCTGGATGAAACTGTGGCCGCCGTCCGGGAAGAGGTCGGCGACAAGCAGTTGACCGTAAAAGAGCTTGAGGATTTGATGGCCGCCATTCGCCGCGGCACGCAGCACCGCGACGTGCAGACCGTCACCGACGCCTTCGGCCGCGCCCGCGTCGAGCGCACTTATGGCCGAAAGAAGGCTCGCCCCGCGGCCGCTCCCAGGAGCGACGCGGTCATGTTCGAGTAGACATTTACAGGAGTCTTCATGGAATTACTCGCGCGGCGCATTGGGTGTTTGCTTGTGGCCATCTGTTTGATGTATTGCGCCACGGCTCGGGCACAGGCCCCGGCAGCCGCCAGGCCGAATATCATCCTCATCGTCGCCGACGACCTTGGCTATGGCGATGTGGGTTGCTTCGGCTCAACCAAGAACCGCACGCCGAATATCGACCGGCTCGCCCAGGAGGGCATGAAGCTGACCAGCTTCTACGGCTGCCCGGTGTGTACGCCGTCCCGGGCGCAGTTCATGACCGGCTCGTACGCCAAACGCGTCTCCATGCCCGGCGTGATCTTCCCCATTTGTCCGACAGGGCTCAACCCGAAGGAGAACTCGCTGCCGAAACTGCTCAAGCCGTCCCGCTATGCGAGCATGGCCCTGGGCAAATGGCACATCGGCGACCAGCGCGAATTCCTCCCGATCAGCCACGGTTTCGATCACTTCTTCGGCATGCCTTATTCCAACGACATGGGCGGCGGCGAAGACAAGCCGACCACCCAGAAGGCCACGACCAAACCCGGCGCGGCTCAGGAAAAGCGGCCGCCGCTGCCCATCCTTCGCGACAACGAAGTTGTGGAAACGGCCGACGGCGACAAGCAGAATCCGCTGACCGCGCGCTACACGGAAGAAGCCATCAAGTTCATCAAGGAGAATCGCGAGAAGCCGTTCTTCATCTACCTCGCCCACAACGCCGTGCATGTACCGCTGCATCCCGGCGCGGCCTTCAAGGGCAAGTCGGCCAACGGCAACTACGGCGACTGGGTGGAAGAGCTCGACTGGAGCGTCGGCCAGGTCGTGCAGACGCTTCGTGAACTCAAGCTCGACAGCCGCACGCTGGTCATGTTCACGAGCGACAACGGCCCGTGGCTGACGCAGGGGAACAAAGGCGGCGTGGCCGGCCCCTTGCGTGGCGGCAAAGGCTCGACCTGGGAAGGCGGCATGCGCGAGCCGACCGTCGCCTGGTGGCCGGGCAAGATCGCGCCAGGATCCACCTCTGACGCCATCTGCTCCAACCTTGATCTGCTGCCCACATTCGTCAAACTATCCGGCGGCACGGTCCCGGCGGAGCCGAAGATCGACGGCGTGGACATCTGGCCGGTCTTGAGCGGCTCGGCAAAACAGTCATCGCGCGAGGCGCTGTTCTACTTCAACGGTAACACTCTCCAGGCCGTCCGCAGCGGTCCATGGAAACTCGCCCTGCCGTCCCAGCTCAGCGCCAAAGAGAAAGAAAAGGAAAAGGAAAAGGACGGCGGCAAGACGCCCCGGCTCTACAATCTCGACAAGGAGATCGGCGAGACAACCGATGTGGCCGCGGACAATCCCGAAGTCGTCAAGAAGCTTGAGGGATTGATCGCCGAAATGGACAAGGATCTCGGTGCGACCAAGGCGGGCCCCGGCGTACGCAAGCCCGGCCGCGTCGAGAAGCCCGAACCGCTGGTTTTGAAGAAGCCCCTGTAGCCGCGATCAACGATCGCGGCTGCAACGGCGCTTCAGGTCAACGCAGGAAGGTATCGATACAGCGTAACCACGCCGCCTGCCAGCACCACGATCAACAACGCGAACAACCAGAAGTCGATGCTCACGCCTCGTCTCGCCTTGTTCTTGGCGCGAGGCACGGGTGCCGGTTCGACTTCTGGAGCTTCACAAACTGCCACGGACACTTCTGTAGGGGTTTCCTGGGCGGACTCCTCCGCCAGTGGTGCCAGTTCCTCGACAGTCGGCAGTTCCAGCCTGATCGGCCGGGGCAGGAACCGCGTGTGGGGCAAATTGCTGATGGTCCGGGTTTCGGGCTCCATTTCGAGATCCAGATCGAGCAACCCGGTGCCTGTCGGCCGGGGTTCGAGGTTCACGTCTCGCGGCATGGGCCGGGGCCGGATGCGCGAGGACATGGCCATCCACGGATCGCGTGGGCGCTCGACAACGGTGACGCCGACGACCGTACCCTGGAGCGCTTCGTGCGGGTCGGCCGGGCGCGAACTGGTCTTGGACTGATATCTCCCGGTCTTCGGCGGCGTCCCCGTGTGAAATGTAAAGGAGCATCGCCCCGCGTACAGCGTATCGCCCTCGATCAGCAGGACGCGGTCGACCGAAATGCCGTCGCACCAGGTGCCGTTGCGGCTGCCCAGGTCGACGGCTGCCCAGTCGTCGCCTTCGGGCTCGAAGCGGCAATGGACGCGTGTCAGGCGCGAATCCACGATGCAGACCTCGCACTCGCGGTGCCGGCCGACGGTGAGCGGACTATTCAGTTCCCGCCAGCCGAGATCCTTCTCGCCCTGGCGGATGGTCACATAGGGCATGGGCGCTCCTGGAACGGTCGCCTGCCACATATATCGGACGTCGGGAGGTCGAAGGATGAATCGGGCGGCGATGGGGGCGTGGGCGCGGGTCAACGGTTGCAGTAGTCCTGCCACGCGCGCAGGTAGGCACCCTCAAGTCCCGCGGTGAAGCCTTTGGTATCGGCAATCGGTGATCCCAGGAGCCGGGCACGCAACTCCTGTCGCATCTGGTGCAAGCGGTGAGGATCCCCCGCCAGATCGGCCGCGATCTGCACATACTCCTGCGGCGAGCGTGCGATGAGTTCCGGCAATCCCACATGCGTCATCAGCGTCACCCCCGCCCGAGCCGTGGCCACGCGGCCGACGAGGGTCACCACGGGGGTTCCCATGTACAGCGAATCAAGCGTCGTCGTCCCGCCGGCATATGGGAAAGGATCCAGGGCGATGTCGGCCGCGCCGAGCATGGACAGGTATCGCCGGGGGGTCTGATACGGGAGCAGTCTCACCCGATCGGGCTTCACGCCTCGCGCCTCAAACGCTTCATGCACATGGCCGTTCTCCGCGGCCCCGCCGGCAATAATCGCCAGCAGTTCCGATCCCTCGACTTGCCGCAGGATTGCCGCCCAGGCATCGAGCGTTGCCGGTGTGATCTTGGAGAACGTGTTGAATGACCCAAAGGTAATATGCCCGGCCGACTCGGCGGGGCGGGCGATGATCTCCGGTGCCTCGACGGGAGGGGTATACGTCCAGTAGCACCCTGGCAGATGGAGCAGTCGTTCGGAATGGATCACCGACGTCTCCGCCGGCGGGTCGAGGTATCGATCCGTCAGACAGTAATCCATCGTCTTGAGCCCGGTGGTCGCACAGTATCCCAGATACGCGATCTGCACTGGGGCCGGTTTTCGGGCGAAGACGCCCAGACGGCTTGCGGACATGTGCTGGTTGAGATCCACGAGGATATCGATGCCGTCCGCGGCAATCAGCGACGACAGCGCCTCGTCGTTCATGCCGGCCGTTGACTTCACCTGATCGGCCAGGGCGTACAACCGTTCCGTCATCTCATCCCTGGCCAGGACGTCGGAATAGAGCGTCACCTGAAAGCGCTGGTGGTCATGACAGGCGAGCACGGGTTCGATCAGTCGGCCGACGGAGTGACCACGAAACTGGGGCGATACATAGGCGAGCTTCAGCTGCCGCTGCGGGTCCCGGTTCACGACGCCGTGAGTTGGGGTCGCCGCCCACGGCTGGGCATGACGCTGCCGCCATTGCTCATGTTCGGCAAAGATCGCGACCGGTTCCTGCCGGTCGGAGAACCAGAGGCTGTAGATCAGGTTGGAGTGCAGAGCGGCAGATTCGGGTTTGAGCCGCACGGCCGTCCGGAACGATTCGATCGCCTGTTCCACCAGGCCCTGGCTCCAGCGAATGTGGCCGATGTTACTGTGAATTTCCGCGATATTCCCGGGGAGCGTCAGTGCCTGAGAATACAGTCCCAACGCCGCGCCCAGCCGCCCGGCTCTCATCTCCAGTGACGCCAGAAGGTTCAAGGCCTCGGAGTTTGCCGGGTGCTTGGACAGGCTCATCCGCACAAGCTCGGCAGCCCGCTGGTTCCGGCCGCCGCGCTGCATCGTCAGGGCTGCGTTGTAGAGTAAAGCCGGGCTATCGGCGCCTTCGCGCAGGCACTGTTCATAGGCCGCAATCGCTCGTTCCGTGTCTCCAGCGATGGCCAGCGACTGCGCCAGTTCGGCCCGGACATCGCGGAGCCTGGGGTTCAAACTCAGTGCCCTCTCGAGCAACGCCACCGCTCCGTCCAATTGCCCCATGGCCTTGCGAACACGCGCCAGGTTGAAGAGGCATTCGGGCGAAGACGCCAGCGCATCGGCGCAACTCTCCATCAACCGCAATGCCATCTCGCGATCTCCTCGCTGGAATGCGAGTACGCCGAGGTAGTGAATGGCCTGCGGCTGCCCCGGAACAACTCCCAGCACGCGCCGGAACAGTTCTTCGGCGGCATCGAGTTCGCTGGCGCCATACTGCCGCAGCGCCTCATTAAAGAGTTCCCGCGGCGTTGTGGGATGGTCAGCTGCCATGGTCCCGGGCATTCTAGCGGGAACGGGCTACGCGTGTTGAATGTGGCAGCGACGCCCTTTTGAACTGGACGGCAGGGTAGGTTGGGGGCTACAACATCGACATGACCCGCTCCGAACGAAAGCTGCTGAGAACGACGAGCGTCCTGGGAGCCCTGCTGACGATCCTGGTGGCGTGCATGGACGTGGCCGGGTATCTCGACCGGTTCGAGGAATATTCCTACGACCTGCGCGCGCAACGGTGCCAGTTCTTCCAGCCGCCGCCCACCGACCGGCTCGTCCACATCGACATCGACGACGCCAGTCTCGAAGCGATCGGCGCCTGGCCCTGGCCGCGGACGCTCATGGCCGAGATTGTGGATGAGATCCGCATCGCCGACACCAAAGCCCTGGCATTCGACGTGATCTATTCGGAGCCGCAGGATATTCGCTACGAGCCGGTATCGCAGTTCGTGGCCGGCGCCACCACCCGCCCCGACAACGACAAGCTGATCCTGACGCGCCCGGTGAACGACGATGAGGTTTTCGCCGAGTCGCTGCGCCGCTTTGGACGAGCCGTAGTCCCGGTTTCACTGAACCTCGCCCAACAAACCACGCCGCCGGCCATCTACCGGCAGATGGTCGACGAACTTACGAAGAACCCCGCATTGACGCGCCCTCAGCTCGCCGAGCGAATCGGAGGCACGGACCCATCCAAGACGCTGACGCGGATTCAAACAAGCTTCTCCGATGCGCGCAAGGAAGCGCTCTACGATCGAATTTCGAGGGCCATCGGAGAACATCCCGATCCCGCCGACCTCCATCGCTACATCCTGCCCTCCTCCAAACAAGGGATTCGCGGCGATGTCGATCGTGTCTTCGATGAGCAGCTGCTCCGCCTCCGCGCGGTCCAGGCCCTCCGCCGCTTCGGGCGAACCATTCCCGGAGACCTGCCTCCACTGGTGACGACCAGGGATGAACGGGCCACCGTGGAGACACTGAGCCGGGCGGCGAAATCGACCGGCTTCGTGGACTATATTCCCCTGGGCGATGGCACGGTGCGCTGCGTCCCGCTCTGGGCTAATCATCGCGACTTCATGTTCCCGCAGATGGGCCTGTCGCTGGCGTGTACCATGCTCGGCGCGGAAATTCGCGACATCCAGATCGAACCCAACCGCGTCATCATTCCCAAGATCGACGGAAGCAAGATCGAGATTCCCGTCTATGAAAAGCGACTGCCTCGCGGCCAATTCGGCATGTTCATGGATATTCCCTGGTTCGGGGACCGCGGCAGCGATGCCTGGCTGACGATGTACGACTACAAGAACTACAAGCTGCCAACGCAGCACATGGCAATCGTGTACATCCACGACGCCGTCTCGATGCGGCACCGGATCCGGGCCAACAACGAACGTCTGCGCGATGCGCTGATCTTCGTCTGGTCACAGATCGACGAGACCCGGGCCAGGCAAATCATCGCCGACACCTGGCAGCCGGAAAACCCCGACGCATTTGTGAATCTCGCCGCCCAGACGCTGGCCAAGCTCAAGAAGGACGGCACGATCGAGTTCTATGAAGCCATGGACCCCAAGGATTTGGACCCGGCCGAACGCATTAGGCGGGAGAAACTGCTGGGCGCCCCCAAGGCCATCGCCGAACTGGCCGCCCAGTCTCAGCCTCTCAAACAAGACCTGCAGCGCCGCCGCGACGACCTGCACAAGCAGCTCGGTGGCAAGGCCGCTCTGATCGGCTGGATCGCCGTCGGCGCGATTGCCGACTATGTCCCGACCAGCCTGCACCCGCGATGTCCCGGTGTGGTGGTCCACGGGGTGATCTTCAACTCCATCATGACCAACAATTTCTGGTATCGCGCCCCCTACTGGATCACGTTTCTGCTGATCCTGCTGCTGGGCGGCGCCGCCACCGCGATTGTCGCCAAGTTGCAGCCGTGGCAGTCCATCGTGGCCTGCAGCATCCTTGGCATAAGCTACATCCTGATTAACGGGCTCTTCCTGTTTGACTACAAGAATGTAATCGTCGGCATGGCTGGTCCCATCGCCTGCTCGCTAACGGTGTGGGCCGGCTGCACGGCCGCCCGCTACATCCAGGAAACACAGGAGCGTCGCCGTGTCAAGCGGTTCTTCGAATCTTATGTGGACCCCAAGCTGGTGGACTACGCATTGGAACATGGCATGGCCGCCCTCGACGGGCAGGAGAAGGAAATCAGCGTCGTCTTCACCGACCTGCAGGGCTTCACGACCATCTCCGAGCGGCTGAAGGAGAAGGCCATCCCGATTCTCAACCAGTACATGAGCCTGATGATTCCCATCGTCCGCCACCACAACGGCTACCTCAACAAGCTCCTCGGCGACGGGATCATGTACTTCTTCAATGCTCCGTACGATCTTCGTTCCCATGCCCGTGACGCCATCGCATCGGCCCTGGAGATGCAGTCGGTCATGCCCGAATTCAACCGCGGGCTCGAGGAACGCGGCCTGCCTCCACTGCTTGTCCGGGCGGGCATCTCTTCGGGCCTGGTCATTGTCGGCAACGCCGGAACGGCCGACCGAAGCTCCAACGACTACACGGCCCTGGGCGATCCGGTGAACCTGGGCGCGCGTCTTGAGAGCGCCAACAAGGCGTTCGGCACGCACGTGCTCGTGAACGATCGTGCCCGAATTCTCGCGGGCGAGGAGTTCCTCTACCGCCCGGTCGGCGTGATCCAGGTCGTGGGCAAGACCGAGGGCGTGGCGGCGTTTGAGGCATTGGCGCACATCTCGAAGGCGACCGACGAGCAGAAGCGACTTGCGGAGATGACGGCCGCCATGGTGCAGGCGTTCGTGAAGGCGGACTTCGCAGGCGCCATGGAACTGATCGTGACGTTCGATGCCCGGTTCGGCAAGTCGAAGCTGACCAAGCTCTACGCCACGCTGTGCCAGCGGTACATGGAAACGCCGCCGGAGAATTTCACGGGCGACATTTCACTCAGTGAGAAGTAAGATCGGCCTCGAATGACCACGGTCGCGACTACAACCCACTCCCGAGCAAGAAACGGGGCCGGATGCCTGACGTTCCTGGCGCTGATTCTCTTTCTCAGCGCCGGGCTGCTGATTTTCATCGAATTCTTCCTCGACCCGATCAGCAAGGTCGTGCAATCGCTGCGCTGGGAACGCGTTCCCTGCACCATCCTCGTCAGCCGCGTTGACGAGACGGTGCAGCCGAAAAAACTGCCGGAGACTCCCCCCACGTCGGCGTTCAAGGCCAATGTGAGCTTTCGTTACACGAGCGGTGGCAAACAGCGCACGTCCAGCCGCCTCTACTTCATCAAGGCCGATTCCGATACCCGCGCGGACATTCAGGCCATCGTCAACCGCTACCAGGTCGGCACATCGCACCATTGCTACGTCGATCCCGCGGATCCGTCGTTTGCCGTCCTCGAGCGCGGATTCAAGCCCGTGCTGCTGATCGCCATCGTCCCGGTGCTGATGATCATCACGGGCCTGGGAGGGCTGCTCGCGATCTCGGTGGGGCGACTCAGGCCCGCAAAGCCGCGGCGTGTTAACGTCCGCTACCGTCCGACGCTCCGGCCGACGGGGCAGCGGCAACCGATCATCCTGCGGCCCGTGCGCCGCAGCACAGGCTTTGCCACCGCGTTCCCGCTGGCCATCGGCTGGAACTTCACCGTCTTCTTTCTCGTCCGCGAGGTTGCCCGCGACTGGGCGGAGGGCTTCCCGGGCTGCCACGGACTCATCCTCACCGTTTTCACGGTGGTTCTGGTGGCCATCGGAGTCGGGCTGACGATTGCGCCTGTGATCCTCCTGGTGCGCCGACTGAGCCCACGGCCCGTGGTCACAATCGAATCGATCAAGGTGCATGCCGGGCGCGAACTCGAGTTGTCCTGGCGGCTGCGCGGCTGGCGGCGGCAAATCCGCCGGCTGACAATCATGGTCGAAGGCCGTGAGGAGGCGACCTACCCTCGCGACGAGCAACTCTGCACCGACCGCGAGGTGTTCTATTCCCACTGCATTTTCCAGGGAAATCGCCGCGCCGCGCGCAGCGGCACGGTGAAACTCACAGTACCAGCCGGCCTGCCACCCACATTTGTGGCGCAGCATAGCGCGATCTTCTGGGTCGTGCGATTCCACATGCGACTGCGCCAGTGGCCGGACATTGAGGATGAACTTGAGCTGACCGTGTTGCCGCAGGAAGGGAGGCCGGGTCATGCCTGACATCTCAATCCAACTCGATGGCGGGCGACTCTCCCATCGCCCCGGCGAGCGTATCACGGGACAGGTCAACTGGAGCGGTTCGGCAGCGGCCCGGCTTGAATTGCTCTGGACCACGCGCGGCCGCGGCGACGTCGACACGCAGGTGGTCGCCCACTGCAGTTGGACGGGCGATGTGGCCGTGCCTCAGTCGCGCCCATTTGCCTTTGACCTGCCCGCCACGCCCTGGAGTTTCTCTGGCAAACTCGTCACGCTCCTCTGGCGCCTACGGCTCGTGCTCGACGGCGGATTGGAAACAGCAGCCGACATCGTCGTTTCGCCAGTTGAATTGCCGATCGACCTTCACGCCGCAGGCTGAGCCATGCGCGACCTCGACGATCTCTTCTCCGCCCTGGCCAAGTCACGCTTCCGCTCTCGCTTCGTTTTGCGCGGCCCTGAACTGGCGTACCTGCGGCGTACGGGGCTGCCCACGATCATCGTGCATGCGCGTCGCTTCATCGACGAACGACTCGCCCCGGCCAGCCCGACCAATGACGGCACGCAGACGCCGATGCGCGGCCACCCGGTGTTCATCGCCCAACACGCGACGGCCACGTGTTGCCGCGGATGCCTGGCGAAATGGCATCGCATTCCCGCGGGGCGTGAACTTACCGCCGATGAGCGCGAGTATGTCGTTCGCGTTATCGAGGGCTGGCTTCACCGACGGGCGCCGCGGTTGCCCGCGCCGCCATCGCTGTTCGACTAAGCCTGACGGACATCATCACCTGGACTTCTTCCCGTCGCCACACACGCTCAGAGCGAGATCGTCCACCACAATATCGGCCTCCGGCGCGCCACCAGTCTGGATGTACAGCAGCGCACTCTTAAGCGCGCCGCGCCAGGAGACGTGGACATCATCATCGATGTCCGCCCAATCGCCTGCCGAAATCGGCATGTCGTGGCCGCCGAGATAATGCATGCCATCATCATCGCTGGTCATGACAATCACCTTCGCCCGAGCGGGCTTGGCACCTGCGGGTTCCTGAGCCAGCCGCACCGACGCCCGGACGTTGTAGTAGCCCTCGCCCTTGGCGGCCAATGCTGCTTTCACATCCTGAGCCGGCCCTTGCCAATCGGACTTGCGACCGCTCAGCCGCAGCGCCTTGGCGCCCGATCTCACCGGCTCGCTCACCACCGCCAGCGTGCCTCCGCGGGTGATCCACGGCTTCATCCCGGCTTCGATCCCGGGATTCGCCACAAGGTTACCCATCACCGGCCGAGGCGCCAGGTTGGCGCGAAGCGAGGAGATTGCAGCCGCCGCCATCATCCTGCCGCCGCCGAGCGGGTGGACGTTGTCCTTGAACAACTCCGGCTTGTTGCTCATTGTGGCGTACATGTCGATGAGCGGCAGGTCCTTATCCGTCGCCACGCGCTCGATGGCCGGGATCACCCCTTCCAGCAGCCGGCCATTGTCGATGCCGAAGGCCCCTTGCCCATACACCGGCACCGGCTTGCACAGGAATACTTTCGGCTTGCTCTCCAGTTTTGACAGTTCATCCACCATCGCGGTCAGTTCCCCGGCGAAGTCCTTGATATGGGCGTAGTTGTGCGGCTTGGTGTCGTTGGTGCCGAGCATGATGATCGCAATATGCGGCTTGAAATCTTTGGCGGCCAGATACTTGCTCTGGCGAATGTAGGGCTTGTCACCCTTGGACAACAGGGTCGATCCGCTCACGCCGAGGTTGCGCACGATGTAACGGTTGCCGAGCACTTCCTGCAGTTCACCCGCGTAGCCGGAACCTTCGGTAATACTGTCGCCGATGCACGCCACACGCATCTGCTCCGGCGGTGGCGGCTGTGTCTTGACCGGGGCATCCTTGCCGGTGAGCGCCTTGTAGACCGTCGCGGCCATGATCTGGCCACCGCCAATCGGATGGACGTTGTCGCGGTAGAACAGGTCCGCCCGACCGCTCATGGCCGCGTACATGTCGATCAGAGGCAGCCGCATGTCGTCGGCAAGTTTCTTCACGGCCGGCAATACGCCCTCGTTGAGCCGCGCGTTATCGATACCCCAGTTGCCGTCGTAATACACCGGGCACGGCGTGCTGAGGAAAACTTTCGGTTTGCTCTCCAGTGCGGTGAACGACTCGACAAGCCTGCGGCAGTCGGCCGGAAACTCCGCGATGAACTTGTAGTTCTGTGGCTTGGTGTCGTTGGTGCCGAGCATGAGGATCACGATGTCCGGCTTGAAGGCGATTACCTGCGCATACGCCTTCTCGTTCACATACGGCCGCTCGCCCTTGGACAGCAGCGTCGTCGATGCGACTCCGAAATTGACCACTTCGTACCCCGGCCCCAGCAACTTGGCCAACTCGCCCGGGTATCCCGAGCCCTGGGTGATACTGTCTCCGACGCAGGCCACACGCACCTTGCCGGCTTCGGCAGCCATGATGGGACCGGCAATCACGGCTGCAACGATGAGTAGCAGATGACACAAACGCATAAACGACTCCCTGGGTGGATACTCACGCTCGACTCCACTCCCTATAATCGTCGGACATGAGTGTTGACGTCAGCCCTCCGGGCTTTCACATCATGACCAAGCCCATCGGGCCGATCTGCAATCTCGATTGCAAATACTGCTTCTATCTAGAAAAAGAGAAGCTCTATCCGGGCAAGTCGAGCTGGCCCATGAGCGACGAGGTTCTCGAAGCGTACATCCGCCAGTACATCGCGGCCCAGAGCATTCCCGAAATCAACTTCGCCTGGCAGGGCGGCGAGCCGACGCTGCTGGGCGTGGGGTTCTTCCGCAAGGTGGTCGAACTCCAGGCGAAATACGCCAACGGCAAACGCATCAACAATGCCTTCCAGACCAACGGCACGCTGCTGGATGATGAATGGGGTGAGTTTCTGGGGGCGAACAAATTCCTCATCGGTTTGAGCATCGACGGCCCGCGCGAGATTCACGATCGCTACCGCGTGGACAAGAAGGGACAGCCGACGTTCGATCAGGTCATGCGCGGCCGGGGATTTCTGGCGAAGCACGGCGTCGAATTCAACGCGCTGTGCGTGGTGAATCGCGTGAACTCGCAGCAGCCGCTGGAGACATACACGTTTCTCAAGAACGAAGTCTCCGAGTTCATGCAATTCATCCCGCTGGTGGAACGCAGTGCTGCCAGTACCCTCACGGGTGGATTCCCTCACTCAACGCCTGCGCCAAACCCGCCGGTGAGGACACCGGCGGCACTAACTGGCCCGCAGCTTGATTTCGCAGAGCCCCCCGTGCTGCAGAAGACGGACCACGGCGTATCGCTTCCGATCATTGACGACAGCGAGGCCGGATCGCCGGTCACGGCCTGGTCCGTGCAACCGCAGGCGTATGGCGAGTTCCTCTGCCGCATCTTCGATCATTGGGTGCGGCGCGACGTCGGCCGGGTGTTTGTGCAGTTGTTCGATGTCCAGCTCGGTATCTGGATGAGGATGCCGTCAAGCCTCTGCGTCTTCGCCGAGACCTGCGGCGACGCGCTGGCCGTCGAACACAACGGCGATCTCTACTCCTGTGACCACTACGTCTACCCACGTTATCACCTGGGCAACGTGCTCCAGGGCAACCTCCGCGAAATGGTCGACTCGCCGGTCCAGCGCAAATTCGGCGCGGACAAGCGCGACCTGCTGCCGAAGTTCTGCCAGGAATGCGATGTGCGATTCGCCTGCAACGGCGAGTGTCCCAAGCACCGCTTCATGCGCACACCCGACGGTGAGTTCGGGCTGAATTACCTCTGCTCGGCCTACAAGAAGTTCTTCCACCACATCGACCCGTTCATGACACGTATGGGACAAATGCTGCAAAACGGCCACCCCGCGGCCGGGATCATGCAGGAAATCGCCGCCGGGGAAGCGAAGGAGCGTCAGGATCGCGACCGGAAGACCGCCGGCCGCAACGATCCCTGCCCCTGCGGCAGCGGAAAGAAGTTCAAGAAATGCTGCTGGGACAAAGCCCGACCCGCCCATCAATGACAACACTCGCGGCCGTCGGTACACTCCGGGCATCCGGGATAGACCATGAGCACAGATCCAAATCCACGCCAGTTGCCACGGCTTCCAGATGCACCTCCCCTGCCATCTCCACCTCCGCCACCACCCTCATACAAGCTCTATACGCCGGGCGCCGTCGCCTGGGCCACTGCATTTGGCAGCCCCATTGCAGGCTGCACCATTCTCGCCATGAACTACCGCCGCCTTGGCCGGCGTCCGGCGGCGAGAAAGGCCATCGCCCTGGGCTCGCTCGGCACGATTGCCATCTGCATCCTAGCAATCCTCCTCCCGGCCAGTGTCGATCGCGCCGCCCGTCTGGCCTCCATAGGTATCATTATCGGAATGCACCATCTCGCCAAACAACTGCTCGATCCCCTGCTGGCGATACATCAGGAGCAGGGCGGACGACTCGGCTCCCGCTGGGTCGGCGTTGGCATAGGGTCAATCTTCATGGTGCTCATCCTCGGTGCCATTGCGGGCGCGCTGCTTCTCTCGGGCGGTTTCACCGGGCCAAATGAACTTCCCCTTCGCTTCGAGACACCTTCCGGCCAGCACGATGTCGTTTACTCGAATGATGTCCCTCCCGCCCAGGCCGAAGCACTCCACAACTATCTGCGAAAGATCGGCTTCTTCATCGACGGCCACCCTTCGTCCTTCGGTCTGTCCCGGGAAAAGGGCGCGTACATCATGTGGGTCTTCATTGACAAGCGTGCTGCCGCGGATCCGGAAACGCAAGTCGGGATGCAATCGATCGCCCGCAAAGTCCTGGAGTTCCTCCAGCAGAAACGAGGCACCCTGCGTGTGATTACCCCCGACCAAGAACGGCTCGGCGACCAAGAAGTCAGTCTGTTGAATCCTCTGTTCATTCCCGATGCCGTACTGAACCGCCACAAGAGTCCCGCGACCCAATCATCGCCACAACTGCCCTGATTGAGCCGACGGCATTCGATCTGAGCCCGCATTATGTATCACTCGCGCCTTCGTGATCAACTTCCCCTTGGCCAGCACGTGGCTGCTGCCACGATTGCCTGCCTCACGTCTTGGCTGTGCGTCTGCGTGCATGCCGCTGACGACCCCGGTGTGCTTCTTGCTGTCACCAGTTCCGACGGCCGTTCTGACACGCGCGTCGTGCGCCTCGCCGCCCTATACGTCCCCGCTGGCGCGGCGCCATCGTCGCTCTTGCCGGCCGGTGCGTTTACAGCTCGCTTCGACGGCTCGCTGGGCATGCGCTATCGTGACGAAGTCTCGTTCTCCCTCGCCGGCAGTGGTACGGCAAGGCTGACCATCAACGGCCAAGTTGTGCTCGATGCGTCGGGCCCTGATCTGGCCGCGACCCCGCCAGG
The DNA here is from genome assembly GCA_025361735.1 of Phycisphaerales bacterium. GTDB lineage: Bacteria > Planctomycetota > Phycisphaerae > Tepidisphaerales > Tepidisphaeraceae > JANYKD01. The sequence goes on from JANYKD010000079.1 coordinate 20,430, forward strand.
CAAACCACTCAGGCTCAACAAAGGCAAGAACGCGGTCCTACTCGATTACCAGTCACCCAAAGAAGGCGATGCCGCCATCCGCCTTTACTGGTCTGGCCCGGAGTTCCCGTCCGAGCCTGTGCCGCCAACCGTCCTGTCGCACGCCGAGACCCCGGAGCCAGGGCGCAGATCGCAGGCCATCCGCGATGGCCGCGTTCTCGTGGCCACTCACTACTGCATCCGCTGCCATGCACCGGAAGACAGGCTCACGACCGCCATCGAGCAGCAACGGAATTCGCTCGGCAAGCTAACGGTGCCCGCAACCATGCCGGAACTGGCCGCGACGCCGCCGTCACTGGCCGGCGTCGGCTCGCGATTCAACCAGCCATGGCTGGCCCGCTGGATTGCGGACCCGCGTACGCTGCGGCCAACCGCCACGATGCCTCGTCCGCTCGGTGAGCCCCCCAATCGGCAACAGACCGCCGCCGACATCGCCGCATTCCTGGCCACGCTCAAATCAGAGGAACAACTCCCGGCATTCGAGCCCACGGCCGACCTTGCCGCCGCGGGTGGTCGCCTGTTCGCAAATCTGCAATGCGCCGCCTGCCACACGCTCCCCGATGTCAGCGAACCGGACACAAAGAACGCCCGCATTCCACTGTCCGGCATCCGCAGCAAGTACCAACCGGCCGCCCTGTTCGCATTCTTGAAGAACCCCGACGCGTATTACGCCTGGACACCGATGCCCAACTTCGCGCTCAGCGACATTGAGGCCAGGCGCATGGCAGCGTTCCTGCTGAGGACGGCCGCCGGGCCGGCGTTCCCAGTCATCGCCGGCGACGCGAAACAGGGTCGGGGACTGTTTTCCTCGGCCGGCTGCGCTAACTGCCACGACACGGGCGAAGGTGGCCCAACTCCCTCCCTCAAGCCCCCTGTTCTGGCACAACTCTCAGGCGACCGCCTCTCCCGTGGATGCCTCGCGGAAGCACCGTCAGCCGCAGCGCCTGACTTCGCATTCACCGCCCCACAACGACACGCGGCGGCGGCCATGCTGGCGTCCGCACAGAACTCCCTCGCGCAAGACCACCTCGGCGAGTTCGTCGAGCGGCAAATCCAGCAGCTTAACTGCCTGCGCTGTCACGGCCGCGATGGGCAGAGCGACTTCTACACCGCCAACTTCGCCAAAGAAGTCCAGCCGCTCCTGGCGACGCCGGCGCCCGCGGACGAATTCCCTCCCGACATCCGCCCCGCCTCCGATCAATCTCCACCGATCCTGACCTGGACCGGCGAGAAACTCCGGCCACAGTGGACCAGCCACCTGCTCAACGGCGCCCTGGAGTATCGCCCGCGTCCCTGGCTGCGCTCGCGCATGCCCGCATTCCGCTCCCGCGCCTGGCCGATCGCACTCGGCTGGCCGATGGAACACGGCTTCTCACCAAATCCACCGCCGCCTCCGACCCAGGATGCTGCGCGAGCCCAGATCGGCCGGCGTCTGGCCGGCAGGGAAGGCGGCTTCGCCTGCATCGCCTGCCACGGCGTTGGCAACACTCAACCCACAGGTGTTTACGACGCCCCCGGCATCAACTTCCAGTACGTCGGCGAACGCCTCACCGAGCACTATTTCCGCCGCTGGATCTACGGCCCCCTGCGGCTCAACCCCGATTCCAAGATGCCGACGTTTGCGGATCCCGAACGCCACACCGCCATCAAGGAGACGCTCGACGGCGATGCCCGCCGCCAGTACGACGCCGTGTACCATTACCTTCTCTCCGGCCGCAAGATCGTGCCGCCGGAAAATTGACGTCACAAACCCGCCGCCCAGGCGCACGCGCGACGAAGCAGGTCGCCCACACCAGGACTCCCGTACGCGACCTCGTCATGCCCCAGCACCGTCTGGAAAACCCGGCCCTTGCCGTAGTCCAGCACGAACGCCATCGGATAATCCTTCTTGTCCACCTTCGATGTCGCTTTCATGACAACATGAATCTTCGTATCACCGGTCAGGCAGGTGTACAGCTCGTCGGTGGTATCGAAGGGTTCCAGACCCTTGGTGATCGGATGGTCGGCGTCGGCGATCTCAACGCGAAACTTGCCATGGGGATCGTGCCCGCGAAGTTTCGGATCCCAGACCCGCCCCGCAAGCTGCACGAATTCCGGCCATTCCTGCCAGGCCCCGCAGGCAAAGTGCGTCATGATCATCCCCTTGCCGCCGGCCACGAACTTCTTGAGGTTCTCGCGGGCGGCTTCGCCCGGGCCGGGCTTCTGCCAGTTCATGAAGTGAATAACGACCACGTCCCAGCCATGGAGCTTGGGCGATGCCAGGGCATCGGGATCTTCGACGATCCGCACTTTGAAACGCGCATCCTTCTCCAGAATCTGCTTGAGAACAGGCGCCGTCTTCTTCCACGGATGCCCGGGGTAGTCGATCCCCGTCACGATCAGCACGCGCGTTCCGCCGGTCGGCGCATCGAGATCGGCCGCGGGCTGGGGCAACGGCTCGGCCGCTCCAGCACCCATCGCAACCATCGCCGTCAGCACGATCAGTGAACCAAGACGTCCCATAATGTCACCTCATCCATTTCGTGAAATCCTCGCGGCAGATACGCGCCGGCAATGCCCGCAGCGTCTTCGGCGCACCTGTCACCCGGGGTCGGCCCGACTGCACTTCGCAGGGGATGCGTTCGAAAAAACACCGCAGACGACTTGCATAAGCTAGATTGCCGAGTTACCGGACGCAAGCGCGCTCTTGTAAATCCCGCACCGGACCGGACTATTGCGAGGCGTGCAATTTGTGTTATCTTACCATGTTGCTGCGGACGATATATTTCTCGTCCGACGCCGACTTAGCTCAGTGGTAGAGCGGCGCTTTCGTAAAGCGCAGGTCAAGGGTTCAAATCCCTTAGTCGGCTTTTCCCCCCTTCTTCGCCATTCGCCGCTCCTTTCTCCGTTTCTTCTGGATCAGCGACGGCCGAAGTCTATAACGGGCGGAAAGTGGTGCGGTGTGGTCACGGACTCCATGTGCTTATTACCTCTCGAATGACTTTCCCGATGAGCTCATAGGCCCGCGATTCGCCCCGTTCGTTCATGTTCGATCCATTTCTCACTGAAGGAGTGACAACCATGGTTAATTTCCCAGGACGCGGTAACCCGGTGCACGAGCAAAGCCGGCGTGGCAGTTTAACTGCTTCGCGAAGGCGAATACTGCAGCGGGCATTCATGGATCAGCTTGAAGACCGGACACTGCTCGCCTACGGATTCAGCTACAATCCCGCCGGACACGTCGCCACCGCGAACGGTAATGCCGCCACCGATGCGCTGGTTGTCTCTCCGATAGGCGGCCTGCTCCAGCACAGCGTCAACGGCAGCGCCTTCGACAGCGACTGGGGCGGGCTTACCGTTCCCGCGTCGGTCATCGAAACCGTGAACGTCAACCTCAGCACGGGAGACGGTTCATCCCTCCAGCTTGGCGGCAATGCCGGCGCCAATGTCGGCGGCGCTGCCAGCCTGCTGACGGCCAATTTCAACGTCGTGGCGGTGGCCAACACCGCAGACACGGTGACCATCGACGACAGCGCCGGCATAACGGCCGCACCAACCTATACGGTCAATCTGCTCCCCGGCACAATCAGCGGCCCGGGAATCGTCTACAACGAGTCCGCCTCGGCGGCTTTCCAGGGCGGGGTTACGATCAAGGGCGCGACTACCACAGCCAATACGTACAACGTGCTGTCGGTGTGCTGCGGCGGTGCCACTCATGAACCGGTGAATGTGACCGGCGGTGTCTCCACGAGCACGGTCAATGTTGGGTCCGGCGGCACCCTGGCGATCAACTCGACGCTCGCGATCTTCGGCTTCGGCGGCACGACCAACGTCAACGTCAACAATACGAGCGACGTCGCGCACGGCGCCGCGACGCTGAACAATCTCTCGGGAAACGTCAATGCGCCATTCCAGGTGACCGGGCTCTCGAATGCTGCCATCGAATTCGGCACCGGCATTACAGCGGTGAACATCAACGGGGGGAGAAACGGCGCGGCGGGTGTCACCTACAACGTCGACAGCACCCAAACCGGCACTGCACTCACGATCACCGGCGGGACCAATCAGAACTTCGTCAACCTGAGCAACGCCGGCCTTACCGGTGGCCTGGACAACCTGCCGGGTGCGATCGTGTTCGTCGGCGGCGCGAGCCACACCGACGTCGTCACCCTTGATGACTCCTCAGCCAACTTTAACGACAACTACACCGTCGCCTCGACGACGGTCACCCGCTCCGTGTTTGGCGGCCTGACCTACAGTAATCTCGGCACACTGACTCTCAACGCCGAGAACACGCTGGGCACCAATGGCAATAACACGATCGCCATCAACAGCACGGCCAATGGAGTCACAACCAATGTCCGCGGCCAGGGCGGCGTCGATACCGTCAATATCAACAACACCGGCACGACCGGCGCGCTCAATGTCACGCTGGGAAGCACTAATGGTGGTACGGTGAACGTGATTGCCACCAACGAGCCCGTTAACATCGTGTCCAGCGCGCTCAGTACCGTAAACGTCGGCTCGACGGGCGGCGCCGGCACGATGGAGAATATCCTGGGCGCGATCAGCATTTCCGACCCGCCGAGCTTCATCAGCGTGATTCTCCACGATGAGAATGACGTAACCGCACGCACCTGGACCCTTGACAACAATGACGGCGCGACCACCGGCAGCATCGCCGTCAGCGGGGGCATTGCGGCCACGAACTATAATCCGGACGACATCGGTTCTTTGACGATTTACGCCGGCAGCGGTGGTAACACGTTCACCGTGAACAACACGACCGGATTTGCGTCCACCACGCTCAACACCGGCACGGGCACCGACACGGTCAACGTGCTGGCCACTGGCAACAATACGCTCAATCTCCACGGCCAGGGCGGAGCGGACACCGTGACCCTCGGAGCAAACGCAGCGCCACCGCTGGGCATGCAAGGCCTTAACGGCACGATCAGTGTCAACAATTCGCTCGGCTTCACGACCCTGGTGCTGGATGATGCCCTGGACGTAACGGCCAGAACCCCCCTGCTCTTCAACGACGGGACCACCGGCCAGATCACCGGCCTGGCGCCCGCCACCATCAACTACAGCAACACCGACACCGGGAGCCTGACCGTGCATGGCGGCAGCGGCGGCAACACCTTCACCGTCAACGGAACTCTGGCCAACAATTTTGTGCCCAATACCCCGACCACACTTGACAAAGGCTCCGGCGCCTCCAACACAGTCAACGTCTGGGCCACCAACGCCGGCAGCGCGCTCGATCTCACCGGCACGGGCGCTCCGGACACAGTCAACATCGGTCACAACGGCAGCCTGGCAGGCATACTCGGCACAATCGCGATCAACGAAGCGCCCGGTTCGACGAGCCTCAGCTTCGACTTCTCCAGCGATGCCCACCCCCACATTCTGGACCTCTCCAGCCGCGGAACCACCAGCATCCTTCATGATGAGTTGGGCAACCTGGTGTCCGATATCAGCTATACGACGGGATCCCTGCGCTCGGTCACATTTAGCGCCGACGGCTCCCAGGACGTGACCCTCAACGTCGACTTCTCAGGCGCTTTTGCTCCCGCCAATGTCGGCGCGGGACAGTTCCAACCGTTTAACGCCGGTCCCGGCGGCAACCCGATTCCCTCGGGATCGCCGGGCCTCATATTCAATGCCGGCAACGGCGCAGGCGCCCATGCCTTGAACCTCACCGGGCAGCTTCCAACCGGCGCCTTCGCCAGCGAGACACACAATGCCAACGACGGCGCCGTCTCCCCTCACACCGGACAGTATGGCTCGATATCCTTCGATGATGGAATGGGATTGCCCGGCAGTCTGACGAGTCTCATTTACACCGGCCTCCAGCCGATCAACGACACAACGCCCGCCGTCCTCTATACCTTCAATGACATGGCCGACGACCAGTCGTTCACGGTGCAAAACGGCCCGCTCGTCCTGGGCCTGAACACGGTCCAGTTTGTCAATACACCGGCCGTTCCGCCGGCCACGTTCGAGACAACCAGCATCGCCAACAAAACCAACGTCGTGTTCAACACCACGACGACCACGGCCGGTGTCACCGGAAGAATCGATATCGCGACCGCTTCGACCGGACTGGCAAGCCTGGCTTTCAACACGATTACCGGCCAGGACAATACCGTCTCGCTGGTCAACACGCCGGCGGGGGTCGCCGCGTCTCTCGTGGGCGGCTCTGATGAAGACGTGACCAATGTGAGCGGTGCCGGAGTGGCTGCCGGTACAATCCTGCAGGTCAACGGGGCCGGCAGTTTCAACACGCTCAACTACGACGCGGGCGGACTGGTCCCGACCATCACCGCGGGCGCCCTGCCCGGTGAGGTGCTGATCAGCGTTCCTGGCACGGGCACGGTCGACGCCTTGGGCTACGCCGGGATCAACATCATCAACGTCGCTCCCCTCGTGCTGACCCCCGGACCGGCAAAAGCGATCATTGGCATCGCGGGCACGCGGCTCGTCGACCAGATCATCGGCACTTTCACCGCGCCGCTCCTGCTCAGCCAGGCTCCCGCCGGATTGGCTGCGAGCAACTTCACCGCGTCAATCGACTGGGGCGACCCCTCCGTCGATTCCTCAGCCGGGATCATCACCCGGGACGCAAGCAGCCCAAGCATCTACTACATCACCGGATCTCATACTTTCGCCGCCCAGGGAGTATTCACCGTCGCCAGCACGATTGCCTTCGCAGGCGGCAGTTACTCCGCGACAGTCAATGGCGTTCCGATATCGGTCACGCTGCCGGCGGCCGGCCCGACCGCCGGTGCGTCGGCCACCGCGACTGTCGCCCAGTCTCCGCTCACGGCGGGCGCGCCTGTAGTCCTGACGCCGGCCGAGGGAGTTGCACTTTCCGGCACGGTCGTTGGCACCTTCACTGACACCAATATTGCCTCGCCCGCCAACGATTTCGCGGCCATCATCGACTGGGGCGATGGCTCGCCCACCAGCATCGGCAATGTCGTGGCGATCGCACCGGGGGCGTTCAGCGTCCATGGGACACATGTCTTCAAAACCGTTGGCATCTACGCGATCACCATCGCCGGAACAGACGTCAGCGGCCAGCGAGTCCGCATGACGGCCACGGCGACTGTCACCGATCCCGCCGCGACCGGCGCCGCAGTCATTCCCGTCAACGCGATCCAAGGTCAGAACACCGGCCAGATCGCTGTGGCGATCTTCACGGACCCCAATCGTTACTCGACCGTCAGCGACTGGAACGCCACCATCAATTGGGGTGACGGTACCGCGTTGGACACCGGTAACATTGTCCTTGTGGGCGGCGCCGTCGGCGGCGGCAGTGTCTTCAAGGTGTTCGGCAGCCACACGTATGCTCACCTGACGGCCGGCGCAAATCCAACCCTGACGCCGGTCATCGTGACTCTGAACGACGTGGACACCCCGGCCAACAACGTCGTAGTGACGGGACCGGTCGCGCGCGGCGTGCGAGTCGCAATCTCCAGCCTGGACCTCAATTTCGCCGCCCCGATCAGCTATTCCAGTCTCAATCAACCCGGTGCCGTCGTTTCCGGCGACCTCAACGGCGACGGCTACGTCGATATGGTCTCGGCAGACAAGAACGGCAACATCTCGACCTTCATCAACCGCCGCAACACATCGTTCCAGCACGGTCGCCGGACAAATGTCGGCGGCTCCGGCCCGGTCGACCTCGTCCTGGGCGACGTCAACGGCGATGGCAAGCTCGACGTGATCACGGCGAACAGTGTGTCGGGCAATGTTTCCGTCCTTTTCGGAAATGGCAAAGGCGCGTTCGCCGCCCCGCACGTCTACAAGGCATTCGCGAATCCCGCGGCCGTCCGCCTGGGCGATGTCAATGGTGACAGCAAGGCCGATATCGTGGTCACCAACACCAAGACCGGCAAGATGTCCTACCTCCTCAACAAGGGCAATGGTACATTCGCGTCCGTCAAATCCTTCAGCATTCCCGGCGGCGCTCCGGTCGCCTTCAACACCGCCGACTTCAACGGCGACGGCAAACTGGACCTGGTGACGGTCAGCAACGCCAAAGCTCTCAATGTTGACATCCTGCTCGGCAACGGCAGTGGCGGCTTTACCAAGCTCGAGACCCGCCGCGTCGGCCTGCACGCGACATCGATCAAGATCGACGACGTCGATAACGACGGCGTGCTCGACATCGTCGCCACCAATCCCGGTTCCAAGCTCGTGTCGGTGCTGCTTGGCAAGGGTGGCGGCCACTTCAGCGACAACAGCCGCACGAACTACATCGGCAACAACGTCCAGGCCCAGGTCATCTTGGCCGCCGACCTCAACTCCGACGGCTACGAGGATCTCCTCATTGGCAACGCCGGCGGCGACACGCTCGGCGTCATGCTCGGCAACGGCAATGGCACGTTCCAGACCATGGCCAAACTCCAATTGGGCAAGGTCGCCACCGGCCAGGCTCACGCGATTGCGACGGCCGACTTCAACAACGACGGCCTGACCGATATCGTGGTTGCCAGCGCCGGTTTCAACGAAGTGAGCGTGTTCTTCAACAGCCGGCCCGGCCACGGCGACAACTCCGGCATGGGCATCCCCGTCTAAATCCGATAACGCCCGGGAATTCCCAGACAGGCTCGCGTTCCCCAAAGGAACGCGAGCCTGTTTTATTCCGGCTGCCGGCGTTGCACGCATCGGGCAAGCAGGCCGATTTAAGTGGGGCCAGCGTGTCGCTGGCCTGCCTACAGCGTAAATCGTCCGGCGTCCCAAGCCAACGAGGACGCTGGCCCCACTTGCGGAGGCATGCCTGCCACGGCCATCGAGATGGGCATAAGGGTGCGGGGCCAGACGGTGGTTCAACACCGTCGCCCACCGCCTCCGGCAAACGATGCGGACCGACGCGCCTCCTCTATGGCACGATGTTTACCTTACCGAGCTTTTATCGCCGGTGCCCGTCGTCGCCATGGACGGGCAGGCCGATCTTCGGCGTGCCGTCGGCGAGCCCGACGGACACGAACACGTCGAACTCGCCGGCTGGCATGTTGGGGGCAAAGCCATGGATCGACGTGACGGATTGTTCAGGGGCTTGGCCGGCGGCGGCCACCTTCAGGGAGCGAACGTCGAAAGCTTCGTTAACGAACACCGCCACGATGCCGGCTTTGGCATCTTTGAGCGTGAAGGTGATGTGGCCGCCGGGGTAGCACGGCGCGACGGCGGCGTTGGCCCATTTGCTGGCGAAGGTGATGGTGTCCTTGCGGGAGACTTCGGCCTGCCAGGAAGCTTCGCGGCATTGCACGCGATAGCCCAGGCGCAGGTTGGCCTTGTCGATGAGGTCGCGTTCTCTTTCGAGAAACTCGCGCGGCCACCAGTGAATGGTCATGTAGCTGGCGTGATACTCCTCGATTGATCGCAGAAATATCTCGGGCTTCCAGGCGTTGCGTGCGACTGAACTGCCGTAGTGTTCGTGTTCGAGGAGCACGGGGAACTTGGGCCAGAACGGCTGGGCCATGGCCGCGTGGAAATAGGAGTTGGGCGGCGGCTGCACGAGAATGCTGTCGTCGCGAAGCGTCAGGCCATTCTCAAAGGCGTAAGGGATGATCTCCTTGCTCTGGGATTCAAAGTCGTCGTTGGCGGCGAGCAGCGTCCTTTTGAAATGCTTCAGGTGCAGGTCGATGTGCTTCTTCACGGTCGCGGCGTCGTATTTCAATCGGGTGCTGGCCCAAAGATGCCCTTCACCCCAGACGCCGAAGGAGCCAACGTCGACGAACGCGACGTTGGGATTGCCATCATAGCGACCGGCGGCGGCAGCCAGGAAACGGTCGAGATTCTCGATGAAGACCGGATCGTTGTAATCGGGTTCCCAGAACGGACCCTTGTCATCGACGCCCTTGCCCACAGTGAAATTGTGGCCCTTGGCGCCGGCCTTCTCGACCCATTGCGGCGTGGCGTAGCGCATGAACGATTCGCAGGCGGAGAAACGAAAAGCGACCTGCAGGCCCTTGTCGATCCAGCGCTGTGCCGGGGCGTCGACGACGGACCAGTCGAAGCGCCCCTGCTCCTTCTCAATCTGGCCCCAGGGCAGGCGCAGGTAGATGCAGGAGAGGCCGGGGAAATCGTCGAGCGTGTCGGACGGCGGCAGCTTGGAGCCGTAATTGGAGAGGTGATTGGAATAGAAGTTGAGGGTCCAACCCATCATGGGGTTGACCAGGGCTTTGCCATTGTCAGCCGGCCGGACCAGCACCGGATCCGCAAGCGCGGCGACCGCTGAAATAACGATTGAAGCTATAACCATGCCAATGTGGCGTTTCATGCGGCCTCCAGATTCCGTAGGGTCCGCTTCAGCGCTTATCTTTCCCCACATCTTTTTGAGTTTCGGCAGTCGTTTGGCGGATATTTAGAAGACCAAACGGAAGGAACTCTTGAAAGCAATGGATTGCGAGGCATGGGCAGAGCGTAATTTCGGGG
>JANYKD010000107.1 GCA_025361735.1 Phycisphaerales bacterium
GCCAGCCTTCGAGCCTGACGTCGTCGGCGGTCACGAAGGCAACGGGGTCGTAGTAGATCCCGCGACTGGCCGGATCGAGTGGGCTGACCCAGCGCGGCGGGTGCGTGCCGATGTAGACGCAGGCAACGACGACCGGCGGCACCACCATCGGGAAGAAAGCGAACCTCCAGATGAGCGTGCGGATCAACCGTCCCAAGGTCTTTGGATTGTCCGGCCGGTCACGCCCGCGACCGATCAGGTCGGCCAGCAGAATCCGCACCAGCCAATGTGCAGGCTGGCCCACGATTTCGGAGAATGATCGCTCCGGCCGCTTGGGTGGCGGCGGATCCTCATCGAACCCGGGATTCAGGCAGGGTCGATCCATGCAAATACCAACGCGCGACGAGGGGGAAATGGATCGCCGCGCTTATTGGGACTATCGGCTTGACCCGACGGCCCCTGAATGGGTATGCTGCACCTGTGCGGTGCGGAGCATCGCCCGATAAGTCGTAACCAGGAAGGAAGGTCACGGATGGCCAAGGGGAAATATTCAACAGCGTTATTTGACGTGATTCGTCGCGATGGGCCGTTAAGCCGGCCAAAAGACAATGCCTTGCCCGGCGCGCCGGCAAGCCGACCCACGCCGACGGAGGCGGTATCGCCCACTCTGGAAGGCGTGCCGGCCGAACCGGCTCCCAGAGCGCCGCACCGCGAAATGCTCATTCGCCTGACCTACCCGACGGCTGTGGCCGCGGGCATGGCGCTGGCGACCATCGTCGGTGGAGCGTTCCTGGCCGGACAAAAGTCCGTGCGGAACATCCGCCCGGCCATCTCGCTGGAAACTGGCGACGAAGTGCGCCAGCAACAGCCCCAGCCGGACGTCGTCAACGTGGCCCACAACATCGAGCGCCCGGGCCCCGGCGAAACGGCCGATAATCCCGGCGTCGGACATGGCAAGGCGGCGACAACGGACGCCGGCCTGGCGACCGCCAAAGGCCGGATCAACGGCGCCAATTACATCATCGTCCAGAGCTATCCCGAGCAGGAACGCAAGATGGCCGAGGATGCCGTGAAGTTCCTCCACGAGAACGGCATCGAGGCCACCATCGAGAAGGATCTGCCCAGATGGGGCCTGGCCGGCTGGTACACGGTGCTGGGCACGACCGGCTTCGAGAAGATCAGTTCGACGCAGTGCGATGCCTACTCGAAGAAGGTCCGCGACATCTCAGAGCGCTATGCCAAGAAGGGCAGTTTCAAGGCCTTCGACCCCAAGCCGTATCGGTGGGGCAAGACTGCGAACTGATTCCTACTTCGCCTCGACAAACCAGAGGTTCCGGAAGCGGACCGCGTGCCCGTGGTCCTGCAGGTGGAGGTAGCCGTTTTCCGCGGTCTCCTTGACCGGCGCGGACGTCGTCGGCTGGGGTATCTCGATGTCCTTCTGAATCAGCACGCCGTTGTGAAGCACCGTCATCCGCGCCGTGGCGGTCTTCTTGCCGTTCTCCCATTTGGCGGCCGTGAAATCGATGTCGTAACTCTGCCAGGATAGCGGCGGGAAACACATGTTCACGATCGGTTCCGACACGGTGTAGACGCCACCACATTCGTTGTTCTTTCCGTCCAGCCCGAACGAGTCCAGCACCTGCACCTCGTAGCGGCCCTGGAGATACACGCCGCTGTTTCCACGCCCCTGACCGCGTCCCTTGGGCTCGTAGGGGAGCATGAACTCGACATGAAGCTTGCCGCTGCCGAAGAGTTTCTTGCTGTTCGAACCCTGCATCAGCAGCCCATCCTCCGTCAGTTTGGCCGCTCCCTCGCGCCACTCGTCGGCGTTCTTGCCGTCGAAAAGCACGATGGCGCCTTCCGGCGGCTTGGCGCCAGCCGTCGGACTGGTCCGCAGCACCTGAGGCAGTTTTCCCAACTCCTTGCCCGCGCTGTCGGTCAACGTCAGCGACTTCGGCTTGAGCTCGCAGCCATAAGGATCGCCCTTGATCGCCACCTTGCCGTCGGCGACTTTGCCCTCGGCCGCCGACTTCTTCATGGTCTTTTCCCAGCCATCGCCCGGCAGTCCGCCCGGATAGAACACGGCGCGGAAGGTTCCATCGCCCAAGGCGATCACCTGCACGCCGAATTTCTTGCCGGCAATATCACCGGCGTATTCACCCTGATAGGCAAAGTCCGCATCGACCTTGGTGATGTCGGCCGCCGCAGCCTTTTCGGCCAGCGCCGGCATCGGCATGATCGAGATGCCGGCCACCGCAACCACCGCCGCCAGAACCCACTTCGCCGCTCGTCGAGAATTTCGCATGGTCATGTTCCTCTTTCTAAAGGATAGATATCTCCGTCGCAGGGAAATGTGGAAGGCGAACGAAGGACGGCAGTGACGACAATTTCCCGTCACCGCACCAGTCTCCGCGCGGTATAAACCCCGGACACGCTCATTTTGGGTCCAAGGAGATCCCATGACTCGCGCCATCGCACTCGCTCTAGCCGCCCTTCTGTCGCTCGCGCCACTGGCTCACGCCGCCGACAACGGTGCGGTCCCGTGGGAGGAACAAATGCGGACGATGGGTTACCTGATCATGCATCTGTCCTCCGTCAACGCCATCAACGGCATCAACCTCACGCGCCAGCAGGCCGTGGAACTGCGAACCATGGCGCTGGACATCGAGAAATCGGCGTCCCGGTTGCCGACGCTCGCCGGCCGCTATCGCCCGGACCTGGGCGAAGTGCGCGACACCTACGTCGAAGTTGAGAGGCTTCTGTTGGCCGGGCAGGAAATCCCCGATGCTTTGGAAGCACGCGTCGGGAAGGCCCGCGGCTATGAAACCGCGGTCGTCCGCCAGTCTCTCGTCAGCCCGGTGGCCGGATCGACCACCTGCCTCAAGTGCCACGGCCAGCCGGTGCAGGGCGACCTGCGCTCGGGCGTATTATCCGGCTCGCCGCTGAACGACGCGATCAAGCACGCGTCCCAGACCGAGGTATTTCTTGCCCATCACGTCGGCCTTTTCGGAATGGGCGGCAGCCTGAAGATGCTCGGGTACATCGACAAGATCGACAGACTCCTCCAACCGGAGCAGAAGCAGGCGCTGACCGGTTTCTCCTGCTGCCTGACCCCACCCAAATCCATGTCGGATCCCGTTCGTGCCGGCCAGGCCTCCGGCGGCGAGAAGGAGATCGACTTCTTCCGCGCGATTCGCAAGATGAACGATGTGCAATGGGAAATCACCAAAGCCATCGGCAGCGGCTGGATCGACAAGGCCGTCGTCGCCAAAAGCCCCGGCGCCAAGCCCGAGGAGATCGTGGCCACGCGAACGAAAGCGATCGCGCTTCTGGAGAAGATCCGCAAGGTGCCCGACAGCGACTTCGAACTGGACAAGGGCAAACTTGCCGGCGAACTGAAGCAGATCGCGGGTGTATCATCGGGCGAAGTGGCCGACAAGGAACGCAAGTTCACCAGCGCGATGTTCCTGCTCGTGCCCGGTTCGGCCGATGCGTACACGGCGCTGATCAAACGGCTCAACCAGCACAAGTGATCCGTCGGGCCTTCTAACCGCCGTCTCTCAATGCCTCCGTGCCTCAATGCCTTCGTGCCTTCCACAAAATGACCCGTCGCCGTTTCATCTTCCTGCTGCAACAACTCGGCGTCTCGGCCGCCGTTACCGAGACGCTCTACCCCTTTGCCATCGCGCGGGCCGCCACGCCCGCCGATACTCCCGCCAAATACTGGCACACGACCAGCGGCGGCGTCGAGTGCGAACTCTGCCCGCGGAATGAAACCCTCGCCAGCGGTGAAGTTGGCTCCTGCCATGTGCGTGCCAACCGCCGTGGCAAACTCGTCACGCTCGGCTACGACCACCCGTGCGTGCTCAACATCGACCCCATCGAGAAGAACCCGCTTGCCCACGTCTTGCCCGGCGCTGAACTGCTGGCCATTGCCCACGCGGGCTGCAACATCCACTGCCCTTATTGTCAGAACTGGCAGTTCTCGCAGAAGGGACCGGACCAGACTCGGAACATCGCCGACTTCGACCGCGCCGCCGTCATCGCCAAGGCCGCGCAACGCAAGCTCAAGGGACTGGCGTTCACGTACACGGAACCAAGCGTCACGCCGGAGTTTCTCGCGGCCGCGGCCCAATCGGCCGCCGACAAGGGGCTGCTGCTCACGCTCTGTTCCTGCGGCTACATCCAGGACAAACCCCTGCGCGACATCGTAAAGCCGTTCGCCGCCGTGACCATCACCTACAAAGGCGCCACGGAGCAGTTCTACCATGATGTCTGCGGAGCATCGCTGGCGCCCGTGCTCAACTCGATGGTCGCCGTGAAATCCCTCGGCAAGTGGCTCGAAGTCGCCACGCTGATCGTCCCCACGCTCAACGACGATACGAAACTGCTCGCTTCCATGGCCCGCTGGATCGTCAAGAATCTCGGCCCGGACACGCCGTGGCATCTGGAGCGATTCAATCCCCAGCACGAACTCGCCAACCTGCCCATGACGCCCCAGGCCACGCTCGAAACCACCCGCAAGATCGGTTTCGATGCGGGCCTCAAGTTCGTCTACATTAGTAACCTCGCCCCGCACGAGGGCAACCATACCTACTGCCCACACTGCCACGCCGCCGTCATCACGCGGCTGGGGTTCAAGATCATCCGCAACGACCTGACGGATGGAACCTGTCCCAATTGCCGGACGAAACTGCCGGGGATCTGGACATGAGTGACGCCCCTTCCCCTTGTGCGCGGCATCTGCTCTACGCCGCCGGCATCGGCGCTTTTGCGCAGCTCGCCCAGATCCTGCTGGTGCGGGAGCTGCTCGACTCGCTCCGCGGCGGCGAACTGCTGCTGGGCGTGATCTTCGCCGCACACCTGCTGGCCGGTGCGCTGGGCGTGATGCTGGCCTCCGCATGGCTCCCTCTCCCTCCGGGAGAGGGCCGGGGCGAGGGCCTACAACAACAATGCAACAACACAACATTAACGCACAACGAACCGATTGCCCTGATCATTCTCCTCCCTCTCCTCGCCGCTCTCTCACTTCTGGTCACCCTTGCCTTTGCCCGTATCGCCGGCTCGACGGCCGCCTCGCCGCTGCACCGATCACTGCTTATCGCCGCCCTGCTCGCCATTCCGGCTCCCCTGCTCTGTGGCTTGCTCTTCGGCCGGCTCCTCCGCGGCAATACGGGCGCCGCCATTCCTTTCTATCAGTCCGACACCTGGGGTGCGGTGCTCGCGGGCATCGTCTTCAGCTTCGCACTCTCCACCACGCCGGCCCTGTTCGCCTCCGCCATCGTCGGCATCATCCTTGTCCTGGCCGCCTGGCTGAGCCTCGCCAATCCGTGGACCCGCCGTCGTTCACTCAGCACATTCGCCGCCATCCTGCCCCTGATCATTGCCGCCGCTCTGCCGCTTGATTCGGCGCTTGACCGTTATCGCTGGCGCCGCCGTCTGCCCGACCACGACCTCCGCGAAATCCGATTGACACCCCATGGCCGCATCGCCGTCCTCGCCCGCCGCGACCATTTGCAAATCTCCTTCTTCCGCGGCCCGGACCTGCTCGGCACACTTGAGACGCCTCCGTCGCCGGACGAGCGTGCCCTGGCCGATCTGTTGGCCTGCCTCGTACCGGGTCCTGGCCGGATAGCGCTGGTCGGCGCCGCGGTTTCTTCGTTGCCGGAGCAGTTCGCCTGGCATGGCCCGCGGCGGATCGCGCTCCTTGAGACCGAGGCTGTCGTGCTGGACCTGGCCGAGAGGTACAGCTCCTGGCCGGCGATGACGACGGCCATTCGGCGCGACCCTCGCTGGGTCACTTGGGAACTCAACAGCGATCCGTACGACCTGATTCTTGTTTTCCCCGGGCATCTCGACAGCCTGCTGTCCAACCGTCTGGCCACCGCCGAATTCTTCCATCGGCTGAAATCAAGCCTGTCTTCCGATGGCGTGCTTGCGGTCAGCCTTCCCACGTTCGGCAGCGGCGGCGAATACGTGGGCCCGGCCGTCGAAGCGCGTAACCGCGCCGTGGCCGCCGCGCTCGCGCAATCCTTCCCGCACGTCCGCGGCATTCCCGCTAACGGCTGCCTCCTCGTCGCCTCGCTCAAGCCCATCGCGCTCGATCCATCGACTCTCGCCCGGCGATTGGCGGCCCGGCCCCAAGCGGCGCCGGCAATCATCGTCTTCAGCCAACCTGTTCCCGTAACGCCGAAGGACTATTTCGACAGCCTCTTCGGCGGTGTCCTGGCCATGCACGCGTCGCTCGACGGCCCGGACCGTCAGGAAGGTCTCGCCCGCTTCGAATCTCACCTGCAAGCCAACGGCGACCTGCCCAACAGCGACACCCATCCGCGAGCGCTGCTGGCCAGTCTCTCCA
>JANYKD010000169.1 GCA_025361735.1 Phycisphaerales bacterium
GTATACCCGGCCACGATCGCCTGCATTCCACAACGTCCACCGCCGTTCCCCCGGCCCTCCCACGCCCACCACGGCGACAGCCGTTCAGCCCAACCGAGTTTTCACGGCGGAGTACCGCCCTGAAAACTCATAATCGTTTATAGTATTCAAAACTACCAACGACCAACTATCAACCATCAATTACTGTTCCAGCTCTTCTCCCTTGCGCTTGTCACCCCGCCTGGCCGTCTTAATCCATTGTAGATACAGCCCGTGCGGCGGCGCGGTCGCGCCGCCTTTGCGGCGGTCCTTGGCCGCGAGCATGTCGCGGATGTCGTCGGGGGCAAAGAGGCCCAGCCCCACCTGCGCGACTGTCCCCACGATGATGCGGACCATGTTCCACAGGAACCCTGTCCCCTCGACCGCCATGACGATGAGCGGTCCGCGCCGCGAAATATCGCATGCCAGCACCGTGCGCACGGTGCTGCCCCGGTGGTGGCCGGGCTTGGCGAAGCTGGCGAAGTTGTGTGTGCCGACAAAGTGCTTCGTCGCCGCCTGCATCGCCTGGAAATCCAGCGGCAGCCGTCGATGCCAGACCAAGTCGCTGTACAGCGGGTTGCGATCTTCCTCGTTCCAGATGGCGTACTGATACCGCTTGGAAATCGTCGAACCGATCGCATCCCACTCGGGGTCGGCCGGCTCGATCGAGCGGATCAGGATGTCATCGGGGATCTGGCAATTGGTCGCCCGTTTCAATCCGTCGGGCGGGATCTGCACCTGGTCCGTATCCAGGTGCGCCAGTTGTCCCTTGGCATGAACGCCCGTGTCCGTTCGCGATGAACCCACCAGCCGCACCGGATGCCCCAGCACCTCGCCCAGGGCCCGCGAGACGATCTCCTGAATCGTGGGAATCCCGTGCCCCGGCTTGGGCGTGGGGCCTTTGTAGTTGGCATAAACGCCTTGTTTCTGCCACCCGTGGTAGTGCGTGCCGCGGTAGGAAATGACCAGTTTATATCGAACGCTTGGCATGGACGGGACATGATACGGGGAGCGGAGCGGTTGTCACTTGTGCAGACCAGAGCAGGAACAATTCGCGGTCACGGCACTTTCGGCAATCGTGGTTCTGGCCCTGAAGGGGCCGAAGAAGCTAGCCTCAGGGTTTGCGTACTCGCATACCCTGGGTATTGGATCCCAAGTGACACGCCGCCCTGAAGGGGCGGAGGAAACCCCGGCCCGCTAGCTCCTCGACGACTCCTCCGCCCTTTCAGGGCGGGGCGGTTTGGTTTGCCAAACACCCCAGGGTATGCGAGTACGCAAACCCTGGGCTGACTTGTTTCGGCCTTTCAGGCCGCAGAACTGTCGCCCAAAGGGTCATGCAACGTCCGGGTACTGGACGCATCCGTCCACGCTGGTTATGGTCAAACACCTATGCTACTACTGCTCGCCCAAACTCAGCCGACGACTGTCAATCTTGCAGATCTTATCGTTCCACTCATCCCGTGGATCGTCGTCATGGTAATTATCCTCGTGTTCTTCCCCCGAATAATCCGCAGACAGACGCGGATGACGGCGGAACATATCGAGCGGATGCGTCAGCACATGATCGCTGTGGAATCGAAACTCGATCGGTTGATCGAGCAAGGCGAGCGCCGATCCGGCGGTGCGGATCGCGGTTGAGTGTATGGTGATCGACCTGGTTCCGGGCCCCATTCCGGCCGGCGACAGTAACTCATTAGGCGGCACAGAATGACGAGGTGAGCGCCTTGCTGCAACACTCCATTTCTCCTTCCCTGCTACCGACCACCGACTGCGTCGATCATGTACCACACCGTCGCCTCCGACAGTGTCATCGTAAACGTCCCGCCCGCACCTCGTGCCAGCTTTGATGCCTTACCGAGCGGCCGGCCGGCACCGTCCAGGGGCTGGACGGTCAACTCAGTCGCCTCGATTCCACTCAATATGATCTTCCCAGTGATGGGCTCGATTCGCGTCGGGGCGGTGCCCCAGTTCTCCAGCGTCGTCCGTTTCTCGTTCCACTTCATGCCGGTGTTGGCGGCCCGGGCGGCGGTGTTCAGCAGCAGCTTGCGCGACGTGGCGATCGGGTGATCATCCAGCGATGTGAGCGTGATGGCGCAGAACGCCGTGGTGAGATCAGCCGAGAGATTGGTCGTCTTGTCGGATGGCTTCACGCTGCCGACCAGCGACTGCGATCGCGGCGTGTTGATGGCCACCACGCCGGCGCTCTTGCGGTTCAGCCACGACAGTTCGCCGGTGTCGGAGACGACCGTGTCGGTCGGCACCTGTTCAAAGCTGGCGGTCGCCGGGCCGGCGAACGAGCCGACGCGCATCGCATGCATGAGCGGCAGCGCCAGCGGGAATCCCGGCGTGAAATACGGGCTCTGCGACCAGGTCAAGCGCAGGCTGTCCAGAACCTGTTCGTGGCTGTAGGTGCGGGTGATCGTCTGTGCGGCCGGTTTGGCGTCGCCGCGCAGGAACATCAGTGCCCCGGCCGGCAGTTGGGTCATCTTGATCGGGTCGAAGGCGAAGTCGAAATGCCCGGCCACGCGCGCCTCCATCTGGGCGACGTCCTTGTGGTCCAGTGTGTACCAGAAGATGCCATCCCAGTCCTGGAACGCCGCATACGCCGCCAGCACCGGCACGCCTTCGCAGGCATTCTCGGCCGGGAACGGGTGGTTCACCTCCGAGACGGTGTACGGCTTGCCCGCGACCGCCGACCGCGAAAGCTGCACCGGCGTGCTGTGCAGCGGATCGTTGGCCATCGCCGTGTCGTTGATCTCAAACCCACGCTTGCCGGCGGCATCGGTGACATACTTGGGATGCTGCCAGTAAACGTGGCCATCGACCACGTCGAGCTTGGATACCGACGCCAACAGCGCATAGCAGGCGTTGCCGTGGCCGTGGTCGGAGTTGCCGATCAGCGGGCATTTCACGCCAACCGTGTCGCGCAAGTGCTTCGCCATTCCCTGGAAGAAGGCGTCCTCAAGTTCCACGTAGAACTGCGCCTCGGCGCGGAATCGGTCGACGGGCGCTTTGGCGAATTCCTTGGGCACAAGCCGCGGGATCGCTTCGCCGGCGGGCAAGGTCAGGTCGGCGCGCCACTTCGCCAGCGTGTCGGCCGGGACATGCTTGCCCAGCCACTGGTTGTACTGCTCGGTCAGCGCCTGGCCGTAGCTGGGCGGGATGTCGTGCCATGTCTCATTGGTCGGGGCGGCCAGCTTGCCCAGCAGCCGGCCCTGCACCCACGATTCGGTCAGCGAGTTCTCATTCACGAACTCCACCAGCGCCACGGCCGGCTCTTCGCGATACGCCTTGCCGGTGTACGGGTTCACATGCGTCAGCAGCGTCGTGGCATATTGCTTCTGAAGCTCGATGATCCGCGGATCGAAATAGGTGACGCTCTTGGTCATCCCCAGCAACTCGGCATCGCGGACGCCATCGTCGGCCTTGTACTTCCGGCCGACGTGCAGGTTCAGGTCCGCATAGATGCCGCGCTTTTTGAGCTCCGCGATGAAGAAGTCCATGCGATCGAGCTGCTGCGGGTCCAGGTGTTGCGTGTCGTCTGCCTTGCCATCGAGCAGCCCCGTCGGCGCGGGCAGATCGAGGAAATGAAACCGAATGCAGTTGACGCCGATGCGGGCCAGGTTGGCGGCGATGATCGGCGCCGATTCCCTGGCGGGAAGCGCCCCTTGCATCGTGGCATTGAGTCCCCAGAATCGCAGCCGCTTCCCGGCCGGCGACGTGAAATGCCCGTCTTTGACTGTGACGAAGCCATCCTTCCCCGCCGGTGCATCCAGCAGAAACGACACATCCGCCGGCGAGTTAACATCCTTGGCCCACTCAATGACATACGCCGGCCAGGCGTCGCCCGTGGGTTGCTCCGCGGCGGAGCTGCGCTGGGTTACCGCGAGGAACAGGCAGACAAGGGAAAGCAATGTCGCGACACGCGTAATTGTGCGAGCGTTCATGTCGGTATGTACCGAGCCTCGCCCCGGCGGTTTACGGGTGCGCAGTATCGGGTCGCCGAAGCCTCAAGCCCGATCGAGATACGCCTGGCGTATCCTGGCCACGTAGGCCTGCTGGTCCATCGCCCAGTATTCCTCGGAGAATATCTCGATCTCGTTGAAGCCGCGGAATCCCGTGGCTTCGACCCAGCCGCGGATGGTGCGCAGGTCGATGCAGCCGTCGCCCATCAGCCCGCGATCGGTGAGCATGTGTCGCGTGTTGGCGCGCCAGTCGCAAATGTGGAACGCGAAGAGCGTGCCCTGTTTTCCAGCCAGGGCGATCTCGGCCCGCAGGTCGGGATCCCACCACACATGGTACACATCGACGGCGATGCCGACATTGGGATGGGCGAGTTGTTCGCAGATGTGCCGGGCCTCGGCCATCCGGTTGACGCAGCTCTTGTCGGCCGCATACATCGGGTGCAGCGGCTCGATGGCGAGTTTGATGCCCGCCGCCTTGGCATAGGGAAGCACGGTCGCGATGCCGTCGGCGACCTGCTAGCGGGCATCCTCCAGCGGGATACCGGGCACTGCCCCGACAACCAGCACGATCATCTCCGCGCCGATGGCGGCCGCTTCGTCGACGCAGACGCGGTTGGTGTCGATGGCCGCCTGCCGGGCGGCCGCCGTGTCGGCGACGAAGAACCCGCCGCGAACCAGCGCCGGCACATGCATCCCGGCGTCGCGCAGCATCCGGCCGGCCTCCTTGGCGCCCATCGGCTCCAGCGTGTGCCGCCAGACGCTGATGCCCTTGATGCCGGCTTTGCCGTAGCCGTCGATGCACTGGGCCAGCGACCAGGGTTTGTTGGTTTGCGTGTGGATGGCACAGCGGGACAGGTCGGTCAGGGGTGTTGCGGGCATGAGGAGATCCTTTCCGGATGAGCGGCAGGCTATTCTACAGGAAACGCGCGGGCGTGGCCCGGTGGCTCGGCGCGGCAGAGCCGCAACCAAAGAAGATTAAACACGAAGTCACGAAGACACGAAGCGGTGCATGGTATCGGCGACCGCTTTTGCGATGAACATGATGCCCGGCTTTTCTGGAGGGTTGTGAAAAGTGAAAAAAAGCATTTGGAGGCTTTGGATATGAGGGCTTGAGGCGTAAGAGCCGGTCTGAAGAGTGGTTATGAGTATGCGGGTGATGAAACGGGCTGCGAAAAAGCGCCCCCAAAGCGCCCCCCGAATCTCCCCCGATCAACGCCAGGATCGCATGGGAGCGGGGGGAACCCACGGAGCGAGCTCCGTGGGCGTTGCAGGTTGCGGGAGGTACGCGGAAAGAAATGTCTGGAGGTTGGGGGTCTTGAGGGTTTGAGACATAACGAGCTGCTGGCACGGTGGTTACAAGCGGCGAGGTCGCTGGCAACGGGTGAAAAACAGTGTCCTTTCAGGGTCCAAAAGGTGTCCCGGTGGGTCCCGGGTGGGTCCGGAAGGGAGCCGTGGACTTGAGTGAATGACGAAATCCGAAACTCGAATGACGAATGAAATCCGAAGCACGAATGTACAAGGGTGTGGTCAAGCATCAGATTACTCCTCCATATTACCCGTGGCGCTGCGCGCCGGAAGCATCGGCGCGCAACAGCGCGCAGCGCAAAATGCGAGTGTACGCTGTGGGGGTTGTCGAAATCATTTTTGGAATTCTTTCGCGCGCGCAACAGGCGAGCGCAACACGGGATGTGGAAGTATCGGTGCGGTCTGGAGTTAGCTGCGGAATTGGTAGAGGGGCACCCTAACAACGGCGAGAGAAACGGCGAAACTCCAAATTCGAATTGCCGCTGAACACGTGGATGGCGCATTGAAACTGGCCCGGCCTGCCCCGCCATCAACCCGCTGCATGTTTATCCCGTGGGCGATGCCTGGGCGATATCCATGTGGCGACAAAACCAACCAACTGCTGCGCACCGAGCAACAGATACAATCCGATGATCGTGTGTTGGATAACAATCAGAATATAAGTCGCCAACGGGGTCTTGAGCGGCTGGAACACGCCGAAGAGTACATGGAGGAGTGTGCGGAGTTCATCACACGCCGACACCAGCAACCAGACACCGAGAATGCGAAGTCCCACGGTGAACCACGCCCGCTCGGATGAGCGCATGTTGCCTGGAAGCTGGATGATGAAAAAATGGCAACCGCACTCCGGACAAACAGACGACGTCAGTGCAGTCAGGTTGTATCCGCACGACGGACACACCAAGCCGGAATCTTCGCTCATGGGCGCATCCTTTCAACGAGACATCCCAAAGGTCATGCCAGATCAGGAGGCCAGGGCACCATGGCCCGGAGAGTCTCGATTGCCCGCATGGGCACAGATGTAGCATTCGTTGGAAGCAATGTCCAGGGTCCGTATGGCGGGTCCGAACCATCGGTGAACAGGATCAAGGCAGAAAGATGGCAGGTGAAAGATGAATACCGTCCATTCGCCTTATGTTTTGCCTGCCATTTTTCTGCCTTCATTCCTCTTCGGTTGCGGACGCAGCTTGCGATGGGAGTTCAAGTTGATTGGAGCACCGACCGCGCCGGGGGGCGATGTGCCAGTTTTTCCGGCAGGGATTGGGTTCTACCGGGGCTTCGCGTGCAACAGGATGCTCATCACGATGACGCTCATGGCAATAAACGCTACTGTCGCCGCTTCGCGGCTGGGGAATATTGCGGATCCATGGCTCAGGCACTTGCGTCCCTGGCTATCCATTGACCGGCGCCGCTCCGCGGCTCATGTGGAGCCGACGACGGCGGTGGCTGGGCGAGCGAAACGGTGTTGGTGGCGTCGAGGTCAGCCGTGACGGCGGGTCATGGACCCGCCCTACGGGCCTGTTGACCCCTTGAGGACGGAGCCCAAAGCTGGCGGTATGGGCGAAGCGGATGAGTCATACACTCGAATTCGATACGTACACAGGCGTCCCTGCCGGTTTGTGTACGTTCCGGAATTCTCCTGCTTAATGAACGACAGTATCTCATCGTAGTGCAAGGCCAAATCAGCACCATTCTTTAGCCTGAACGGCAGCACCGGCGCAAATTCACTTTGGGAACCCACGTCAAGATATCCTACACTCACTCGCTCATCACCGGTCTCTACGCACACGCCAGTGGACCCGAGGGACTCGATGGCCAAGCGAGCTCCGGTACGGAGTTCGCCGGGCCTCGGCGATAGAATTCTAATTATCCTACCCTGGGAACCGTCAGCGCGGATTCTCGCCTCAGCGACTGCCCATGACATTGTGTTGTCGTAACCATCGATTGCCATGGTTCGTCCACTCGACACTGCGTCCCAATCCGCTCGCACACGATCGCGATCGCGGTAATAGGCCCACTGGCAGGCACTATGAAGTTGCCACACAACCACAACGAGCAGGACAACGACGAGCGACCATCGAACACAACGGCGCCGATTTGCTCGGACTGCTGTTCCGTATTCGAGAAAATCAGGTGTCGCCATCTTGAGCCTCGGCCGCACGACAACGTCGCTTGATTATCCTGTGTTGGCTCGCTGCTGTCGATGCAGGCATACGGACAGGCAACGGGGAAAATCGGCACGCCGGTGTTATCGTGGGCACGCAGCGGCGGGTCGCGGACCCACCCGGACTTGGCAGGAGAGTAGAGCCGACGCCCTCGTCGGCTTGGCGTGCAAACGCTGTCCGAAGAAACCGGTGAGGGCACCGGCTCTACTTCCTCACCGGGAGCAATGGCGCGGCCCACCGAGCGGCTGCGCTCGCACCGGACGATTGCCGTCGCCGTCACGGCGGATACGATTGGATGCTCGCGGAACAGGTGCTGATCGCAGGGAAGATCTTATGACGTTACGTATCCCGGTCGCGGTGGTCCTGGTGTCGATGGGACGCCTGTCAATCGGGGCGTGGCTCTGATAGATTTCGCAGGTCATTCATGAACTCGGAAAGGCCTGACAATGCTCACCTCGAAACAGCGTGTTATCAACCAGATTCGCGGGCTGGCGGTGGACCGGCTGCCACGGATGCCCATCACCATGCAGTTTGCGGCGGACTTCATCGGTGTGAAATACGGCGAGTATGCGAGCGACTATCGGAAACTGGTTGAAGGCCAGGTGCGCGTGGCCGAGAAGTTTGGGTTTGACTATGTCTCGGTTATTTCCGATCCGGCGCGGGAATCGCATGATTGCGGGGCGATCGTGGTGTTTCAGGAGGACAGTCCACCGGCCCATGACGAGGCCGATGCGCTGCTGGGGGACAAGACGAAACTCGTGGGGCTGGCGTTTCCCGATCCGGCCGGCGGGGGACGCATGACGGACCGGCTCAAGGCGGTCGAGCTGTTCAAGCAGCGCGTGGGGAATGACAAGCTGATCGAAGGGTGGGTCGAAGGGCCGTGCGCGGAGGGATCGGACCTGCGCGGGCTTAACAATCTCATGATGGATTTCTTCGAGGATGAAGCCTTCGTCCGGGACCTCTTTGGATTCTGCACGGAGATGGGGATTCGGTTTGCTAGGGCGCAGCTGGCGGCCGGGGCGGACCTGATCGGGCTGGGCGATGCGGCGGCGTCGCTGGTGGGGCCGGATATCTACCGCGAGTTTGTCTTCCCGTACGAGAAGCAGATGGTGGATGCGATCCACGCGGCCGGGGGACTGGTGCGGCTGCACATCTGCGGCGACACGCGACACAGCCTGGGGCAGATCGGGAAACTCGGGTGCGATATTGTCGATCTGGACTTTCTTTCGCCGGTGGCCGAGGCGCGGGCGGCGATGGGGCCGGGGCAGGTGTTGCTGGGCAACATCGACCCCGTGCGCGTGGTGCGCAACAGCACGCCGGAGATGATCCGCGAGGCGCTGTGCGGGTGCCGGGATGCCGCGGGCGGACGGTACATCGTCGGCGCCGGGTGCGAAATCCCGCGCGACACGCCGCACGAGAACGTTCGGGCGATGGCGGACGTCGTATAAGTTAGATAACAATGTGGCTGAATCCATTCATGCTGGCCGGGCTGGGCGGGGCGGTGGTGCCGCTGTTGCTGCACCTGCTGTCGCGGGCGCGGTATCGCGAGGTGCAATGGGGGGCGATGATGTTCCTGGCCGGGGTGGATGCCCGGCAATCGCAGAGCACACGAACGCGGCAGTGGATTCTGCTGGGGTTGCGGATGCTGCTGGTGGGGCTGCTGGCGATGGCGCTGGCCCGGCCGGTGGTCCGGGGCCGATGGGCCATGACCAGCGGGAGCGCGAGTCCGACGGCGGTGATCGTGCTGGATTGCTCGTACAGCATGGGGTGCATGGAGGGCGGCCGCTCGCGGTTTGAGCGGGCCAGGGATGCGGTGCGGCAGATTCTGTGGGCACTGGAGAAGGGCACCGAAGTTTCGGTGATCCTGCTGGGGGATGAGTTGACCGTGCTCTATCCGCAGCCGACGACCAATCTACAGAACGTCGCGCGCGATCTGGATGGGATCAGCGTGTCGTCGGGATCGGCCAACTTTGCCGAAGCGCTGGCGGCGGCGGGGAGGATCCTCGATCAGCCCTCGCGACTGGGACGGGAACTTTATCTGGTGACCGATCGGCAGGCGGAGAGCTGGCGGCATGTGGACCCGAAGGCCGCTCATGCGGCATGGCTGCGAAACCCGCAGCGCCCGACGCGGTTCTATGTAATTCCCGTCGGCGGTGAGGAATCGGACAATGTCTCCATCGAGTCGGTGCGGCTCATCGACGAACCGGCAATCCGTGGCCAGAGCACGGAGGTCGAGATACGTTTGCGAAATTATGCCGCGGCCCTGCGGCCGGCGATGGATGTGACGGTATCCGTGCTCTCGCCGGCGGATGCGACGCGACGGCCGGCCGAGGAGAACAAGCGGGTGAAGACGGCGACGGTGACGATACCGGCGAGGTCGTCGGCGTCGATGCGAATCCCGATCTCGTTCGCGCAGGCGGGGTCGCATGTGGTGTCGGCGGAGATCAAAGCGGCGGGGCTGGAGGTGGACAACCACTACGATCTGGCGGTCGAGGTGATCGAGCCGATCGAGTTGCTGATCGTATCGGGCGACGAATCCGGGCCGCCGCAGTCGCGCGAGTCGTATTTTCTCAAGCTGGCGTTGTCGCCGTATCAGTCGGTGCTGAAGAAGCCGGGCGACATGGCGCATGTGACGGTGAAGACGGCCGAGGAAACGGCAGCGCTGGACATGTCGAAGTACCAGGTGATCGTGCTGGCGAACATTCCGGCGCTGAACCGCGGCATCGAGCGGGCGATCG
The DNA here is from genome assembly GCA_025361735.1 of Phycisphaerales bacterium. Lineage (GTDB taxonomy): Bacteria > Planctomycetota > Phycisphaerae > Tepidisphaerales > Tepidisphaeraceae > JANYKD01. The sequence continues at coordinate 10,192 of JANYKD010000169.1, forward strand.
AGCAGAAGGTTTACGAGGGGACGGGGTTGATCCTGTGCCCGGGCAACCTCACGCGTGTCGAGAATTTCAACGAGCTGCTGTACCGCGATGGGGGTGGATTGTCGCCGGCGAAGCTGATGCCGGCGGTGCCGCCGGATCCGTCGCGGGCAACGACACTGCTGGGGCTGGAGTTGCAACACCCGGTATTCCGTTTTCGCCGCGGAGCCGATCCGCGGCCGGAGGCGGTGGTGGCGCGGTATTTCCCGGCGTCGCCGCGGCCGGGCGACGCGCGGGTGCTGGCGACACTGTCATCGGGTGATCCGTTTCTGGTCGAGGCGCCGTGCGGCCGGGGGAAGGTGCTGCTGCTGACGTCGCCGGTGGACGTGAACTGGAACACGCTGCCGCTATACCCGTTTTTCCTGCCGTTCACGCAGTCGCTGGTGCGATATGCGGCGCCATCGCCGCCGCCGCGCAATGTCATGCCCGGCGAGCCATTGACGGCGGTGTTCGATGAGCCGATCGAACGCGCGGAGATCTCGCGCAACGACGAGCGGCCGATCCCGGTGGTGTCGTCGGGACGCACGGTCCAGGTGAGATATACAGAGACGCAACACCCCGGAATCTACCGGCTGCTGGCAAAGGTCGGCGGCAAGAACCGTGTGCTGCATTTTGTTGTTCAACCACCGCGACAGGAATCGGATCTGACACCGCTCAGTGACGAGAACTGGCGGCGGCTTTCCACGGAGCTGCCTTTCGTCAGGCTGGATCTGGAATCGCAGGTGATCGGGCCGATCCTGGCGGGCGACCGGCACGGACAGGAGTTGTGGTTTGTGCTGCTCGCGGCGGCGATCCTGGCGGCCGCGGCGGAACTGGCGCTGACGCGGCTGTGGTCCGCGGGAGGCGTGTCATGACCCTGGCAAACCTGACACTGCGCGCGGGCGACCTGTGGCCGGCGACAGCGCTGGCGGCGGCGTTGTCGCTGCTGGCGTTTCTGGCGGTGTATCCAAGGCAGGTGAGGAGTCTGCCGCTTCTGGGGCGGATTGCGCCGCCGCTGTTCCGCAGCGCCGCGGTGGTGGCGCTGCTGTTCTCGATGCTGCGGCCGGTGCTGCTGCGGTCTCGCAGCATCGAAGAGCAGGGATCGCTGGTAATCGTGCTGGACACATCGATGAGCATGGGTGTGACGGACCATGCCCTGCCGCCGGAAGGCGTGGGCAAATCGCAAGTGCTGGGGCAACTCGTGGCGATCGCCGAATCACTCGGCAGGCTCAGTCCCGATGCGCTGCCGGTGTCGATCTCGGACCTGGAGGGCTCGCTGCGGCGGATGGAGTCGATCGCCGAGGAAATCGAGCGGGCACAGCGCGAACTGGATTACGCCAAGCTATCGGGGCGCGGAGCAACCGACGCGCAGAATCGCCTGGACCATTCCAGCTCGGAACTGATCTCGCTGGCCAGGAAAGCCGAGACGACCTCGCGCGTCATGCGATCCGCGGCGGCCGAGCATTTCGGCCGCCTGGCGAACTTCAGCGGCGACCGCGAAACCTGGATTCGAAGCATCCGGGAGAACCTGATGCAGGCCCGGAAGAAAGTTGTGAGCCTGCAGGACCAAACCGATGAGCAGGCGTTCCAGACCAATCCGCAGGTGCGCGACACCTGCACGGAACTGTCGCGAATGAGCCGTATCAGGCTGGCCTGGGAACTCATTGCGGCGAAAGAGGGACTGCTCTCGCGACTGGATCCGCAGACGCCCGTGCTTGTTTACACCGTTGGCGAAGGCATGCGCAGCGTGCCGCTGGCCAAGGCGGCGCCGCCGGCCGAACCGCCGGTGACGGCCGATCAGGCGTTGTCGGAAATCGGTCCGGGTTTGCGCCGAGTGTTCGCGTCGCTGGGAAAGACGCCCGTGCAGGCGGTCGTGCTGGTGACCGACGGCCGCCATGTTCCGGCCATGTCCAATCCCGCGGCACTGGCGATCCCGCCCGGCATCCCCGTGTTTCCGGTCTTCGCGGCCTCGGAGCATGTGCAGGATGTCGCCGTGACCAACGTCGAGATGCCGTCGGAGGTTTTTGCGGGCGAAACGCTCGTGGCCCGCATGAACGTGAGAAGCACCAACATCGAGTTTCGCCGGTTGATCGGCGACGCCGAGATTTCGGTGGACGGTGAAGCGGCACAGACCGCGCCGCTGCGACTGCGCGACAAGCGCATCGAGGCCGAGCTGTCGACGGTGCTGGATGTGCCGGGCGTGCATCGCATTACGCTGGCCATTCCACAGCAGGAAGGCGAGGTTTCCGCGGTCAACAACCAGGTCGATCGGTGGGTCAAGGTTCTGCCGCAGAAGGTAAAGGTGACGCTCATCGCCGGATCGGCCGGGTGGGATTTCCGCTACGTGCGCGATGCGCTGGCCCGCCAGCCGTGGATACGCCTCCGCGAAGCCCTGGTGGGTCCGGGAAATGCGGTGGGAATGCCAGCGACGGAACTTGCCGACCAGAGCCTGCTGGTGCTGTTCGACGTGCCGCGGGAAGCAATGTCGGCGCAGCAGTGGCAGGCGATCGTGCAGGCCGTTCGCGAGCGCGGGTTGGGGCTGTTGATCGTGCCCGGGCTGGCGGATCTGCGTCGATTGAGCGAAGGGGACCCGCTGGCGGAACTGCTCCCGTTCCGCGCCGCGGCCAAGCCCGCCTGGCGCGTCTGGCCCGGCCAGAACCCGGCGTTCCACTTCACGCCGACGCCGGGCATGGAAGACGTGTCGCTGCTCCGGCTGGAGGAAGATCCCGAGGCCTCGCGCCGTCGCTGGGATGACCTGCCTGGGTTTTACCGGTTCCTCGCCATACCCGAACTGCGGCCCAGCGCTCGCATGCTGCTTGCCGAACGCGAGTCGCGGTTGCCGCTGTTAACCGAAACGCGGGCCGGTGCGGGGAGAGTCTACTATCTGGCAACCAACGAAACCTGGCGATGGCGGCAGCGCGTGGGCGAGCGCGATCACGAACGCTTCTGGGTGCAGCTCGTGCGCGGCGCCATCGACAGGCCGTACGCGGCCGTGTCGGGCGAACTCTCCTTCGATGCCGACGCCGTTTCCGCCGAGCCGGGGCAGACCGTGAACCTCCGGGCACGATTTGAGCGAGCGTTGCGGATGAAGGAGCCGCCAACCAGGCTGGAGGTCCAGGTGCTGGCGGCTGGTCGGCGAATAGCGACTGTCTGGCTGCACGCCGAACCCGGCGCGCCGGGACGATACAGCGGCACCGCGCCGGAACTGCCGCTGGGCGAGTGTGAAGTGCGGCTGCTGTCGCCGGCCATTGATGGCCGCGTGGAAGAGCTGCCGTTGCCGCTGCAGGTGGAGCGGAAATCGGAGGCGGAGATGTCGGACCTGACCGGCGACCGGGCATTTCTCCAGGGACTGGCCGACGCCAGCGGCGGCCACGTGCTCTCGCTCGACCAGGTTCACACGCTGCCCCAACTGCTGGCCGATGTCCGGCGGCGGCACCCGGCATATAGTGAGACAAGACTGTGGGACAGCGGATATCTGTTTGTGTTCGTGCTATCGTGCCTGGCCGGAGAATGGGCGTTGCGGAAACAGTATGGACTCGCGTGAGCAGGCCAGTTTATGAGCAATGTGGCGCTACCAGTTGAGGTTCAACAGTACGTGCGACGATTTGTCGCGCGGCGCAGGGCATCGGAACTGGTACGCGCCGGGGGAATGTCACTGGCTGTGTTTCTCATGGTCCTGGTGATTTCCTGCCTGCTGGACCGCTGGCTCGCTTTGGCCGCGGGCATTCGACTGGCGCTGCTGCTCGGCAATGCACTGGCGTTCGTGCTGATCCTGGTGCGACCGTTGCGACGCGTGCTGCACAGCCGCGTGGACTGGTTGCAGGCGGCCGGGGAGATTGAGCGAACCCAGCCGGAGTTTGGCCAGAGCCTGGCAACAACCGTGTCTCAGTTGCTGGACAAACCGGAGTATCTGGGCTCGGAGGAAATGCTCGGGCGCATTGTCGGGCAGGTGCAGGCGACGATCCGGCAATCCAAACCATCCGGCCGCCTCCGTATACGGCGACTGCTCGTGCCCTGGGCCTGCGCGGCGGTGGTTCTGGGAGTCATGGTGCTCCTGCAATTGTCGCCGCGATTGGGATTCCGGCTGCTTGCGGCAAGATATTTCCAGCCGCTCTCGGGAAGCCCGGCCGTGACCACGACCCACGTACGCGTCGAGCCCGGCAATATCAGCCTGGTGCGCGGCCAGAGCCTGAGCGTGCATGCGCATCTGAAGAACCTGACGCGCGGCGGCGTCGAGATTGTCACCTCCACCGATGGCCGCGTTTTCAGCAGCAGCACCATGCTCCCGGTGGCGCCGGACCACTACATCTTCCGCCTGCCCGATCTCGATCGCACCCTTGTCTATTTTGTCCGGGCCGGGGATGCGACCTCACAGACGTTTACGGCCCACATTCTGCAACCGCCCGCTGTCTTGAACTACACAGTGCGCTGCGAATATCCCGCGTACACCGGCCGGGCCGCTACGGTGACGACCAGCGGGGACGCTGTCATCGAAACACTGACGGGAACGAAGGTGCTCCTGACCGTGCAAGCGAGCGAACCACTGCAGGCGGCGACGGCCCTGGTCGGCGGCACGCGCATGCCGCTCGAACTTGATGCTGATCCGCATCGGGCGAGCTTGTCGATGACCGTCAAGACGACAACAACGGCGGACCTGGAACTCGTCAGCACTGCGTCGTTGTCAACGCGGTTGTCCTCCGCGATTGCGATCCGGGCCATCCCCGACCGCCAGCCCCTGGTGCGAATGTTCGCACCTTCGGAGGATCTGCGCCTGTCGCCGCGGGCCGTCGTGCCCGTGAGCTACATCGGGGTCGACGACTACGGCCTGGCTGCGCTGTCGCTGATGTATCGCGTCAACGATCAGGCGCCACAGGAAATAGCCCTGCCGCGCGGCAGCGACACGCGGCGAGTCGAAGGGCAATACAACCTCGACCTCGCCACGCTTAATGTCACGGTCGGCAACGTGGTCACCGTGTGGATCGCGGCCACCGATGGATCAGACCGGCGCGTGGAGTCGGAACCCAAACGACACATATTGCTTGCACCGCGGCCCATCGACGCGCTGACTCGAGTCCGCGTGGTCGAAATCCGCTCGGCGGCGGGACTGTCGGCCGGGCTCGTGCGCGAACTGCGCCGTGCCGGCGACAATCTCGCGATGCTGGGCCGGGGCGCGGAAAGCGAGTCGGATCAGTATACGCAACAACTCGACATCGTCAGATCGCTGGCCACGGCCAATGAGTCGGCCATCCTGCTGCACCAGTTGCTGCTGCGATGCGTGTCGCGCTCGCCCACACCACAGCACACGCTTGCTTATGCCGATCTGGTGGACCACGTGCGCCAACTTATCGTGGCCATCGACAGACTGTCGAAGATGGACCTGCTGACTCTGTACGATCCTTCGGCCGGGCCGCAGTTCCTGGCCTGCACCGAGCAGGGGTCGCAGGTGTCCGTGCTGCTGCGTACGCTGGCGGAAGGTGAATTGGCGGGGATCATTGCCTCAGACCGGGCGAACCTGCGTGCGGCCGCAAACACGCGGTCGCCGCTGATCCAGGATGCGATTCGCGAGGCTCAGAAGGAAGTCGAGCGGGCGGTCGTGCAACTGGGGCTCGCGCCGGGCTCCGCGGATCTGGATGCGAAACTCAAGACACGCGCCGACGCCGCGGAAGCACAGATCCGGGCCGCGAAATTCGTCCGCTTCGACGAACCTGCCCGGCAATGGGCCGCCGCCGTCGGATCGGGACAGACACCGCCGCCCTTGAGCGAGCGGCTGCTGTCGGCATCGGCCGGTGAGGCTGTCCGACCGGACACCAGTCCGCAAAATGCCCGGGATCTGCAACTCGCAGCCAGAGCGGCCATGCAGTTGGCAGCCCAGACGACGCCGAGCAGCACGGCGCGTGAAGCGATCCGGCAGTTGCCCGACCTGATCGCCACGCTGCAACGCGAGCATCGCCTGATGCGGGGACTGCGCACCGCCGACACATCGGCGGCCAAGCAAATTCACGAGCAGGCGGCCGCCGCCCGCAAGACGCTTGAAACCCTGACGAACCGGAGCGCCGATGTTCTGGAGCAGCAGAGGAATCCCGACCAGGATGACCTGGCCCTGGTGGCGTCGGCGGAAATCGCCTCGCGCAACTATGCCACGGCCCGCCGGTTGTCACAGCGGCTGAGGCAGGTGGCCGCCGCGGAAGGCCGCGGGAACATCCCCATTGATGACGACCTGACACGCGTGCAGGAACTGGACGATGCGGCCGCGTTGCAGGATGAACTGACCCGGCGTTCCACGAACCCGGCGAATGCCTCAGAGACGGCCGAAATTCTCCGGCGGCAAAAACAGCTTGCCGAAGACGTCGGTCGCATCAAGGCCGAGGATGTGCGGCAGATCGACACGAACCTCTCGCCCGAGGTCCGGCGGCGGGCGACGGCGGCGATGCAGCAGGCTCAGGAGACGCTCGCGTCGATGCCGCAGGATCTGCTGAAAGTGATGGCCGCCGCGGAAAACCGGCGGCACTTCGCGGACCAGGCCGAGCGGGCCCGGAAGGCGGCGGCCGAAACGACCGAACCCGCGGCACAAATGACTGCGGAGCGTTCGAGGCAAAAAGCCGATGTCGATCTTCGTGAAGCGGACGACGAGCTTGCGCTGGCGGCGGCCCCCCTGTCCGAGGAGGCCATGGAGGATATGGGGCGCAGGGTCTCGGGATTCGAGACTGAATCGGCCGAGGTAATGCTGGTGTTTGAGAAACAGCTTGGGCCGGCGCTGCGGGCGTTGTTGCCGGCCGCACGTCAGAACGAAGCGGCCGCCGTGGAGCAAGTCGCCGACCGAGTGCGGCTGGCGATCGAACTGGCTCAGAACGCACTGCGCCGCGCCCAGGGCCGGCTCATCGAGCAGGATCCGCTCTTCGCCGCCCGCTACTTCGCAGACGCGGCTTCCGCGACCATTAACGCGGGGTCGGACGATCCCGCGCGGCTCCGGGCCTATCAGCAAAGTGCATCCATCGCTCTGTCGCAAGCCTGGCAGGACGCCGCTCGCGCCGCGATGCTGCGCCGTCTGGCGATGGCCCCATCCCTGCGGCCGATTCTCACGACCCAACCCGGCGATGCAGCGAGAGTGTCGGCAGACATGCTGCCGACACTGCGACAGTGGAGTTTTCTGCGCGAACCCGACACGACCCCCGGCTCGGCCCCGCTGTCGGAGCCCGACGCCGCCGGCTACGCCGAACCCCTGCGGCTCTACTTCCAGGCGATCAACCAAGCGGGGAGTCGGTGATCAGGTGATCGGTAATCCGTAGCCGGTGAAGAGCCTCCATCGGCCACCGATCACCGGATCACTGATGACTGATGACTGATCACTGATTACCGGTGCTCACGTCCCCGCGGTAATCCCGCGCGCAAACGCGGCCAGCTCCGCCATCGTACTGACCACATGCAGGTTCGGTCGGTCGCGGACGACAAAATCCCGCACAATCCGGCCGCCCAGCACGAGCGGAATCTTGTGTTCATTCAGCTTGCGGCTCAGGCGATCGATCTCGCCGAGCAACTTCTCCGCGTTGGGCGCCGTGGTGATCGACAGCCACACCAGGCGTGCCTTCTTTTCCGCGGCCAATTGACCGAGCGGTTCGACGGGCGTGTTCGGACCATGGTTGGCCTCGCGGAAGCCGGCATCGGCAAGCACCGCCGCAGCCATCATCGAGGGCAGAATGGATGCGTCGCCGGCCGGCGCGGCGCCAATGGCGAGCGGCGCATCGGCCGGTGGAACCAGCAGCGAGCGCAACTGGCAGACGCCCTGCAGGCAGATGTCCATGGCGCGGTGTTCGATGAGCGTGGCCGGTAGATCGCGAGCGCCGTGATCGCCGAGTTTCTGGAGCACCGACCGCACCGGTCCGTCGAAGATGCGTGAGACATGCCGGCCGGAGATATAGAGGCTGAGCAGAATTCCGCGGGCGCGGACCGCGTCGCCCGCGGACAGCGCGCCCAGCAACGCCTGATCTTCCGAACCGTCGATCGAGAACTGTTCGAGGCCCAGCACCTGCGGCCGGGGAATATCCGCCTGGATTTCGCGGAGATAACGCAGGGCATCATCGAGGGCGATGCGGCGGTGGCCCCCTTGCGTGCGCGTCATCGGAATGTGCCCGGCATCGACCCAGCGGCGAACGGACGATTCGGACACACCGATGGCATCGGCAAGTTCTCGGGGCGTCAGGAGCGATTTCATGAGGTCATATTACAGCTTTGGAAGATATTCCCGCAAGGACAGCGGGACTCCGTTCGGGCACCCAGCGCTGCCATTCTTTCGGGAGGGCCGCAGTCTCTGCGGCCGTTGCTGCGGGACCGCCATTCCGGCCGTGCGGAAGCACGGCCCTCCCCGCGGTTCTGGCCGCATCGTATGCAGCAAGGCATGAACGGAATCGAGAAACTCGGGTAACAGATTGCTGGAGTCCCCCATGACCACACCGCACGCGCCATCAAATGTTTCCCGCCGCAGTTTCCTTGCCTTGATCGCCGCCACAGCGGCCGGCACCGCCTGCGCCGCGGATGAACCCCTCGAGTTTCTCCCGCGGATCAGGCCGATCACACACGGTCCCAAGTTTCACTGGTTCGGCTATTACGACAAACTGCAGTTTGATCCGGCCGACCGGCTGGTGCTCGGCAACGAGGTCGGCTTCGAGCATCGTTCCCCGACTGCGGATGACGTCATCAACGTGGGCATGGTGGACACCGCCGACGGCGACAAGTGGACGGAACTCGGCCAGTCGCACGCCTGGAACTGGCAGCAGGGATGCATGCTGCAGTGGATCCCCGGCACGCAGTCGGAGGTATTCTGGAACGACCGCGAGGGCGACAAGTTCGTGTGTCACATCGTCGATGTGAAATCCGGCAAGAAGCGAACGCTGGGGCACCCGGTGTACGCGGTGAGCCCCGATGGCACCTGGGGCATCGCTCCGGAGTTCAGCCGGCTCAACGACTGCCGGCCGGGCTACGGCTATGCGGGCATCCCCGATCCCGGGCGCGAGGTGCAGGCGCCCGACAACGCGGGGATCTGGAAGATCGACCTCAAGACCGGAGATGCGAAGTTGATCATCACCTTCGCTCAGGCGGCCGCCATCGAGTGTCCCGGCGGATATCCCAAAGGCGCCAAGCACTGGTTCAATCACCTGCTGGTCTCCCCGGACGGCAAGCGGTTCATCTTCCTGCACCGCTGGCGCGGGCAGGACGAGCCGCTTAAGACATTCCACACCCGCCTGTTCACGGCCGATGCCAACGGCAAAGACCCGTATATTCTCGACCCGCACGGAAAGACGTCGCACTTCATCTGGCGCGACGCGACACACGTCGCGGCCTGGGCGTGGCATCCATCGCTCAACGAACGGTTCTACCTCTACACCGACAAGACGGACGTGGTGGAGCCGATCGGGCCGACGGTCATGACCGTCAACGGGCACAACACCTACCTGCCCGGCAACAAGTGGATACTCAACGACACCTACCCCGACAAGAACCGGCTGCAGCACCCGTATCTCTACAACGTCGAATCCGGCAAACGCGTTTCGCTGGGGCACTTCCTCTCGCCAGCGCCGTACACAGGCGAATGGCGGTGCGACACGCACCCGCGCGCCGACCGCCGCGGCCGGCGGGTGTGCATCGATTCGCCGCACGGAGGCAGCGGGCGACAGATGCACCTGATCGACATTGGCGGCATTGTGGGATGAACGCTCACGGCCGGGTTGCGGGCGTCTTCGGCACGATCTGCGTCAGCGACCAGATGATCCGGCCATATCGTTCCGCGCGCACCAGTCTGGTGTCGCGTGCCCGGCCGGCGGTTCGCAGCGATGTCGGGTTGTCCGGCAGCGGCGGATTGTGGACCGGGGCTGACCAATTGGCGACCGTCTTCAGTTGGTAGAGCCTGGAGTCGACGGCGCCGAGCCTCCGCGTCGCGGGGAAACCGGAATCGAGAATGAACACGGCCCGGCCATGCGCCAGTGCGTCGGCGACGATCTTCTTCTCCTGCGCCTCCAACGTGCGGGATATCTCCAGTGCCCGCGTGCCGCTGCCGAGTTCCGCCAGCGACTTGCCGAGCCGATCCTCCGTCAGTTTCTCGATGCGATCCTTAAGCGCCTGCCGGCGGTGTGGATCAAGCGCATCGGGGTCATCTGGATTGCGTTGCGAACTGGTCAGTTCGCGGATCATCCGGTCGTTGAACAGACTCGCGTTATACAGCCGAACGCGCGTGGCGAACTGCAGCCAGTCGAGGGCCTGGATATCTCCGGAGATGATGACCGCATCCTCTTCCTTGAAACCGGCGGCACGGATCCGTTCCTTCACCGCCTGGACGTTGTACGCCAGTATCTGCCGGCCAGTGGCTTCCACTTCGGCAACGGGCACCGCCTCATACGCCCCCTGAACCGCGGCCAGCGCGGCCAGCAGACCGGCGGCCACAGTTGATGCCATCCCTCCCGACGCCCGGCCACCCACCACAACCGCGACTCGCGACATTCCGGCAAACGCACACACCGCTAGCCCCGGCATGATGGTCAGAAAGAACCGCATGTAACGCGTGGCCACATCCTGCTGCGGAGCCCAGTAATAGCTGGTGTAGGCGATGGCGCTGGGGACGATCCACAGCAGCATGGCTGTCGCCAGCCGGAAATTCCAGCGGTACATCCACACCAGCCCGGCCAGACCCAGCGGCAGCACGAACGCCAGGGCAATGTCGTTGAGCTGCGTGACCGTGGTATACCAGTTGACGCGGAAGTGCTCCCATTTGAAGGCCGAGCCGATGGCCGACTCATTCGTGTTGTCGTACCCCGTCAGCGTGCTCATGGCCCGCAGGTTGTAGATCACGAGGATGGCGACGGGCAGGGCCCAGCCCAGGGCGACTGCCAGTCCCTGCCAGCGCTGCCACGGCGTGGGCGATTTCACGGGGCGAATACCTTGGCGGTCGCGCAGGCTGGTCCAGTTCCAGGGCAACAAGCCCGGCATGGCCCGTTCGATAACCACGTAGAACAGCGGCAGCACGAGTAGTCCTTCGGTGTAGCGGATCGTGGCTGCGTATCCGATGAGCACCCCCGCCAGAAGTCCCTTGAATAAGCCTCCGCTGCGCCACCACCAGCAAAGGAACAGCATTCCCCAGGCGACGCAGCAGACCGCCGACGCGTGCGAGTTGGGACTGGTCGACAGCCCCAGTGTCACCGGCGAGGTGGCGAACACAATCGCGGCCAGCACGCCCGCGTACGATCCGCCCAGCATTCGCCCCAACCCAAAGCACCCCAGCACGGCCAGGCTCATGCACACCGGGCTGACCCACAGACACAGCGTGTAGCCATCGGCCAATCGCCGGCTGACGAGTGGCAGGTCGCGGCCATGCTCTCCGCCGATCTTCAGAACGGCCGCATAGATGGCCGGCAGTCCCAGCGGATACTTGGGGTAGAACCGCTCGCGCTCGGTGCCCATGTCCGCGCCGACCCACATCGGCGAGACGAACATGAACGGATCGAGTTGCCCGCTGTCGGGGTTGCGCTGGGTGGCTTTCATGGTCCCGCTGTCGGCCACATTTCGCCCGCCCACGAGATAGCCGTTCTGATCGACCCCGCCGTGGGCCGGAGCATTGAAGCACCAGGTCCAGTATAAGCACAGACCCGCCACACACACTGCCAGGAGCATGAAGGCCAGCCGTTTCCAGAACGGCTCGCGAACGGCCGGGAGCGCCGTGGAGACGGTTTCCTCGATAGTGGAAACGGGCGTTGGCAGAGGCGGATTCATGGCAAGGATTGTACTACAAGAAAGCCGAGAAGAGAGTCTGGAGTCGGGCGCCTCCGGATTGACGGTGGCTACCGGGGCGCGCCGCGCCCCAATGTCATGGCGAGCAGGAACATTTGCAGGTGTTCGGCGAGTTCCTTCGAGAGCACATTGAGATAGTTGTCCCAGGGCACGGTGACCGGCTTGGCCGCCGCGGAATACCGTTTCAGGTTGGGCCAGATTTGCTCGGGCTTCAATGCGTGCGGGTCGGTTACGCCGGCTCCCGCGTACAAACCCGCAGGCGTTATCAGGCCGCGGGTCGTGCTGGCCAGGAACGCCACGGGGCCGAACGGCACCAGCAGGAACGGATGATGCAAACTCGGGTGAAGTTCATGGACCGCGCATTCCTCCACGTACCGGGCGCGCGCCTGGAGCAACTTGGCCTTTTTTGCATCCATGTGCGGCGCAATCTGCGTTGCCATCAATTGAGCCGTTTCGGCCCAGAACAATCCCAGGCAGGTCAACGTGTAGAAAGAGGCGAGGTCGTACTGATTACGCTCATCGCGGATTCGGGTTGTGAGATCGATCAGGTGATCGATCTGCCCCATCAATGCGGCCTCCCTGACAGCAGGCAGAGGCGAGGGGATCGCCAGAGCCAGATGAGCCAGCAGCACCGCCGCGATGTTGGACGCGTGCCTTCGCGTGAGGCGCAGGCCGAGGTAGTCATCGACAACCTGCCGCAGTGGCGCCTCGAATGTCGCCAGTGTCGCCCCCGACGCACCGGCACCCTGGCGGATCGCGCTCAATGCGGTGCTGATCCGCGTGTCCACGGACGGATCGCCGCCGCGCAGGGGTGCTTGTGCGGCCGCGTGGAGCACGGTCCAATGTTTCTCCGTCATCATTGCCAGTTCAGGCTGCCTGGCCAGGATCTCGCCCAACTGCGTCAGCGTTCGGCAGGCCAGTGTGTCCGTGAATTCCGGGATGCGGTTCTCGTAGACGTGATGAATCTGGTCTTCGGGAACATCGGGGCGGGTGGCCGTGTATCGCCCTTCTTTGGCCTCGGTGCCGATCCAGATGTACGCGAGCGGGGCGGCGGCGCCGGCATCGCGGTGAATGCAGTTCCAGCCCGGAATGGAGTCGAAGTCCTGCGGCTGGCCGACGAGGCGGGCATATTCATCAGCGCCGACGCGCGGGTGAATCTGCAGAAGCAGCCGCACGAACGACATCCAGATGTGAAGTTCCGCCGACGCCGCTTCGTCTAGGGTTCGTTCCATAGCGCCACCTCGATCTGCACGGAAATCTTCTGGGCCTCGCCGCGCGGCAGTCCTTGCTCCTCGAGTGCCTCGCGAACCCGACCAACGCCCGCCGCGGTTGCCTGGGTATTCGTGCGTACGGCACGAAGGTCGGCGACCGCCTTTGTGAGTTCCTCTATCTGTCGCTGCATCTCTTTTGGGTCGATGGCCTGGGGGCTGTCCAATGCCTGTTTGGAGAATCCGATCAGGCTCCGGGCTTTCTCGCCAAGTTTCCTGCCCAATTCGGGGACGCCGGTCCCGTCGACGAATCCCTCGGCGAATCCGTCGAGGAACTTTCCACCCAGGTACAGAGCCACCATGGTCACGATGCTCTCAAGCACGAAATGCCGGTCGCTTGTCCCGCTCTCCACGAACATGGTGGCGGCCGCGGGTCCGAGCGCCTTCTCAATCCGGCCAACCACGGGTGTTGTGGATTCCATCGTCTGCACCTTTCGATTTGAACGGATGCCACTTCGTCCGGCATTCCGGTCAATGATAGGCACGGTCTTGAGTTCCGTCGGTCTTCCATTGTTTGAGTTTCGAGGATCATCATGCCCGCTCATCAGCCGCTTTTTGCGGTATCGACGCCGCGGCGGCCGCATCCGGGATACACCTGACCTGAAAGGCACGTCCGCACCCTTCCACTGGCCGGAGTTTTTCCGTAATATCCCGCCCAACCAGAAGGAAGGAAACACTATGAAGATTCTCGTGGCTGACAAACTGGCTGAAGAAGGGCTCGAGTTCATCAAGCAGTCCGGCATGGCGTATGACGTCAAGGTCGGATTGAAGGAACCCGAGTTGGCGGCCGAAGTGCCAAATTACGAGGGCCTCGTCGTCCGCTCGGGCGCCAAGGTGACCGCCAAAGTACTCGAGAATCCAGGCAAGCTGCGCGTGATCGCCCGCGCCGGCGTCGGTGTCGACAACATCGATCTGCCTGCCTCGACGGCCAAGGGAATTCTGGTTCTGAATACCGCCGCCGCATCGACGCTTTCCACAGCCGAGCATGCCTGGGCATTGCTCATGTCGCTGGCCCGCAAGATCCCCGGCGCTGACGGGCATGTCCGCACCGGCCCGGCCAAATGGGAGAAGACCAAGTACGAAGGCACGCAATTGGCCGGCAAGACCATCGGCGTCGTCGGCCTGGGCCGCATCGGCCAGACCGTGGCCACGCGGGCGCTGGCGTTCGAGATGAACGTGCTCGGATTCGACCCGTTTGTGACCACGCCGACCGTGCTCGATGGCCGGGTGAAAGTGATCCGTGATTTCGATGAATTCCTGTCGCAGGTGGACATCATCACCTTCCACGTCCCCGGCGGCGCAACCACCAAGCACCTGCTCAACCGCGATCGTTTGTTCGGCAAGTGCAAGAAGAACCTTCTGGTGATCAACGACTCACGCGGCGAGGTGGTTGATGAGTTCGCACTGGCCGACGCCTTGAAGGAAGGCAAGATCGCCGGCGCGGGCATCGACGTCTACGCCAAGGAACCGCCGCAGAGCGATCATCCGCTGTTCACCGCGCCCAACTGCGTGCTCACGCCGCACCTGGGCGCCAGCACGGAAGAGGCCCAGAACGCCGTCTCCGTGCAGGCTTGCGAGGCCGTGGTGGCGTATCTGAAGACCGGCGAGATTCGCGGCGCGGTCAACGCGGGCGGCATCAAGCTCGACTTGCCGGCCGACGAACTTCCCTTTGTCGATCTGGCCCGCCGCATCGGCATGCTCCTCTCGGGGCTTTGCACCAGCGGCATCAAGGGCATCACCATTCGCGGCTCGGGGCAGCGCACCCAGAAGAACCTCGGCACGCTCGCCCGCCTGGCGACGGCCGAGATCCTCCGGCCACATTTCACGAGCCCGGTGAACGTCATCAACGTCGAACATCTGGCCAAGGAACGCGGCATCGACCTCGTGAAGGTCCCCGAGAACGCCCCGCCGGCCGGGCTGGTGGGCGACATCCTGGGCGTGCGTGTGGAGACGGCCGACGGCAACAGCCACCGCATCCTGGGCACGGTCTACGCCGATGGCCTGCCACGACTGCTGCGGCTGGACAACTATTCGATGGACATGATCCCCGAAGGCAACATGGTGATCATCCAGAACAAGGACATGCCGGGCGTGATCGGCTTCGTCGGCACGACGTTCGGCGATGCCAGCGTGAACATCGCGGACATGGTCATCAGCCGCGATTTTGCGTCCGACGGAACCGCCACGGCGCTGATGGTGCTCAAGACCGACAGCCAGCCGACCGCGGCGCTGCTGACGGCGCTCCTGGCCAAGAAGAACATTCTGCATGTCGTCTCGGTGGCCGTGCCGCCGCGGAATAAGTAACAGACGCGATCGTCGATCGCGATTAAAGAGAAAGGGCCGGTCACGTTGGACG
>JANYKD010000182.1 GCA_025361735.1 Phycisphaerales bacterium
GCCGCGGGCTGAGACCGGCTATCAGAAACCCGGCGGGCGAGGCCATTGGGCCGGATCCCGGCAACGGCAACACCATCGCGTGGCGCGTCCAATCGTCCACCCAGGGACCGGCGGTCAAGCGACCGAACCGCGGCTCCAGCGGCCGGGTCACCTGGGCCAGTTGCGCCAGCGTCGGATACTGAAAGACGTGCCGGGGACTAATATCCAAGCCTACGGCGGCGGCCTGAGCGACTACCTCCACGCTCATCAGCGAATCACCGCCCAAGTCAAAGAAACTGTCGTGGCGACCCACGCGTTGGGTACGGAGCACCTTTTCCCAGATGGCGGCAATTCGCTGCTCCAGTTGCGTCACTGGTGGCTCAAAATGGGAGTTGGCGTCCGTCTGGCCTATCCGGGGGTCCGGCAAGGCACGACGATCCAGCTTACCGTTGGGCGTCAACGGAAAGCCCTCAATTGCGACAAACGTCGCCGGGATCATGAAGTGCGGCAATAGAGTCGCCAGATGCTCGCGCAACTGAGCCGATGTCGGCGCCATCTGGCCAGTTGGGACGATATACGCCGCAAGCTGCTTGCCGTGACCGTCCGCATCATGGGCGACCACCACGGCTTGGTTTACCGCAGGATGTTTCCGCAAGGCCATTTCGATCTCAGCCAGTTCGACGCGAAAGCCGCGAATCTTGACTTGCCCGTCCAGCCGCCCGCGAAACTCGATGTTCCCGTCGGCCCAGAACCGCGCCCGGTCGCCAGTGCGATACATCCGCTCACCCGCTTGACCGAAGGGGTTGGGGATGAACCGCTCGGCCGTCAACTGCGGCGCGTTCAAATACTCTTCGGCCAGACACGACCCGGCAATGTAAAGGTCTCCCTCCACGCCAATCGGACAAGGATGCAGCCGCCGGTCCAGCACGTAATACTGGGCATTCTGGATGGGCCGGCCGTAGGGAATGCTGGTCCATTGCTCTTGGACCTCCCCGACGATAAAGAAGTTGGACCAGATGGCAGCCTCGGTCGCACCGCCCAGCGCGATGACCTGGGCGTTGGGGAAGCGGCCTTTTATGAGCGGCGACAGGGACAAGGGAACCCAATCACCGCTGAGAAACACCAGACGCAGCGTGTCGCTCAACTGGCGTGGGCAATCGGGAAACAGACAGGCCACTTGCTGCAAGGCCGCCGGCGCCGAATCCCAGAACGTCACGGGTTCGCGGCAGACGATCTCCAGCAGACGTCGGGGATCTTGCACTTCATCATCGCTGGCCAGACGGACGGTTGCGCCCACGGCCAGAGTGCCGAAGATATCGTAAACGGATAGGTCGAAACTGAAGGAGGCCACGCATAGGAGCATGTCGCCGGGACCGACGCCGAAGCTGTGATTGACCCACGCGATGGTGTTCATCGCCGCCCGATGGCTTACCGCCACGCCTTTGGGTACACCGCTCGATCCGGAAGTGAAGATCACATACGCCAAATCTCCTGCCGTCGGGGGACAACTGGTTTCACGGGCCGCGCAAGGTGGCCGCGTATCGTCGAGGCGGATAATCTGGTCTTCCGTGCGCTCACATTCCAATTGGCCGCCGCCCAGGCAGAACAGGGGCACACTGGTTCCCAGCCGCTGTCGCAGTCCTTCAGCCTGTCTCCTATGAGTTGGGTCGCTGATGATCGCCTGCGGACGCACCAACGCGGCAATGGCGTCGGCCCGCTGGGCTGGCAGAGCCGTTTCGACGGGCACATACGCTGCCCCAACCTTGAGCACGCCCAGCATGGCGGCAACCGCCTCAATGCCGCGCCCGGTATATAGCACCACGCGCGATCCCGGCCCGATGCTCGATGCCCGCAAGTTGTGGGCAATCTCATTGGCTCTCACGTCAAGCTGCACATAGGTCCATCGCTCTTTGCCGCAGACGACGGCCATGGCATTGGGCGTTGCTTCCGCTTGGGCTTCAAACATCTGGTGCAGGCACTGGTTATCGGGATAGGCGGTGCGGGTCTGGTTCCACTCGACCACAAGTTGATGTACCTGAGCTTGAGTCAGAATCGGTACGTCACCCAGCATCTGGCTCGGAGCCCCGGCGGCCGCGCTGCAAAACTGAAGAAACTGTTCGATCATCCGGCCTACCGACTGGTCGTCCAGGACCGCCGGGTCGTACACCAACCAGCACCGATCTGCCTGCTCCGCTAAAACGAGCGTGAGCTGCCCACCCCTGGCCTCTTGCGCTAGATCGGGTCTGGAAGCAAGGCACAGCGTGACGTGGCACGTTTGGTTGATCCGCTGTTTTGCAATTTGTCGCAACGCCGGATAGCGAGCGAAGACATCTGTAGCGTAGGTGCCTCGCGACCGCGTGACGGCTAATTGCTGGCGTAAGTCCTCGATGGCTTGCCCCACCGGCCAGGAGGCATCCACGACTACGCGGTGGGGAACCAGCGGCGAACAACACTGCTTCAGCAGGCCCTCCGCCTGCACTTCTTCACCCACGACCCACCCCACATCGAACTCATCCTCTCCACAGAGCCGTGCCAGATACGCCACGAACGCTGCAAGAATTGTGTCCGCCTCGCCAGCACGGCACCTTTCGGTCGAAAGCGACCGGAGTAACGACGGGTCCAGCAATAGCGCCCGAGTCCGCATTTGCCCCTGAGCTTGGCCGCGCCGGTCGTGGGCATAGGGAAGAGCCAGGGGCTGAAGTTGCTCCAGCCGTCGCACCCAGAAACTCTCGTTCCGTGCCACCTTCTCGCAGGCTGTCGAGATGTTCGCGGCAGCCAGATCTTCGAGTGTCGGCAGACGCGTGCTCGTTACGACGCCGTGCTGCTTTGCCCAGACCGGAATGTCCAGAGAAGTGCCATCGAGATCCTGGATGTCTCGCACGCGGACGATGCGATCCGCACTGGCCACCTGCAATCCCTCCGGTTCGATGGCCAGCACGGTGCCGGCCGTAGCGGCACAGGGCGATGCGAGCACCTCGATACGCTTGGTGAGAAAAAGCCGCCGACCGATGAGCAGCTTGGGCAGACCGAGCGGGTTGGGGTGAGCGCCAAAATCCAAAGCGCGGGCCAAGCGACTGATTTGCTCGGCGGGCACGTCCCAGCACAAGATGCCAGCGGCCGGCGGTCGCCGATCGCGCGGCAGGAATGTCCGTCGGCTCAAGTCCTGCTCGGCAAACGTAACCTGGCCACTTTCCAGATCGGTCATCAGCGACTCAAACGACCGCAGCGCCGCCTTGAAACACTTGAGGTTCGCCGTCTGCGCCGTGTCATCCTCATCCAAGGCGATCTCAAGCTGGCGCAGGATCGGTCCGCAATCCACCCGCTGGACCATGACATGCCAACTCACGCCGTGAATTTTTTCGCCGTTTAGAATCGCCCAGGACGTCGCATGGTGGCCGGCATAGCGGGGAAGAACCGAATCATGATAGTTGACGGCAAGGCGCTTGGCCGTGTGGAGGATCTTCTCACTGAGGATGCGGGGATTGGCGATGCTGAACAGGTAATCGATCCCGACCTGCTCTAACCGCTCCGCCAGATCATCTTGTGTGCTGGTGCAATCTATTCCCTTGCCCTTGGCCCACGCGAGGACCGCCTGGCCTTCGCTGACCACCAAGGAAATGGTGTGCTGGTGGCGCAGAAGCGCCTCCCCGCATGCCACCAACAGCGAGCCTTCGCCGACCAAGGCACAGCAGAACTGATTTGGTGACGATTGACGCGGCATCCGCCTCCAAGCTATTGCCCGACTTCCGGCGGCCGCAGTGACAGAATCCAAGCGTTGGCCCGGCCCACGGTTCCGTCTTCCGCCCGCATGGCTCGCGCCACCGCTTCAGTCGCCATCGTCAGGTTCTTGTCAGAGCTGAGGGAGTAGGCTTTCTCAAGTGCCTTCTTGGCCTCTTTGGGTTTGTCAGCCAGGAGCAACAGATTCGCTTTGGCCATCAGCCCAGTGAAGCCATCATCATTCAAGTCGCAGGCCGCAATGGCCTCCTGGTACACTTTGCCGTCAACTTGAACCTTGGCGAGCATCGGCTTCTCGCCAGCGCCAGCCGGTTGACTGGTTGCCGGCATCGACGCCCCACGAATCTGCTGCACTTTGTATTGTTTGACGATGGCCGCGGGGTCGCCATCGGTGTTCGCGTCGTACAAGCACTCACTGATCAAGTCGATGGCATGGCTGGTGCTCGGCATGGCACAGACGTTGTAAAGCCCCTTGGCCAAGGGTATCGCTTCCTGGGGCTTGCCGGCCACCAACTTTGCTCGCACCCGAAACTCCTGGCATTTCTCCAACAGGGGGAGCGATGCTGACTGGGTCAGGATGCTGGCCAGAGCCACTTCCTCCACCTCGTCCAACCGTTTCTGTGCCAACAGGAGTTTAAGCCAACTGGGAGCTTCCTCGGTGGCCTTCTTGGCGTTCTTCTCATCGCTCAGCATCCAAACGGCAGCTTCCACCGCCTGCTGCACCTGAAAATTGTCGTTGCTCTTGAGCGCGTTGGTCACCGCCCCAGGATCACCGAGCTTGTTGCCCATTGGTCTGGCCGGGGCGGCCGGACGCCCGGCCTGCTGCGCCTCCGCAGCACCGGCGAACCCATAGGCCGTCAGTACGATCACAAATACGGCAAATAGACGCGACATCACAATAGCTCCTTCCGATACAGTGAATGTTCCAGCATTTCCGACTGCGGCGATTACTTTCCCTTCTCCGACGCGGGATCAGAGGCCCGCGGGCGCGGAGGCGTCTTTCCTTGGCGCAAACCGGCCGCTCCAGGCACCGCCGCCAGCGGCACATCGACCGCCTGGCCCTGCTCGTCGCGCGCTGAAGAGACCGGCGCCACCGATCGAATCGGTTCAGCCATCACGTCGACATTACCGACGTCATTCGTGGCGGCAGTGAGAATCCTGGCTTCTTGCGGTGGCGGGCTGGACTCGTCCCGCGCCGTTCCCAGAGACGCGATTGGCACGGACACTCTCGCGGGATGTGCCACATTACGACCGAGGGCGGCGGAATCTGCGGAATCAACTGTCGCAGTAGCGTGGATGGTGGTGCGAGATCCGGCGCTTGTGCCCGCACTGGCCTGGCCATCAGCCACGGGCAAGGGCGATCGGTTGGGCACAGATCGCATGGAGAACACTATGAGGCCGATTGTGACGAGAAGGACTAAGCCCCCAGCCAAAAGAAGCAAGCGAAACACATGATGACTTTTAACATACCCCACCATGCCATTAATTGTCCACAACACGGACACGGCACGCAAGTCATCACTTCCGATGACATCATCAACAACTACATCGGTGACGGCGACGGGGACAGTCCTGACAGCCTCGACGAAACTCCCGGAAAATCCGAAGCACCAGTTCCGCCCGACCGGACACGCCCAAGTGGGAACAGATGCGGGCGAGGTGGGTGCGAACGGTAGGCATAGCGATACCCAGATGCTGCGCTATCTGCTTGTCCTCTTGTCCGTCCAGCAGGAGGGCGATAATGCTCCGCTGCTGCGGTGGAAGTGACAGGGCTTCTACGATCTGCGTCCATTCCTCATCGGAGAACAGTGGCGCTTGCGGTGCCGCAGCCTTCGCAGGGACCACTTCGTCGTTCATAGCACTCCCCTATTCATGTATTCATGACAAAACCGCGTTGAACCAGAGACGGCCAGCGAACGCGCTGCAACACCTACAGAACATTGCTTGGTTGGTGCCCCTCGCGGAGGAAAGCCACAAGGCACCAGCTCTGTAGTCTACACCTGACCATGGTCTCTGAGCCAACATCGTAAACGCATCAATTCAAATCGCCCGGCCCGTCTGTCGCGCGCCGAGATCATCCATCCGACATCGAGCGAGACAACTCGCGGACATGCTAATCGTCACGCGTCTGACACACAACAACAAATTACCGAACAAATTACCGAATAAACAAATTACCGAACAAATCAACGGATCGTCCGAGTTAATGGAACCCTCATCTGATTCCCTAAATGCAACTCATTGCACACAATGCGTCATATTTTCGCCTGCCCCAGCGGTCGATCACCGCGATGAAACGCCACGCGGCCGCTGGATCCGGCTTAGCGCGCAGAATTCTTTGCCTGACCGCGTGTGATTCGGAGGTGGCGGATACCCTAACCCGACTTTCGCACTTCCCGAAAAAACATGCCGATCCATCGCCGCATTTCCGCGATATCAGCGTGGCAATGCGGGTGATGTCTCCAAAACCGGTGTGGTGAAGACCTACCCTCTTGAAACGGCCCCGGCGGATTTGCGATAACGCGGACATGTTTCTCCGCCACACCACCCGCAAAAAGAACGGCAAACTCCACCGCTACTACAGCATCGTCGAGAACCGCCGCATTGGCCAGGGCCAGTGTACCCAGCGGCAGGTGATGTATCTCGGCGAGATCAACGACAGCCAGCAGGCCGCCTGGCGAAAGACCCTGCAAGTCTTCGACGAGGATCGCGGCCAGTATTGTTCGCTCTCGCTGTTCCCCGATGATCGCGATCTCCCGGCGGACGCGGCCAACGCCATCTCCGTCAAGCTCACCGAGATGCAACTTCGCCGCCCCCGCAGCTTTGGCAACTGCTGGCTGGCCTGCCGGATCTGGGATGAACTGCAACTCTCGCGGTTCTGGCAGCCACGACTGCTCGACCCGCGGGCGGGCGTCGCCTGGGAGAAGGTGCTGCAGCTTCTGGCCGTCAACCGCCTGATCGATCCCGGCAGCGAGTTCCGCCTGCATCGGCAGTGGTTTCTCAGCAGCGCCATGGATGAACTGCTGGGTGTGAACTTTGCTGCCGCCGCCAAGGACCGGCTCTATCGCTGCCTGGATCGCCTGACCGAGCACAAGGAGGAACTGTTCCAGTTTCTCCAGCAGCGCTGGCAGACCCTGTTTGATGCCAAGTTCGATGTATTGCTCTACGATCTGACCAGCACCTACTTCGAGGGCCAGTGCGAGCAGATCCCCAAGGCCAGGCACGGCTACAGCCGCGATGGCCGGCCGGATTGCCGGCAGGTGGTGGTCGCGTTGGTGGTGACCACCGACGGCCTGCCCCTGGCCTACGAGGTCTTGCCGGGCAACACCTCGGACAAGACCACACTCAAGGCGTTCCTGGAGAAGATCCACAAGCTCTACGGCAAGGCCCGGCGGATCTGGCTGATGGATCGCGGCATTCCCACCGAGGCGTTGCTGGCGGAGATGCGGGCCGAGGGCGTGCTGTATCTGGTGGGCACGCCGCGGAGCCTGATGTCGAAGATGGAGCAGGATCTGGCGGAGGAGCCCTGGGCGGTGGTCCGTGAGTCGGTCAGCGTCAAGCTGCTGGAGAAGGAGGGAGAACTGTATGTGCTGGCCCTGAGCGAAGACCGGCAAAAGAAGGAGAACGCCATGCGGCGGCGGAGGCTCAAGAACCTGATTCGCGGGCTCAACGCCCTGCGGCGGCGGCCGCCGGAGCGGGACAATCTGCTGGGCAAAGTGGCGGTGCTCCGGAGCGAGGCGGGCCGGGCGGGGCACCTGATCACCGTCCACCTGCCGGCGGTCGGGGAGCCGATCAACAAAGAGACCTTCCGATACACCTTTGATATCGAGAAGTTCCGCCACGCGATGACCTGGGATGGGCACTACCTGTTGCGAACCAATATACCCACGGAAGGCCACGCCGCGGCTCCAGCGGATTCATCCGCTCCGGCCGGTTCGGCGGATCGGCCGGCGACCTTATCTTCGCCGGACATTCCGGCCGGCCGCAGCGCCGCGGAACTGTGGGAGCTGTACATGCAACTGGTGCGGGTGGAGGAGGCCTTCCGGACGCTCAAGAGCGACCTGGGCATCCGGCCGATCTATCACTACCTCGAGCCGCGGGTGGAGGCGCATATCCTGGTGGCGTTCCTGGGTTATTGTCTGTCGGTGAGCCTGCGAATGAAGTTGTCGAAACACGCTCCGGGCTTGAGTTCCCGGGCGGTGCTGGAGCAACTGGCGACGATCCAGATGGTGGACGTGTGCCTGCCGACGACGGATGGGCGCTGGCTGGTGATGCCGCGGTACACCGAGCCGGAGCCGGACCAGGCGGCATTGCTGGAGAAGCTGCAATTGACCTTGCCCGGCCAGCCGCCGCCGCGAATCCGCAGCGGCAAACTGCTCCTGCCGGAGGAGCGGGGAAAGGAGCCTGTGGTGAAGACCTCGTGACCATTTTCCGCGTTTCCAGCGCCCTATCGAGGTTCTGGGGCGGGAAGTGCGAAGGTCGGGCTAATGATTACAACTCCGACATCTGTTCGATTTTAGTGCATAAGTACATCTTTCTTATGCACTACAAGTGGACGAGCGATAGATCTGGGTTCATGAAGTCTTTGAACAAGGGGAACGTCGAATGGCTTGCGCGCGTCTGGTATCATCAACAGATCATTGTAGTCGGGTGGGTGGAATTAGCGACTCGGCCGCAAATTCTGGCGGGCTGCCGCTTTCGGATTGCGTAAGCCATAGTCTCCCGCCCCGTCAGGGGTGACATTGAGATAAAACAAGAGAGAATCATCTACGGATTCCGGGTTTCTGAGTTTCGAGCATTCTCCGATAGTCGGCGTACATTCTGGTTTTCGGGAAGGCCTTGACGACATTTCCGGCGTTGTGTCCGACGACATCGCAGACGGCGACGACCACCGTAAGCTACGCCTGTACCGGGACGTTATGTATAGCAGGCCGCAAGCCGATTCCGCATTCGTCATCGGAATCATGTCCGGTTTTCGTCCGGCCGGCTACTTACAGGTAGACTGGAATACCCATGACCGACTTTCAACTGCTACAGGAGTTCCACCGGACGCGGCGCCAGGAGCTCTTCGAGCAACTCGTCGCCCGGCATGTGCGATGGGTTCATTCCGTTGCCTTACGCCGGGTGCATGACGGTCACCTGGCGGAGGATGTCACGCAGGCCGTCTTCCTGGCTTTGGCTCAGAACGCGGGAAAGCTGGGGGAAAAGACGGTGCTTTCCGGCTGGCTGTTCGGGGTAGCGCGCTACGCTTCGCTGGCGGCCGTGCGCCGCGAAAAACGCCGTCAAATCCATGAAAAGGAAGCCGCCATGGGTGCCCCAACCGCGTCGCCATCCAATCCGGAATGGCAGGAACTGTCGCCGCTGCTGGACGAGCTTGTCGGCAAGCTCAACATGCCCGACCGGCAGGCGATTCTCCTGCGGTATTACCAGCGTCAGCCACTGGCGGAGATCGCGGGAGCGCTGGGCACCACCGAAGAAGCGGCCCGCAAGCGCGTGACCCGTGCCCTGGAAAAGCTCCGCGCGCTGTTCGGCCGCCGCGGCGTTGTCGTTCCCAGTGCGGCGCTGGCGACGACGCTGCTCGCCCATGCCGCCGACGCGGCGCCCCCGCTGGTTCAATCCGTCGCGGCGGCGACGACTGCCGCCACCAGGGACGAAATTATCTCAATTGCCAAAGGAGCGCTCACCATGCTTGCCATCGCCAAAGCCAGGCTCGTTGCCGCCATCTGTGCGGCTGTGCTCGTGATCGCCGTGCCCGTAACCATGGTTGCGCATCGCGCGGTGGCCGGGAATGCCCAGGGACCAGCGGCGGCTCTGACTCCAGCCGGGAACAGTTCCCAAAACGCGGAGGACGCTGCCGCCCTGTACCGCCAGGCCTTCGCGCTGGTCCCCAACGGCCCCGACGACACGAAGACCATCGACAATTACACCACCGCCGCCCCGGCGCCGGCAACGATGCAGACGCTCCAGCGCGCCAATAAAGCCATCCAGCTTCTGCACCGCGCCGCGGCGGCCAAGTCGGCCGACTGGGGCATGCCCTACGACGCGGAGGGCCTCGGCCGCTTCATGTCCGACATCAGCCAGTCACGGCGGCTGGCCTGCCTCGGCATCGTCCGCGCCCGATGCCTTTTCGCGGAGGGCAAGAGCGAATCGGCGGCCGAACAACTCCTGGACGTCATGGCGATTGCGCGGCATCTCGCTGCTGAACCGATCATGATCGGCCGATTGTCCGCCGTCGGCACCGAATCGCTGGCGATCGTTCAGACTGCCGAAAATCTGCCTCAATTCTCACGCAAGTCGCTGAACGACTTTCCGCCGGCGGTTCAGCGCCTCCCCGAAATGCCTCCGCTGAAGCTGGTCGTCCTCGGCGAGAAGAGATATGCCGCCGCGACCGCGCTGACCGGCAACCTGGGCGCCTTCTACGACCGGGTGGCCGACGCCGTCGCCTCCCAGCCCGATCAGTTCGAGAAGACCCGGGCTGAGATCAACCAGCAAGCAGCACTCGCTGGGGCCTTCGCCGCGAACCTGCTGCCTGCGATGATCAGGGCCTATGAGAACGAACAGCGCCTCGTGGCCATGCGACAGATGCTGCTGGCCGCCATCGCGGTCCAGCGCGATGGCGAAGCGGCGATGAAGAGCATGAAAGACCCCTTTGGGGATGGGCCGTTCACCTATCGCAAGCTCCCCAACGGCTTTGAGCTCGAATCCAAGCTCAGGGTCAACAACAAACCGGTCGTACTGACGGCTGGCGCCCCGCAGAAATGAACGCGAGAGCACGGGAGGAAGTGGCTGCGGCAACCGATCGCGCGCCAGATGGAAGGCTCCAGGGAAACGGTTCCATCCGCGGCATGCTCGATCATGGACCCTCGTAACACGTGTGTAACATCCGGCAACATAGCCATGCCATACGCGTCCAACATGTGGATCATGGGCCCGCAGGTCGGCCAGAAGGAGCATGGACATGAGAGCGCCGAAAGAACCGCGTCGGATTCCACCCATTTTCTTGGCCGTCGTTGGCTCGGTTGGGTCGCTGCTGGTTGAGTTTTCCGTGCTGGCGCAAAACCCTCGACCGGCAGCCGATCGTGTTGAGTCGGCCGCCCGCGCCGCCGCAGCCAGAGGCGGTCCGGCAACGGGTCGGTCCGACGCCGCCGCCCGCGCTGCCCTCTCGCGGGAGGAATTCCTCAACGTGGAGCATATCGCCCGCCTTCCGCCGCCGCAGCAAAAGGAACAGCTTCCCCACCTCTATCGCGACATCAGCCCTCCACTCATGGGCCCGGCCAGTGAGATGATCCTCAGCAGCATGCCGGCACACCTCCTGGCGGGCGACCGGCAGTATGCCAGGGATGACGATCTCACCACAAACTATGCGGCTGAACTCGATGCGGCCGCAACCACCATGGCGCCTGAACAGGTGGCCGACGTCATCGTCGCCAACCACGGCGAGTTGATCCTGCGGCTGGCTACCCGGCGCCGCTGCATCCACACACTCGTGCGGCACAAGGCGGATTTGGCCAGGCTTGTGGATCAGGATCTGGCCAGCGACGAGCCGGCCGCCATCGGCCGGGCATGCGCCGCTATCAATGCACTACGTCTCACCGAGTTTCTCGACAAGATCGTTGCCATCTACATCGCCAACGGCCCGTTTGCCAGGGACGCCCGTTCGGTGCTCGTCTGGCTGCATGATTCGAAAGCGGCCAAGGCATTGATCCAGGACATCCAGAAGGATCCCGCAACGCTGAAACGGCACTACTCGCTGCTGAACGGCATGCTCTACCGCCAGCCGGCCGACCCTGCGCTCCAACGGTTGCTGGCCTCGCCCGATGCCGACACCCGCTTCTACGCGGCGTATGCCTTGGCGGAGTCTGGCGATGAGGCGCTGGCGGCGGATGCGCCGAGGCTGGCTGCGGACGCCGATTCGCGCATCCGGCTTGTCGCCGCCCGGATCGGGTCTGCTCTGCCCGATCGCGCCTTCGCGGCCGTGCGGCCATCG
This sequence comes from Phycisphaerales bacterium, assembly GCA_025361735.1. Taxonomy (GTDB): domain Bacteria; phylum Planctomycetota; class Phycisphaerae; order Tepidisphaerales; family Tepidisphaeraceae; genus JANYKD01. Next base: position 11,702 of record JANYKD010000182.1, read on the forward strand.
ATGCTGACGTTGCTGCTGGATGATGGGGCCGATGTACGACTCGAGGCCGCCTGTGGCCTGGCCAACCGCAAAGACCCCGCCGCGGCGCGTACGTTGCTGGGATTCTGGAAGCAGCCCACGATGCGCGGCGACTTCCACCGCATCATGCAGGCCATCAGCAAACTCACCGATCAGAACTTCAGCTACGACATCCACCACTGGGGCCCGGACAACTCCCAGAACGCCCGTGCCATCGCCGATTTCGAGCACTGGATCAACACCAATGTGGATGCCAGGCCGTAGGCCAGTACAGCTGCGGCTCTGTCTGGGCAGTTTGCGGGGACTCATGTTGTGAGCGTCCTGGCGGCGAAAACACCCGAATAGACACTCGTGTCCGAGATGCCGGCATTTTCGGTCAGGAATATCTCCCGGCGGCGGTTATACTGCAACCGAGTGGTCAAATGACGGAACACGAGCTACTGCAAGCGTATACGAAGAGGGCGGACCAAGACGCCTTTCGGCAGGTTGTCGCAGCACATCTCGATTTCGTCTACTCGTGTGCCAGACGGCAGGTGCATGACGCACATCTGGCCGAAGATGTCGTTCAGACGGTGTTCATGGCGCTGGCCAGACGCGCAGCACATATCCCGTCAAACGTCGCACTGTCGGGCTGGTTGTTCACCGCCACCCGATACGCGGCCGCCAACGCCCAGCGATCGGCACGGCGCCGCCAACACCACGAGCGGGAGGCCGGACAAATGGCCAAGCTCATTTCCAACACTGACAACAGCGAACAGGAACTGATGCCTTTCCTGAACGACGCGCTGGCTGGCCTGCCGCGCCACGAGCGAGACACGGTTCTGCTTCGCTTTATCCAGGGCCAAAGCCTGCGAGACACGGGTTCCTCGCTGGGAATCTCCGAGGATACGGTCGCCAAGCGCGTCTCTCGAGCCCTGGATCGCATGCGGGAGTTCTTCCGGCGCAAAGGCATCGCCGTGCCCAGTACCTTGATTGCCAGCACCATGGCGGCCAAGGCTGTCGAGGCTGCGCCTGCGGCGCTTCTGGAATCCACTTGCGCCATGGTCGCGGCCGAGGCGGCAGGCGCGGCGGTCTCGGTGCCGATCGCCGCAGCCGCGGATCAGGTGATCCGCGCCATATTCCTGGCCAAAGCCCAGGCGGCATTCCTCGCCAGTCTGCTGGTCGCCGTCGTCGGGCTGACCCTGTGGATGCAGTGGGGCGGCAATCAAAAGGCCGCGGTACCGGCGCCGGCACCCGCGCCGGTGTCGCTGTCCGCCGGCGACATCCGCAAGAGCTGGGGTTCCGAATGGAGCAACATCCCCATCGCCGATGGCTGGCCGCGGGCGTTGCCCGGGCCGGTTACAGGGACTCCTGCCATTGCTGATCTCGATGGCGACGGCGAGCCTGAGATCATCGTGCCGGCCATGGCCCGGCCGGGGCAAACTACCCTGCACCCCAATCCCACGCTTGCGGCCGTTCTCTTCGCCTTCCATCGCGACGGCACGCCGGTCAAGGGCTGGCCGGTCACGCTGCTCGACGAGCCGGGACGCCTCGCTGACCGGGCCAAGCGGCCGGGCTATGCGGACAACTGGGCGGCCAGCCCCTCGGTCGCCGACCTCGACGGCGATGGGAAGGACGAGATCATCATAACCGCGCCGCCGACGCACACGTTCATCCTCAACGGGGACGGTTCCCACCGGTTCTTCCCGCAAGGGCTGGCCGGCGGCGAAGTCTGGTGCAGCCTGCCGATTGTCGATCTCAACGGCGATCGCAAGCTGGACCTGCTCTGCAACAGCGTTGCCATCAGTGCCGACGGCAAACCGTTTCCCGGCTGGACCCCGCCCAAACCGATGTCGGGCTTTGCTCCCTGTATCGGCGACGCCAATGGGGATGGCAAGCCGGAGGTCTACTACTGCGAATTCCGCCCCTCCGGCTTCATGCACGGGCTGAATCGCCAGGGCCAGGAGATGCCCGGATGGCCACAGAATGTCACCGACCAATGCCTTTTCCCACCCGTCATGGGCGATGTGAACGGCGACGGCAAGATGGAGATTTTTGCCAACGATGGCGGTGGGCATCTCATGGGCTGGCAATGGAACGGCCGGCCGCTGCTTCCGGGCATTTCCGCCGACGGAATGACGGGGATCTTCAAGGCTGGGATCATGGCCTTCGGCGCTTCGCCGACGCTGGCCGACCTGGATGGCGACGGCCGGCCGGAGATCATCGTCTTCGACCAGGCCACCATGTCCATCAAAGCCTGGCGCGGCGATGGTAAAGGCATCTTTGCCGCCGACGGCACCATTGTGCAACTGCCCGGGATCCAGCGCTCGTTCGCAGTCACGGTCGCCGATCTGGACGGCGACGGGATCATGGATATCTTCCTGGGCACGTTCTGGGTCCAACTGGCCAGGGATGGTAAGACCACGGTCATCAACATGCTGCCCCGCCCCCAGCCCACGTATGGCGGGTGTCTCATCGCGGATGTGGATCGCGATGGCAAAGCCGAGATCATCTTCGGCCTGAGCGACGGGCAGGTGTTCATCTATCGCACGGGCAAGGCATACAACGAATCCTGGATGCAGTGGCCGACACCCAACGGCAACCAGCGCCACACCGGCGCCTGGCGGCCACCCGTCAAACCATGAAAGGGTCTCTCATCATGAAACCGGTACAGCAGGCAGTTGCAGGGATTGTGCTGTCCATCTGTGTCCTCGGCCTTCTCACCTGGGGCGTCGTGGCCTGGATCGGCGGAACGCCATCCGGCACCCGTGTCGTGGCGGTGAACCAGCCACAGACCCCGAATGTTTCAAGTGTCTCAACGGTGTCGCCTCCGCCCGTGCAGCCGATCGTGGAGACAGACCCCGATGCGGTTGGGACGTTGGAGTCGCTGAAGCTACCGGTTGCCAGTGGGATCATGAGCGGCCCGCCAAAAATCCAACCCGACCAGCCCGAGCCGCCACTGACCGCCTACCAAATCGTCTGCCCAATGGTGCATGGCTTGACGATCAATCGCGGCCATCCCGATCAAGGTTCCAAGGAGATCGTCGGCCGATCGACCGAGATCTACGGCCTGATGCAGTTTGATCTGTCGCGTCTTCCCGAGATCCCCAACAAGGCGGTGCTTCGGGCGTGTGTCTACTACCTGGAGAACGTCAGCAACTATCGGACGCCACTGAAACTGGTCTTCTATCGCATGAAGACGGAATGGGATGACAGCGCCACCTTCCGCCATGCCAACGCCCGTGATGAGCGGCTCTGGAAGAACGGGGATTACTTCAATGCCGCCTCTCCGGCGGACGTGGACCTGACTCCCGTGGGCGCGATCGTGGTGCCCAATCCTCCCAAGTCAGGCTTCAATGTCGAGGTTGATATCACGTCGCTGGTGGCCGCGTGGAAGAGCGGCCAGTATCCCAACCATGGAATCCTGATGCACTGCGACTTCAAAATGGGCTATTCCACCCAGGGGAACATGGCGACGCGGAAGTACACGTCCCGTTATATGCCGCAAATCCTCTGTACCGTGCCGACGGCGATAGCAGCTCCACCCGTCCAGATCAGCGTTCCCGAGAGAACGAGCCGGACGATCTGGGGTATTCTGACCGAGCCCACGCCCACAACCCGGCCGACTACCCGGCCTGCTTCCTCCCTGTCCTCCAACCCGTAACTTTGTGCGATCATGGAACAGCAGCTCATACAAGTTCCTGTTGAGAAGTCCGGCCGATCAGAAGCGCGGCCTTCCCGGACAGCCCCGCTGTTCATCGTCGCCGCCAGCGTCCTGCTGTGTTGCTCCTGCTTCATCCTCTATACGCGCTACAACAACTTCCCCATCCACTATCACCGCGATGAGCCCTCCAAGGCCGAACAGATCATCCGCAACACCCGCAACTACAACCACCCTCAACTCATGCTCGAAGTGACCGAGGTCGCGACAAAATGGCTGGGTACGCCCATGAGGCTGCAGGCAGTCGTCGAGGTCGGACGCGGAGTCTGCGCGGCCTTCGCATCGCTGGCCGTGGTAGCGCTGGCCCTGACGGCATGGCGGGTGGCCGGGTGGCGAGGCTTTGTCCTAACCGGCCTGGCGGCCGCGCTTTGTCCGGCGCTGCTCGTCAATGCCCACAGCATGAAGGAGGAAACCGCGCTGGTACTGGGGATGTGCCTCACGCTGCTGGCGTCGAGACTCTTCTGGGATGCACGCAAGCCTGTCCCGCGCGTCCTCAGCCTCGTGTTCCTGGGCTTTTCCTGCGGAGTGGCAGTGTCCGGCAAGTACGCGGGCCTGTACGCCACGCTGGCGGTCCTGCCGCTGGTGCTGCTGGCCCGGCCACGGAAGTGGTACACCCCGACGCTTCACGGACTCATCTTCGCCTTGGCGCTGCTGGTCACCGTGCTGGTCATCAACCACCGGATCTTCCAGAACTTGCACACCTTCCAACAAAGCGTCCAGCGTGAGGTGAAATACGGCACCCACGGCCACGGCGGC
>JANYKD010000196.1 GCA_025361735.1 Phycisphaerales bacterium
GACCAACGGCGGAACCCGCGACACGTTTACCGGGCATCACAACTGGTGGCTGGAGCACCTTCCGCGGGCGTCGGGAACGATTGCCGACGGACGCCTGAACAACTGGTGGAGGTATCTCTACGACTACGATCATTACGACGCGGGCACCGGCGCGCCGAAGCCGGCGAGCGTGGCCTGTTCGGCCCTGGATCTGTACAACCTGGGCGGCACAACCTACCGCTTCCAGGTGACCTACGAAGGCCCGACGCCGGTGTCGATGGCCGGCGTCGGGGATGGTGATGTTGTTGTTTTTGGACCGAACGGATACACGCAGGCGGCGAGGCTGGTGGCGATCAGCGATCCGCACGATGGCAACTACCGGGTGGTCACCTACGAAATCACCGCCCCCGGCGGGAGTTGGGATGCGGGCGATCGCGGCGCGTATACCGTCACCCTGCCGGCCGGCCAGGTTACGGACACGGCCGGGCAGTCGATGCCGCCGGGAGTGATCGGCGCGTTCAGCGTCCGGGCGGCCGGGGCCGCGCCGCTGGTCGCCGAAGGCGATCCGTCGCTGCTGCTCCGGTTCGACGGCGATCTAACCGGCCAGGCCGGCGAGACTGCGATAGACCGTTCGCTCGTCACCTACGCCGCCGGCATTCTGGGGCAGGGAGCTTATCTCTGTGACGCAGCGTATATTCGCTATCCCGTTGCCGGCAACATCAACCCGTTGGCGGGCACCGTCGAGTTCTGGATCAAGCCGAACTGGAACGGCAATGACTCCAACAGCCACCTCATCCTCGGCGTTGGCAGTGGTGGTAATGCCATGCAGATCCAAACGGATGCCTGGAATCAGGGCGTCAAGGTGCTGATGTTTGGCGATGATCCCGATACGCCGGAAATCGAGACAAACTGGGAGTCAAATCGGTACGCGGCCGCAGGCATCAGCGAATGGCAGGCGGGCCAGTGGCATCATGTGGCTGCCACCTGGGACAGCGATCAGCGGTTCATCCGCGTCTATCTGGACGGCGTTCTGTCAGCTGACTGGTCCGGATGCCCGCGCATCGGTTCGTACTCGACCGACACCATCACCATCGGTTCTTCCGGCGGCGCGCCGCTTCAGGCGAAACTCGATGAACTGTGCATCAGCGGACGGGCGCGCAGCAACGGCGAGATACTCGTCGACTACAACCAGGGCCTGGCCATCTCGAGCCTGCTGCTGAGCCAGCTGCCTGCAAGCATCGCGTCCGGCGAGGAATCCGAATTGCACGCCACCGGCAGCAACTCGCTGGGCATTACGCGGGATTTCACCCGGCAGGTGCGCTGGTCGAGCAGCAATCCGGGTATCCTCGCCGTCGACGAGTACGGAAGGCTGAGGGCGATTGCTGCCGGTTCGGCCGTCATCACGGCGGCGCTGGATACACTCAGCGGCACCGCCGCCTTGACGGTGTCGGCGCTCTCGCGGCCGAGTGCGACCCTGTCGGTTTCTGATGTGACGGTCGCCGGCGGAACCGCCCTGGTATTCACCGTGACCTACGCGGGCAACACGGTGATCGACGCCGCCACGATGGACTCCAGCGATATTCGCGTGGTTGGGTCCGAAGGCTTCAGCCAGTTCGCTGCGCTGGTTGGCGTAGCCAGTGCTGACGACGGCCGCACGCGTACGGCCACGTATCGCATCACGCCACCCGGCGGGAGTTGGAACATGGCGGATGCCGGCGTGTATATCGTGAGCCTGACGCATAACCAGGTGGGCGACACCTCGGGTATCTTCGCGCTGGCCGATGTGCTGGGTACATTCCACGCCATGCCGTTCACGCTGCTGGACGCCGCCGGGCGATTGAGCATGGCGGGCACTCCGGCCGCCGACTCCTTTGCCGTGAGCCGTAGCGGCGACACGGTTGTGGCATCGCGGGGAAGCTGGCAGGCATCCTATCCGGCGTCTCAAGTGCAATACATTGTTCCGCCTGTGGGCGCAGAGGATATGTTGGATGTCAACTGCGGCAACTATACGCTGGCCGGCGTGGCCTCGAGTACGTCGCAACTCAGGGTTGGCGGTTCGGGGGCGCTGGAGTTGTTGAACTCGCAATCGCTGGCGGCCCTGGCCATCAGCGGCTCAGGCCGCATCAGTTTCGCCGGAGGTGCCCAGAGGCACCTAATTGTCGCCGGATTGACCCTCGCCGATGGCGCACTTCTCGACCTGGCCGACAGCGACCTGATCGTCAGCTACACCGCTGGGAGTCCGGCCGGGCAGGTACAGAAGTGGCTCAGAAACGGCCGGCTGGGCACAACCCCGGCGATCATAACATCGCAGTCAGGCAAGGCGTTGGGGTGGGTTGACAACGCGCTGATTCACATACCATCTTTCGCGGGTCAGACCTTGACCGGTTTCAGTCAGGTGCTGGTTAAGAACACCTTCGTCGGCGATACCAACTTCGACGGCAAAGTTGACCAGCAGGACTACCCCAACATCATCGCCAACATGGGCCGCAGTACCGGTGCTCAATGGTTCCTGGGTGATCTGAATTACGATGGCGTAGTGTCGGTTGACGATCTGGCCGAGGTTTCGGCGAACCTGGGTGTTGGCGTGGCATTCGCCGCTGGGCCAGTATTGCCGGCGGAAACGGCGACAAGCGCGAAGCCGGTCATCGCAAAGGCCGTAGTGAAACACGCCGTGGAGAATCTGGTGATAACGAAGCCGGTCGCCAAGAAGCCCGTTGTCACGGCAAAGCCCGTTGCCAAGAAACTGATTTCAAAGATCCTGCATAAGACCAATCCCGTGCATAAGCCGGTTCAAGGAGCCACGAAGAAGAAGTGAACGCCAGGTTGGGTCGGACAAACTGGGGGATCAGAGAAGTCAGCGGTGTTCTGCGCCATGGCTACGGAGCCCCAACGGAACTCAGCCAGGAGACTGCGGACCTGTTGGCGAGGCAATCTTGAAGACTCAGGGTTCTTGGGGTTTTCCCCCGCATGTCCGCAATTACAGACAAAACGTTGACGTGTCCTGAACCAGGCACATGCTGAGAAAACACGGCAAACAGAGGGTATTCCGCATATCCGCAGCCATACCGAATAGATACCGGCCGCCGGTTCTCGGTCGGTCAAAGACGCCTCGGAAGGTGCATTTACCATAAACACTTGGAATCTCGGGGCTTATGACTTCGAAAAGAAGGGGGGGGGGTGCGGAATGTGAGTGCCTACGACTACTTCTGCGGCACTGCCGGCGACTTCCAGGGCGTCTACGCCCACCTACTTGATGGACAGCCGCTCCTTCGCGGCCGCGGCGGAGTAGGCGGATGTGGTCCTGGCGAATTGGGAGGCCTCGGCGCTGACGATGCTCAGCGGGCGCGGAGCAATAAGGCCCAGGGCATCCGGGAAGTCGCAAACCCGCAGCACGTTCAGAAATTGCGGAGCGAGGTTGTTCATGTGGGTGGCCGGCGGCAAGAGGAGCGTCACGCCCGCGATCTGCTCGTCGAGGATGGCCGCATAGGCCGCGATCACGCCCGCGGCCCCGGTGCCGATAAGGTGGACCGGCAGCCTGTCTTTGCCGTCTCCCAGTCGCCCGCTGGTGCTGAGATATCGCGCCGCGGCGGTTACGTCCCACACCCGGCCGGTATCGACGGTGCGGCCGAGCAGGACGTGCGAGCGCTCGATGTAGTTGGGCGGATTCTTCCTCGTCCATTTCGTGGTGCCGATTCCCCGCGGTTCGCAGAAGACGACGACCTGATCCGGGGCGATGGCCATGTCGATCCGCTCGGGTAGCCCGGTCTCGCCTTCATTGAGCACGATCAGTGCCACGCTCTTCGCGCCCTGGCCCGCTTTGGGAGATGCGAAGCGCAGGCGGAACTCAATCCCTTCCTCCGAATGTAATTGCTCCGTGACAGCATCGACGTCGAGGAACTTCTTCGCGGGCGGGATGACGGCGGGCAGGTAGCCGAAACTGACTCGGCGCAGTTCGGCCAGCAGTGGCCGTTTCCAGGTGTCAAAGTGCCCCGCTTCCGGCGCGGCAACACTAGCCAGCGGGACAAATCGCTCATCGATCGTCGTGTTGCATTGATCTTTGGGAAGGTCGGCGTCGGTGCGGAACACGCGTAGTTTCTCCGGCGCGATCGGATGTGCGCCGGGCTTGTTGCCCTCGCCGACCAAGTCCAGTTCGCTGTCCGTGACCTCTCGGGCATCGCCCTTGAGATGGGAATTGACGAACCGATAGGCCGACTGGCGAATGTCCTGGCGGTAGGCGTGACCACCCACGCTCACCACGGCGGCCACGCGGTCACCGGCGCCGTACAGGCTGTAGAGCCGTTCGAGACGATTGATGATCCGCTCATTGGCATCCATGGGGAAAATGTCGTCCTTGTCGCTGTTCATAAACAGGAGCGGGCGCGGCGCGACCAGGCCGGGAATCCGCGTCCATGGCCACTGGAATGTATTGTAGATGAACATGCAGTCGCAATGGCCGTTGATGACACGGTTGGATATGTAGGATTCGAGGTCGGCCATGCCGCTGACGGGCACGGCGGCCTTCACCCGCTCATCGGCCGCCGTGATCCAGTGGGTTGCCGCCCCGCCGCCGCTGATCCCGCTGACGGCGATGCGCTGCGGATCGACGTCGGCGCGGCCGGTCAGGTAGTCGATGCCGCGGATGCCGTTCCACGCCTCGACGCCGGCCGGCGTGTAGCCGCGCGAGTGCCACCACCAGCGTTCCAACTTGTAGGTGCCGTGGTGAAAGGCCGCGATTTCCCCCAGTTGCAGCGAGTCGACGACCAGACAGATGTAGCCGTGCTTGGCAAACCAGATGCCGTGCGATTGATACGCGACCTTGTTTCCGTCGCGCCCGCGGTTGGAGTGGCCGCAGGCATAGTAGACGGCCGGCAGTTTCTCGCCCGGCTTGACGGCCGCGGGCCGATAAAGGTTGCCGGTGACATAGAGCCCCGGGCGGCTCTGGTAATGGAGCATCTCGACGACATAACCGTCTCTTTCGAGTGTCCCGGTGACGGTCGCGTGCAGCGGTGTCTTCTCCGGCCTCGGCACCAGCCCGAGCATGTAGTAGTATTCCTCTACGTACTGCGGGCGCTTGGCTTCCCAGGCTTCGCGTGACAGGATGTCTTCGCCAAAACGGGCGGACAACTTGGCCGTCTCCTGCTGCAGATACTTCTGGATCATCTCATTGCCAGGGGAAGCGCGATCCGGTTGCCCGAGCGGCTGGGCGAAGAGGCGGACATTGGCGGCGGCTACACATGTGATCAGTAGTGCGAACATCAGCGGGCGGTGATACAGGGTCATGGTGTCTCCAAGTGTGACGATACCATCAGTACGCCTCAATCTCCGTGGTCCGAAGGTTTCGGCCAAAGTCACCATAGACGACATAGCGCAATTTCCCCGTGGTGACGGCGGGGAAGTGGTGGGTGTGGACCGTGCCGCTGTTCCAGCGATCGTGGATCAGGCGTTTCCAGCCGTGCCAGTCGCCTTCATCGATCCAGGCTTCGATGGCGATTTCCTCGGGGACGGCCTCGGGGTGTTGCGTGCATTCGTGGACCACGACGGTGTCGATTCTCACGGGCTGCTTCCAGGCGAGTTCCCAGGTCAGCGGACGCGTATAGTCACTGCCAACCAGGTAGCTGACAGCCGATTCGCTGAACCAGGGAGTCTCAAGTTGATCCACCTTCCCGTCGTTAAGGCTAGTGCCGCCGCCGCGCAGGGGTTCGATGGGGTGTTTCCAACCGGAGGTGCGGGGGGGTGTCAGGGTGATGGTGGCTTGTCTGGCGACGTTCTCCCTTCCTTGCGGCGGGATGCTGGCCTGACGTCGCGGCGGCGGCAAACGCAGCGTTGGGGTTGGATCGGGGATGGCCAGCAGGGTCGCCAGGTCATCACGATAGACTTGCGGCGTCAAGTTCGTCTCCCAGAGTTGCGTGCCGCCTGTGTCGAATCGGCGCACGCGGCCGAGCCAGTCCCCGACAACCGTATCGCCCGCTTGGCCCGCAAAGTTGATCACGGCCCGTGGTCCGGGGTTGGCGTTGGTGACCACGCCGTCGCCGTAGTACACTTGCCACCGCCAGAGGTCATGTCCGGCGGCATCGACGACGCCGCACCAGCCGGTCGTCGTGGCCCAGGCGATGCGCGCGCCGTCCGCCGAGATGGCCACGCTGAGGATGCCGCCCGATGGCGCTGCCAGGCCGCCGATCTGCCCGCCGCCCTTCATGATGCGCAAGGTGCCGTTGGGCTGGCCAATGGCGTAATGCAGGCCGTCGGGAGCGAAGGCGAAGGCGGTCACCAGATCGGCCGGGGCCTTCCACCACCATTGCAGCTTGCCGTCGCGGTAGCCGAAGAACTCGGAATCGCCCACCACCAGCGTATGGCCATCAAAGACCTGCACGGCGCCCATCGACGAACCCAACGGTAGGCGCACCTCGCCGATCGTCTTGCCGGTGCGGCCATCGCGCAGGACCATCTTGCCCTGGTGCTGAACCACGATCGACTGGCCATCGGGGGCAATGGCGACCTGTGGATAGGCGGCCGGGTCGCGCCCGGCCGTGCCGTCGTGGCAGACCGTGTCATCGCGCCACAGCACCGTGCCGGACGCAAGATCCCACACGGCGATGGCCTTGGAGCCGCCAACCGCCGCGAAGCGTCCATCGGGTGTCACGCTGAACGAAGCCTGGCACAGGACCGAGGCGGTCACCTGAGGATGGCTCACCGAGACGTCGGCGGTGCCGCTGATGCGCCGGCCGGGTGCGGCCAGCCGACGGATCGGTTGGCCGGAGCGATCGTAGAGCTTGGTATAGAGGACGGCAGCGTCGCTCTCGTGTTCGAGGGCGCTGAAGCCACTGTCCATCGCCCGCAGGCGGATGGGGAAATACTTGCCGCAAACATCCTGACCCAGGATGTTGCCTGCGGCTGTCTTATCCGTTGGCTTGCCGTTTCCATCCAGGACCATGAAGTTGTAGCCCCAACCCTTCATGGCGACGGCGAGGCGGGTGCCATCGGCCGAGGCGACGACCTCGCTGACGGGGACGCCGATCAGTTTAGATATGTTTGGCGAAGGCAACGTACCGGCGTTGTCCACCAGTGATAACTGATGCAGATCAACTGCGGTGACCTCCGGTGTCCGGGTCATGGCGGGCGGCGGGCCGCTCAGAGCGTTGGCCGCGCCAACAAGGCCGGCGACATTGCCGGCGGCCAACGAGATGGCATCCTCCGTGTCGTACACAGGCATGGCGATGAACTGGACCAGACCGCGTCCGGGGCCAGGATCAGTGGCCGTGAGGGGAATCGGCAGCGCGTCGAGGGGGATGATCTTGCCGGGGAGCGCGGGCAGGTCGAACGCGATGATCACGTCAAACTTCTTCGGGCGAAGCTGCAACTCGGGTGCGAACTTGCCACCCATTTCAAACTTGTCCCAGCCGAATTGCCTGCGGTCGGCCAGGTAATCGGCCGACGTGATCTCGGTCACCTGCTTGCCCAATCCGGCCAGCAGCTCCTTCACAATGCCGACGGCGGGGGCGATCGCGTCCTTCTGCTTGCCTTCAACCACGACCGCAATGCTCCTGGCGCCCGACAGCGCACTGGTGACGTCGCTTGCCCGCGTCCATTCGATCGCTGGGACAGGCCGGGCGGCGGGAAGGTTTGGTGTGGCGATGTCCACCGGGCCGTTCCAGCGGCGGTTCGACAAGAGATCGCGCACGCTGACGGTCCATTTCCCGGGTGAATCATTGGCGGCGATGGGCAGAGTTTCCTTCCACGCTCCATGCCGGGTGGTGCGGAAGAAGTGATAGCGGGACGACAGGTCGGGCGCGAGTACCTGGATCTCAAGGGGCGAGGCCACGTCGCTCGCCAGATCGGCTCGCAGCACCAGGCCAGTGCAATCGGCAGTCTGGCCGGCAGCAGTCTGACCGGCAGGAGCCAACTTCCCTATGAATGCCGACGTGTCCGGCACCATTGCGAAGACAGCGCCGGGGAATACCGACATGTCGGCAGTGACCGTCCATGTGCCGGGCTTGGTCTCGGCAGGTCGGACCTCGCGGCCGGCAAGGATATCATAGAGGCGATATGCGCCCGACATGATGCGCAACTCCGTCCGCGTGGGCATGACCGTGTTCTGAAACGCGCCGTAGCGATGCAGATCGGCCGGACGCATGGGCAGCAGTTTGAGGTTGACGAGGAAGATGTACGTGGCCTGCCCGTGCGAAAGGACATTCACCCACACCGCGGGATCATCGCAATCGGCCAGCGGATGGACCTTGTCTCCCAGGGCCTCCCGGATCTTACGGGCTTGCTCGCCGCCTTCATTCTGTTGCAGTTGCCAGAAGCGGTCGACATCATCGTTGTGTTCGGGCGAGGCAAAACTCGGGCCGAAAAGGCCGCCCAACTGAACAGCGCCCGTGGGAGCCCAGTAGCCATCGGCGGGTTTGTTGGCCAACACCAGGCCGCCGGCGTCCTGGAATGTCTTCAATGCCTGTACCAGGTCCGCCGGCGGCGATTGCCCGAAACTGATGATGACGGCCTGGTATTTCTTCAGGTCACCGTCGCGCACCCTCTGATCGGTGATGATCCCGGCCGTGCGATGGGCGTACAGGCAAGCCGTGTAGGCAGCCGTGGTGTTGAACAGATGCCGCCGGGGCGAGGGACGATTCTCCGGCTCGCAGGCTTCCTGAAACAACGAGCGCCAGACGGCCACCTGGTCGACCGGCTCGCACGCGGCCGAGATGCCGCCGAAGATACTGAGCATGCGGAAGATGGGGGTGATTACCCGGTGGGTCCGCTCGCTCGTGGCTGAACCGGCCGTGGGAAGGTAGTCGCGACCAAGCCCTTGCACGCCGCGCGACCAGCCGGCCATCATCTCGCGATAAGTCTCAGCGCCGGAGCCGTCATCCTGGAACGTGGCGTTGCCATAGCAATACAACGGCTTGCCCGGCCGACGCCACAAGTCCACCTGGTTGGCGGTGGTGACGGGATGATAGTACTGCTCCTCCATGTGCTGCGTGGAGATGACATCCTGATCGGCCGCGACCTTGTCCGGGTCGGCCATGGCCAGCGAGGTATGCCACCACTGCATGGTGGTGCGTTCCAGGCGCGGGTCGGCGTGATGAATGGCCGGTCCCCACTGGCGATACAGATATGGCACTGAATAAGACGAACCGTAGGCGATCTGGGCCGCCTGCCGGCGCTGGGCCGGCACGCTCTCGGGCAGGATCATCTGCTTGCCCCGCTCATCCCACAGCGGCGGATAGAGGCTCTTTCGCGGCTGATCCCACCAGGTGCCGAAGGGCGCCCACAGGTCGTGGTAGTTGAATCCGCGGAATCCGGGGTAAGTCTGCATGCGCTGGGACACAAGCGCAAACCACTGGCAGACCGCGCCCTGTTCCTGCGGAAGCGAGTTGAGCGCGGCGAAGTGTGTGTGCGGCTGCATCGAGTAGGTCATCCCCAGGCGTACGGCCATATCGGCATAGGTCTGCAACGTCCGAAAATTCACGGCGGCATTAGTGGCGACATGCGTAGCCCCCATCTCGGCGTGAACTCTGGCGTCGGCGGCTTTCAACTCGCCGGGTCCGATCGGGTGGAAGACCGTCTCGAAAGCGCTGAGCCGGACGGGATCGGCGATGGCGACGGTCACCGCTTGGCCGGCCGTTTTCTCGGGCAGCTTGGCGCAAGTTGCCTGGTATTCACCGGGCCGGAGCCGAGCGGTCAACTCGGCCGGCAGGATCACCACGGCTATGGGGTTGCGCCCGGCGCTCACCGTGGTCAGTCCCAGCGAGGCCGACCAGACGGTCTTGCCATCACGGGACACATCCAGCGCGGCCCCAGTTAGATCGACATCAGCTGACGCATCGACGGCCACCGTAAGGCGGATCGGCTGACCCGCGGCAAACCCAGTGCGGTCGCGATCTGTCTTCACCGAGAGAAATGCGCGGGCGTTTTGCGGCTGGATGGTCACCGCGGTTTGCACTTCCAACGGCGTGGCACCGGGGATTGGCGGCGCCGCCGCAAGCCGCAGGTCGTAGCTGCCGAAGCAATCCGTGGGCACGGCGAGCGTGTACGTCTTGGCCTCGGTGCCGCCCCCATCGGCTGGCAAAGCTGTCAGCGCACACTCTCTCCAGGTGCGCTGGGCCAACGGATCAGTAGAAAGCGGAGCGAGGAACGCTCGGAGCTTGAGCGCCGGCCGATTGTCCTCGGGGAGTTGCTCGGATGCCGGAACGTAGCCGGCGTCGCGCGAGCGGATGATGGCAGCCGTGAACGTCGCGGGCGCACCGGCCGTCAATCGTAGTTGGGATAATACGACCGTCAACCGGTCAAAGTCCGCCCCGCGGCGCAGCAGTACCTTGCCATCCGGCGCGGCCACGACATAGGCGAGGCCCGGGTCGAACTTCGGCGCGAGGTAGATATTGCCATCGGCACCGAGTGCCTGATCGCCCCACTCACCTGGCGGCAACTTCACCTTGATTTCCAGAAGATCGGCGAGCTGTTTCGCGGCGTCGGCGTGTTTGGGATCGAGGATGCCCCACTGGCCACCCACCGTCACCAGCAGCCGGCCACTCGGAGCAATGCTGCGAACCGTGTATTTGAGCTGCTTCCAAGTGCCGTCCGCCAGCAGCACGCGATCTCCGCTGTAGACCGTTCCATCGGCCGCTACATCCACTTTGCCATAACCATTCCCCGGCCGGTCGATGACCTGAATCTGCTTGTCCTCCGGCGACAGGATATGCAGCCGGCCCTGGAGGATCGTATACATTCGGTAGTCCCGCCCGACGGCCACGCCGCTGGGGCTGACCTTGTCAACGTGCGAGCCATCGCTCTTGAAGTGGCGCACGGGCACATACCGATCCTTGGCCCCTGGGCGGTCGTGTATGTGCGTCCCGGCCGCGAACCACCCCTCGGCGGTATACAACCGCCCATCCGCGCCAAAGCAGACGTCGATCATGGATGAGGTGCGCGAGGCCACCCGGCCGATGGGCTGCCCCGTCTTGTCGTAGAGCAGCACCAGCGCCTTGTCATCGTTGGACGCCGGGAAACTCCCCGGTCCGACCGAGCGATTGATGGCGACCGCCACCGTGCCGTCGGCATCCACCGCAATCGCGCTGGACGACCAGGGCGTGCCATGAATGTCGCCGCTGTAGTAGAACGTCTGCTCCAGTTTGATTGGCGCTTTCTCCGCTGCCAGTCCGGTGGACAGCGTCGCCGAGAATCCCGTGGCCAGCAGGCCAACGATCAGAAGCCGGACAACGGCCGACCCGATTAACTGGCGAGGCATGGCTTACTCCTTTGCTCACTTCGCTATGCCGGATATCCCACGGTCTGGGCGTACAGCACCTGCTGTTCCGGCCGCAGTTTCAACTCCGTGGCCAGCCGCGGTTTGTTGCAGTTGTGCAACCATGCCGCCAAACCCTGTGACGCGGCGAACAGAAAGACACTCCCGCGATCAACCCGATGGCCACGTTGGCGTAGGATTTCTGGATCTCCGGATCCTTCAAGCCCGGCTCCTGCGGTTGTCCCTGGCTGTATCGGGCGATGTCGGCGACATATACGAGATTCACCGAAGCCTTGGCCATCGCGCCAACCTGGCCGCGGCCGGCCTTCGCGCGATGATCCCCGGCCGCCACCGGCGTCAGTCGATGCCCCGCGGCCTCATAGAGGTAGACGCCCTCAGGCAGGATGATATACAGGTCGATCTCCTGCGAGTTGCTGGCCGAGGCGGCCGTCCTCCCGATCCGCCCGCGCGGCCCGCTCTCCCGGTTCACACCCCACGCCGCCCAGAGCAGATTGGACAACATCTGCGGAGATAACCCCTTGTCGCTGACGCTGCGAATCGTGCATCTCTCCCACAGGGAAGCCAGCACGGACTTCCCGCCATCCTTCTCCGGTTTGAGCAGCGCGATCGGTTGCAGGTCCACAGCCGGTGCGGCCGTTTTCGGAACCTCTTCGGCGAAACTCGACGCTGTCGCGGCCAGCATCGTGAAGGCCGGCACGCGCTTGAGAGAGGTTCTGCGATTCACATGATCCTCCGATTTCTGTTTGATGTTCCAGCGATACGGTCCGGCCGCATTGGCGGCGAACGATTCAGCCAACCACCTCCCGTATCGCACTGATGATTTGTTCGTTGATCCGCTGGGTGTACTTCGCCCCCACGCGTACCTGCACGAATCGATCGAACACCTCCAGCGTCTGCCGGCAGCAGCCCGCGCCATACTGCATCGCTCGGCCCTCCGCACTCGTGAAAGATGGCCAATCCGCATGCCGCGTGCGTTTGTTGATGACCGATTCATCGAGCGGCAGCAACACCGATCCCCCCAGCGTTCCGGCCGGCACCTTCTTCTGCCGCAGGCCGGCGATGCAGCGATCGCGCATCGCCTTGTCCTTCACTTCAAAGAACACGCCAAAGCCAATGTCGCCGCCGGGGTCGGGCCGATGTCGCGGCCGCAGGCCGGCCACATTGCGGATTCCCTCGTAAATGCTCTCGGCGCTGGCCCGCATCCGCTGGACCATGGTGTCGAGCTTGATCAGTTGTGCCCCCAGTACAGCGCCCGTAAACTCGTTCATGCGGAAGTTTTCGCCGGCGAACATCTTCATTTGGCTTGGGCCGCCCGTGCGCTCGAGGAACAGCCGGTTGATCATCCCCATGTCGTGAAATCGTGCCGCCCGCTCGTACAGCACCGGGTCGCCGCTCACCAGCGCCCCGCCTTCGCCGGAAGTCATCATCTTGTTGATCTGGAAGCTATAGATGCCCGCGTCGCCGATCGAGCCCAGTTTCTTGCCGCGATAGGATCCGCCGACGCACTGGGCGCAGTCCTCCACCACTGCGATCCGCCGCTCCCGCGCGATGCCCATCACCGCATCCATGTCGCACGGCCCGCCCAGCAGATGCACCGCGATGACTGCCTTGGTGCGCGGCGTGATCTTCCGCGCCAAGTCCTTCGGATCGAGGTTCAGGCTGGCGTCGATATCCGCGAACACCGGCAGCGCCCCCGCATGGACCACACAGGTGTAGTCCGACCACCAGGTATACGCCGGCACGATCACCTCATCCCCCGGCCCCACGCCCAGCGCCGCGATCGCGCAATCCAGCGCCGCTGTCCCCGACGTAACCCCCAGCGCAAAACGTGTCCCCATGTATTTCGCGAAGTTCTCCTCAAACCGCAGCACCTTCGTCGGCCGCCCCGGCCCCCAGTAGCGGAACGGCGACGCCGATTGCAACACCTCCAGCAGCGCCTCCTCTTCCGCTTTGTCGAAGAACTGCGGACCCACGAAACCGGGATCGATATTGGGAGTCTCCATCGGCCGGGTGCCCGGCTCCGCGCCACCCGCGGCGGCAGCGACGTTGACACAGGCGGCGGACATCGCGGCCGTTGTCAGGAACTGTCGGCGGTTGAGATTGGTGTTGCCGGCATGGTTCTGGGCTTCTGTGTGAGACATGCGTGGCCTCTCTGTGAGACGGGACTCAGTCATCAATACCGCGACAGCCATGCGGCCGTTTCACGCCCAGAGTCAAAGTGTGCCATCCGGATCCGAAAAGCATAAGGGCATCAGCCAAAGGCCGGCGATTCTTGTGGATTTCGACCCCGTACTGTGCCATGTTTCGACCAACAAACGGGCCAGATCGCCAACGAGGCTTCACGGCCACCGCATCCTACGCCGCAAACCATCGGCCACCGGCCGCTGACGTAAACAGTTATCTACCAACATGTTAGCCTAGGCAAGATCGCGCGCTTTTTAAGGCCCCCTTCCGTAGAATGGTTCCGCCAAGAACCCAAACCACGGAAAGG
>JANYKD010000215.1 GCA_025361735.1 Phycisphaerales bacterium
CTTCTCCAACCCGGCCGCTGTTGACGTCCACGCCGCCTGGAACCAAAAGCCGCAGAAACAGTCCACTACTGTGGCCAGCGCCCTGTTCACCGCGAAAAATGCGTAGGCAATGGGCCAAACTTCAGTGTGTCGGAGTACCGACACCATGGGCGAGACGCCCATGCCACGAGATTCTGGCGTCCAGACGCTGTGCCCGGAATTTCGAGCACGCCTCCTGCGTGAGTCTGCCCATCTGTTTTTGGCAAGCTGTTTGGCGTACACGGACGGCTCGGCGAGCCGTCCCTACCAACGTTGCTTTCGCAGCATTTGCCAAAAAAGACGGGCACACGCTCCGGCGGTGGAACACATGAACTGCGTGTTTCCCGGGAGTCCTCTGGCGGTATAATCACGTGCCGGCGGTTGCCGTATGTTCACCGGCCTTTAATGAGCGATAACGCATGCAATATCGAGCACTTGGTAAGACGGGTATCCGACTCTCGGCACTGGGGTTTGGGGCCATGCGGCTTCCGATCCGGGGTAAGGAATCGGAGATCGACGAGTCGGCCGCGATTGGGATGATGCGGTATGCGTTTGACCAGGGTGTGAACTATGTTGATACCGCGTACGTCTATCACGGCGGCAACAGCGAGACGGTGGTGGGCAAGGCGCTGGCCGGGGGATATCGCGAGAAGGTGTCCGTGGCCACGAAACTTCCGCTGTGGAGCGTGAACTCGTTGGACGATTGCGAGCGGTTTCTGGGCGAGCAGCTGGGGCGTCTGGCGACTGACCACATCGATTTCTATCTGCTGCATTGCGTCCAGAAGAAGAACTGGGGGAAGATGCAGTCGCTTGGCGTGCTCGAGTGGGCGGAGAAGGCGCGTGCCGCGGGGCGGATCGGCCACATCGGCTTCTCGTTTCACGACACGTTCGAGGTCTTCAAGGAAGTTGTCGATGACTACGACTGGGAGTTCTGCCAGCTCCAGTATAACTATGTCAACGAAAGTGTGCAGGCGGGAACGGCGGGGGTTCAATACGCCGCGGGCAAGGGCCTGGGCGTGATCGTCATGGAGCCTCTGTTCGGGGGCACGCTGGCCAATCCGCCGGCGCCGATCCGCAAGATCTGGGACAGCGTGAGCCCGCAGTGCGATCCGGTGGACACGGCTTTGCAGTGGCTCTGGAACAAACCGGAAGTGTCGCTGGTCCTCAGTGGCATGAGCACGCTCGAGCAGGTGCGGCAGAACATCGCCAGCGCGGGACGTTGCGGCGTCGGCTCCATGAGACCGCAAGTGCTCGACGTTGTTGCTCGCGCCCAGCGGGAATACGAGCGACTGTCCCCGATACCGTGCACGCGCTGCGGCTATTGCATGCCCTGCCCGCACGGCGTCGATATCCCGGTCAATTTCGAGCTCTACAACAACGTTTCGGTCTTTCAGGGCAACAGCGTCGGGCTGTGTCGCAACCTCTACATGATGTTGCCGGAAGGGCAGCGAGCGTCGGCCTGCATCGACTGCGGGACCTGCGAAGAGCAATGTCCTCAGCATATCATGGTGAGCGACATGCTGCCCAAGGTGGCGGGGGCGTTTAAGTAGGGGAATGCGGGTCACGGAGGCATGAAGGCATTGAGGCACGGAGGGAAACGACGGACAGGTGTTGTGACGTGAAGGGAGACAAATGTGTAAACGAGCGATTGCGATGATGGTCCTGTTGCTTTGCGGCCTCAGTGTGGCGGCGGCCGATCTCGAGCAGGGATTTGCCCATCCGCCCGATGCGGCGAGGCCGCAGACGTACTGGTTTGTGATGGATGGCAACTTCAATCGCGAGGGGATCACGGCCGATCTGGAGGCGATCAAACGTGTGGGGCTGGGCGGCGTGCTCTTCATGGAAGTTGACGTGGGGATCCCCAAGGGTCCGGTCAAATTCATGAGCCCGCCGTGGCGTGAACTCTTCAAGCACGCCAACGCGGAGGCCGCCCGGCTGGGCCTGGAGATCACCATGCCCGCAAGTCCCGGCTGGACGGGCAGCGGCGGGCCGTGGGTGAAGCCCGAGCAGTCGATGCAGAAGCTGGTGTACAGTGAGACGATCGTGGATGGTCCACGGAATGTCGACGCGGTTTTGCCGCAGCCGCCGACCATTGCCGGCTTCTATCGCGATGTGGCCGTGCAGGCGTTTCCAACGCCGGCGCAGGCGTATCGCGTCGAGGATATTCAAGAGAAGGCTCTGTACCAGCGCGGGCACTTCTCTTCAGAGCGCGGCGTTAAACAGCTTCTGCCGATGGCGGCGAAGTATGCTGCGCTCTTGCCCGAGCAGGTGGTCTCATCGAAGCTGATCGTTGATCTGGCCGGAAGACTCGACGCGAAGGGGCGGTTGACGTGGGATGTGCCGGCCGGGAACTGGACGATTCTGCGATTCGGGCACACCAGCACCGGCGCCAATACGCGGCCGGCGCCGCAGCCGGGTGTGGGGCTGGAGTGCGACAAGCTCGACAACGCCGCCCTGAAGGCACATTTCGATGATTTCCTCGGGCAGCTTACGAGCGAACTGGGTCCGCTCACGGGCAAATCGCTGGTGTCGCTGCACATCGACAGTTGGGAAATGGGGCCGCAGAATTGGACGGCGCGATTTCCCGAGGAGTTCCAGAAGCGCCGCGGCTATTCGCCGCTGCGATTTCTCCCGGTGATGACCGGGCGGGTGATCGACAGCCTGGAAATCTCCGAACGCTTTCTCTGGGATGTCCGACAGACGGTGCTTGAGCTGATCACCGAGAACCACTCCGGCTATCTGGCCGAACTGGCCCGGCAGCGCGGGATGCGGCTCTCCATCGAGCCATACGACGGCACGCCGTGTGACGACATGACCTACGGTTCGCGGGCCGATGTGCCGATGGGTGAGTTCTGGCGCGACACGTTCAGCACGTGGTTCAGTTGCGCCGAGGCGTCGTCCATCGGGCACACGTACGGCAAGTCGATCATCCAGGCCGAAGCGTACACATCCGGCAGCGGCGAGCGCTGGCTGGCGCATCCGGCAACGCTGAAGGCCCTGGGAGACTGGGCGTTCTGCGAGGGCATCAATCGGTTCGTGTTTCACCGCTATGCCCACCAGCCGTGGCTCGACCGCTTCCCCGGTATGACCATGGGGCCCTATGGCATTCACTACGAAAGGACGCAAACGTGGTGGGAGCAGTCCACCGCGTGGATCCAGTACCTCACACGCTGCCAGTTCCTGCTGCAACAAGGGCTGTTCGTGGCCGACATCGCGTATCTCAACCCCGAAGCTTCGCCGCACGTGTTCCGACAGCCGCCATCGGCCGTACGCGGCACGCCGCCGGAGCGGCTCGGGTACAGCTTTGATTCGCTGACGCCAGAGGCGCTGCTCACGCGGGTGAGCGTCAAAGATGGCCGGCTGGTGCTGCCGGATGGCATGAGCTATCGCATTCTCGTCCTGCCGAAGTTTCAGACGATGACGCCGGCGGTTCTCCGCAAGATCCGCGATCTGGTTGTGACCGGAGCAACGGTGGTCGGCCCGCGGCCGATCAAGTCGCCGAGCCTGGCGGGTTATCCGAGGTGTGATGAGGAAGTGACGCAACTGGCCGATGAACTCTGGGGCAATGGCGAGGCACCCGGGGGCATCGTTACGCGTGAATGTGGCAAGGGTCGGGTGGTCGCCTCGCAAGCATTTGTAGAAAAGGCGTCCGCTGCGGCCGACCCGAAAACCACGTTGAGCAAGGCCAAATGGATCTGGCACAAGGAGGGCAATCCGGCGGTTCTGGCGCCGGTCGGCACGCGGTACTTCCGCCGAGTCATTGACATCGACGCCGTCAAACGCATCGAATCGGCACGCGTTGCCATGACGGCCGACAACTCTTTTGAGTTGTCTGTGAATGGCCAGCCTGCGGGCTCGGGGGACAACTTCCACGAAATTGTCGAGCGGGATATCGCTTCGCTGCTCAAGCCGGGTGGGAACAGGCTGGAGGTTGTCGCGGTAAACGATGGCGATGCGCCCAATCCGGCCGGGCTTGTTGGTAGCATCTCCATACGCTTTGCCGATGGGACGACGCTTGACGTGCCCACCGATGCGACGTGGGAATCGGCAACGGCGCGTGCGGACGCGTGGCGCCCGGCCATGGAACTCGGTCCGGTCGGCATGGGGCCGTGGGGCTTTCCCAGCAAGGCGGTTATGCCGGCCGACATCTATCCTGACTACCGGGTGCTCACCGAACTGCTTGCCAAAGGCGGTGTGCCGCCCGATTTTGAATCCGAGAGGTCGCTCCGCTACATCCATCGGCGCGATGGGGATGCCGACATTTACTTCGTCTCCAATGGTCAACCCGCCACGGTGACCACCAACTGCACGTTCCGTGTTTCGGGCAAACTTCCCGAAATCTGGGATCCCGTCACCGGCGAAAGGCGATCGGCGGCCGCGTTCACGCAAAGCGCAGGGCGGATTGTGGTTCCTCTCGAATTCGAACCGAGCGGATCGCTGTTTGTCATCTTTCGCAAATCGACCGATGTGAAGCAGGCCACCGGCCGGAATTTCCCCGAGTTCAAACAAGTCCAGGAACTGACCGGCCCGTGGAGGGTCGGGTTTGCGCCGAGATGGGGCGGCCCGGAGTCGGTCGTTTTTGAATCGCTTACCGATTGGACCCGGCGTCCGGAGGTGGGCATCCGTCACTATTCGGGGACGGCCATATATAGCAAGACTTTCACTGGTGCTGGAGCCAGGGATCAGCGAATCCATCTCGATCTCGGCCGGGTCGAGGTGATGGCGCAGGTCAAAGTCAATGGCAAGGATCTCGGCATTCTCTGGAAGCCGCCCTATCGTGTTGAGATCACTGATGCGCTCAAGCAGGGGGAGAATTCCCTGGAACTCCGCGTCGTGAATCTCTGGCCGAACCGGTTGATCGGGGACCAGTCGCTGCCGGAGGCGAATCGATTCACTTCGACGACGTGGAATCCGTTCAAGAAGGATTCGCCGCTGTTGCCGTCGGGGCTTCTGGGTCCGGTGACGATCCAGGTCGCGAACTGAGGTAGTGGGAGGTCGGTGGCAAAATTGGGGTCAGCGTCCTCGCTGGCCGGGAATACCGGACGGTTTGCGCTTCAGGAAGGCCAGCGGGACGCTGGCCCCACTGTTTCGTGACAACACGTTTATCGCTGGAGATCGCCGGGCTTTTCGGGGATGCCGGGGTCGTCCAGTATTTGAACGGCCGTGGCGGGGCCGAGGTTCTTCCAGTCGTGCAAGGCCCAGACAAGCTTTTTGTCGGGGGTGATTTCGACAAGCTGGCAGCCTTTGCCGCCGCTGCCGCGTGAACAGAAGATGGTGTTGCCATTGGCCAGGCGGACACAAGTCTGCGAGTCGATGAATGGGATCTCGGGGGGCAGTTCGGAGAGTTTGAATTCCCAGACCGTCTCGCCCTTGGGATTCACCTCGCGGGCGAGTTTGTCTTTTTCGTCGGTGATCAGGGTGTTGCCGCTGTGCAGGCGGATGGCCGCCCAGGGGGACGGGATGGCGTAGGACCAGAGCTCTTTGAAGTCCTTGTCGTATTCGACGACCTTACCCAGGCCCAGCCAGGGGA
Organism: Phycisphaerales bacterium; assembly: GCA_025361735.1. Classification (GTDB taxonomy): domain Bacteria; phylum Planctomycetota; class Phycisphaerae; order Tepidisphaerales; family Tepidisphaeraceae; genus JANYKD01. The sequence continues at coordinate 5,549 of JANYKD010000215.1, forward strand.
TGAGATATGTGCCGCTTGCGGTGACCCGCATGCGGCGAGTCTGGCCATGCACGCCGCTGTGCTTGCCGTCCGGATTTGGTGAGTCCATTTCATGTTCGATTTCAGTAGCGCCGGTCCTGATGTTGACAACCATGACCTTGGGCTTGGGCAGGGTGTTGATCATGAAGACGACCTTGTCGAGCCCGAGCGGTTGCACGGTGTGGATCTCGGCGCCCTTGGGGGCGTCGAAATGCCATACCACCTTCTTCTGCGGCGTGATTTCCTCGGCGTACTGCATGCGCGAGAACAGAATGTTGCCATTGCTGAGCAGCCAGATGTCGTCGAATTCCCAGCCCTTGCCGGTGGAATAGGTCCAGATGACCTTGCCATTGTTGACCAGGAGCATCGCGTTGTACCCCTCACCGATGTAGAGCATCGGGTGCTGGGCGAGCCCTTTGCCGGGCAGGTTGGCCGGCACTGTGTTGGTTTTTACCAGTTGCTCAAGCGAAGGTTCGGCCGGGATTTCCGACGGGCCGGTCGCCGGCACATCGGCGGCGGTGAATTTGGACAGGCAGTCAAGAGCAGGCGTGGCGGCGGCGGTTTCTCCGGCGATCGCCGTCTGACGGTGGACAGCAAGTCCACCGGCGAGCACAACAAGGACAAGGATCGTTAGTCGGTTCATGTTTTATGTTTCGCTTTCCGTTAGAAACGTGGCTGAGTAATTTACCGGTTCGTTTGTCGGTGTGCCATCGACGCCGACGAAGAACCCAGCGCGGCATTGCCGCAAACAAACAAGATTAAACACGAAGCCACGAAGACACGAAGCGGTGCATGGTACAGGCGACCGATATTGCGATGAAGATGATGCCTGAGTCTATTGTGATCCGGCCGGTCGCGCCTGGAACGATGGCTGGCCCATTACCAGATACCGCTTCGTGACTTCGTGTTTAAGAAGTCTTTGCCGGCTGCGACCATTCTTGTGGTTTGTGTCACAGGGCCGTTGGCGCGGGAGCGCCGCTGTGGCCGTGCAGAAGCATGGCCCTCCCGGAGTTCTAGTGATGTCGACGCCTCCGCGATTCGGCAATGCAAATTGCAAATCCCCCTCCCTTCGTTAATCTCTGTAACCTCCGGCCAGCGGTGGCCACTCTGTCTATACGGGAGAATTCGTGCGCGCGATCGTTCGCCATTGCCATTGCATTGAGGTTCTCGAGCCGCGCTGGCTCCTCTCGGACTCCCGGCTTGCGACCACGACCACTCTTGCCGCCACCACCGTCCACTCCACATACAGCACGGCGATCACGTTCTCCACCTCCGTCGCCTGTGATGATCCAATCACTTCCGGCACGGTGTTCCTCATGGAAGGCAGAACGATCCTGAGCGCCTTCCGGCTCGACGCAACGGCCCACGCCGAGATTTCTGATGCTTCGCTCGGCACCGGCACGCATATTCTCACTGCGCAGTTCACGGGTGATTTCACGCGACTGCCGAGCCTGTCCGATCCGCTCACCGTCATCGTGGATCCCGTTCCGACCTTCATCACGATCTCCACCATTCCTACATCCGTTGACTTCGGAAAGGCTCTGCAATTCACGGCCACGGCCTCCTGTTCCTTTGGCACTCCCCAGGGCAACGCCAGCGTCAAGAATGGCGACATCACGCTGGCCACTCTTCCGCTGAACAGCCTTGGGCGGGCGATCTTCAGTGTCGCCATTCCCCGGCTCGGCAACCAGGCGCTCACGGTCTCGCTCGATCCGCAAGACCCCTTTGCGCCGACGGCATCCACCACTCACGTCATCACTGTCAATCGCGCTCACGCGCTGCTGGTGCTTGTTGACAGTGCAACGACGTCGGCCTACACGCTGATCGCGAAAGTTCCCTTCGCCGGCTCGGTCCCGCCGTCGGGGAATGTCACGTTCAAAGATGGTGCCATAACGCTGGCCACGCTTCCTCTGGCGAGCGGCCGGGCCGCGTTCTCTCTCCGCCAGGTGTCTTCACTCAAGCACAACTTTTCCGCCAGCTACACCGGCGATGCCAATTTCTTCGCCGCCGTTTCCGGGTCGCTTTCGCGGACCGTCTATCTTCCAGCGCCCGTCACACTCGCGGCTTCCGTCGGCTATTTGAAACCCGGGCAGACCCTCACGCTCACGGCCTCCCTTTCCACACCGGTTCGCAGCCCGTTCATCGCCACGGGCTCTATTGTCTTTCGCGACGGCGCCAAGACCCTCGCCAAGGTTCCACTGGTCCATGGCAAAGCCACGTTCGCAACCACCGAACTCATCACCGGCCAGCACAAACTCACTGCCACTTTCGTTGGTAACGCCAATTTCCGCTCCACGTCATCTCCCGTTCTTCCGGCCATCATCACCAGCCAGTACGTCGTCGATCTGCTGATCCTCTACACGCCTGGAGCGATCGCCGACATGGGCGGATCCAGCGCCCTGCACAACACCATCGTTCAGGCTGTGAGCGATACAAACAAAGCGTTGCTCAACAGCCGCATCCCCGTCACCATTCGCCCGGTCCACGTCGACGCGGTCAAGTACACCGAAACAGGTGATTTTGCCGCGGATCTGAATAATCTCAAAACCAATGGCGACGGCAAGCTCGATGAGGCTTTTCCCCTTCGCGAGAAATATGGCGCCGATCTGGTCACTCTGTTTGTCGGCAGCGGCGATCTTGCCGGGCTTGCTTTCCAGATGACCAGCGCCGCTTCCGCCACTAATCCCGATCACGGATTCTCCGTCGTCCTCACCGACGAGGCCGCTGGCCCGTACTACACGCTGGCGCACGAACTTGGGCACAATTTCGGCGCCAGTCACGACCTCGCCAACGACACGGGCGTTTCGATTGCCCCCGATTCCCACGGCTACCGCTTCACGGCCAAGGGCACGGTCTATCACGACATCATGGCCTACGATCCGGGAATCACCATCCCCTATTACTCGAATCCGGACATCCTGTACCTGGGCGTTCCCATCGGCAAAGACGGTCAGGCCGACGCCGCCCGTGTCATCACCTACACCGCCCCAATCGTCAGCGCCTACCGCCCAACGAAGGTAAGCTGGAAACTGCCTGTGCTGGTTTGACCCGCCCGCTCTTTGCCTTACCACCGTCACCGTGGTAGGAATGCAGCGATCGATCGAAAGGAAGCGGGCATGCGCTACGCAACTCTGGTGGCAGTGGTGTTGGGTTTCGCGGCCTGCTCAACGGTCTGGGCGGCCGAGAAACTGGACTTCAAACGCGAACAGCCAACGGTCGAGACGAGGATTTTCGACCCGGCCAAGCCGCTAAATCCGCCACCGCCGCTCTCGCCGCCCGAGGCCGCGTGCTGCGTGTCGGACTATCAATGCGATGTCGAGACGGAATACAGCATTGTGCAGGACGGCCCCATTGCCGGCTTGGGCAAAGCGCAACTTCGCATCACCGCGGTGCATGCGAAAATGACGGCCGCGATCGTCATCTGGCTGCCCAAGGGGGGCAAGCCGGAACTCAAGTCTCACGAGGAGGGGCATCGCGTCATCGTCGAGCGCGTGTACGGGAAGAGTGATGATGCCATGCGCAAGGTGCTGAATGGCTTCATTGGCCGCACCTACGACCTGCGCGGCGGCGATGTGGATGCGGCCGCCGAGAAGATGGCGCGCCAGGCCGGCACGGAAGCGTCGACGGCGTGCATCAAGGTGGTTGGCGACGAAGCCGGCCGGGTTTCATCGATATACGACGAACTCACCAACCACTCGATCAAGAAGGATCCGACGGCCGCCAAAGCAGTCGAGTTGGCCTTCGAGCAGTATCGCAAAGAAGCTGACAAATCGGGCAAGTAACGTGCTATAATACGCACGGCGCCAATTCTGGAGGATCACCGTGAAACTGACACGCCGGAAGTCCACCATCCTCATCGAAGCCCTCGAAGACCTCCAACTGCTTTCCGGAGGCGCGACCAGTGTCATCGACCTGCTGGTCGTATACACGCCCGCCGCACGCGCCACGGCCGGTGGTGATGCCGCCATTGTCAGTAACATCCAGCAGGCCGTGTCCGACACCAACCAGGCCTACGCCAACAGCCAGATCAATCTCACCATGCGCCTGGTTCACACCGAGCTGGTGAACTACACGGAGAGCGGGAGCATTCAGACCGACCTCGCCCGCCTCGAGGGACCCAGCGATGGCTACATGGATTCCGTTCAGACCCTCCGCGATACTTACGGTGCCGACCTCGTCTCGCTGTTCACGAACATTGTCATCGCCCCCGGTAACGCGGACACCACCGGACTCGGCGACGTCCTGCTGAACCAGAATTATCCCAACAACGACGCCCAGGCTTTCTCTGTCGTCGGCGCGGCATTCGCCGGGGCGCCTGATTACACGCTGGCCCACGAGACCGGCCACAACCTCGGTGGCGACCACGACCGCGAGACCGCGGCCGGCGGCGATGCCCCGATCTTCCCGTATGCCTACGGCTACCGCTTCACGGGCAATGACAGCGTCGTCTACCACGACATCATGGCCTATGACCCAGGCACCACGATCCCATATTTCTCCAACCCGAGCGTGCTCTACAAAGGCGTTCCCACGGGAGTCCCGGTTGGCCAGCCTTTGCAGGCCGATCTCGCGACCACATTCGCGCAGACCGGGCCGATCGTCGCCAACTATCGCCCCACGGTGGTGCCCGAGGCCGGCCCACCGACGGCCACGGTTGGCCTGTTCACGCTCTCTCCGGATGCTCACACGCTGACGTTCTCCGTGCGCTACGCCGACGATATTGCGCTCGATG
>JANYKD010000245.1 GCA_025361735.1 Phycisphaerales bacterium
GGTCATCCCGGATGGCTGACGCTCTGGAGAGGATGGCAGAAATTGATGATTCTTGTTGATGGATATGAAATCGCTATGTCAGTACGATGTGGGGAAAGATAAGCGCTTCAGCGGACGCGGCTGGACGTTTTAACCGCGTCCGCTGAAGCGGACCCTACGGAAGGCAACCCATGGCAGACCACAAGGAGTACCAATTATGAAAATGAAATCCGCTCAGAAGGTCCACTACGATTCCGGACCCAACATGACCCCGCTGGTGGACATCGTGATGGTCATCCTGATCTTCCTGATGCTCACCGGCACATTCACCGCCGGCATGCACTACCTGCAGAGCAACATCCCGCTCACGAACAAGGGCATCACTGGTGTGGTCACTGAAAAGAAGCCCTTCGAGGACCAGCAGCTCGAGATCAGGGTGGACAGCTTTACGCGGCCCGGCGCCGACGGGTTGAGCCAGGACATGTGGGCGGCGCAAGCCGGCCGCGTGATGGTGCAGAACAATCGTGAGCAGCTTATCCAGCAGCTCACGAAGATGCGCAACGATCTCAACAGCGCCAACACGCCCAAGGACAAGGTGCTCGTCGTAATCAATCCCGGCCGGCAGACCAAGTACAAGCACCTGGTCGACGTCTACACCGCCGCCATGGAGGCGGAGTTCACGAAGATCGCCTTCTCGGAGGCGCACTGATTTTGAATCCGAGCAACAGCCATGAACAACAACCTATTCAAGCAGTCGGCTTTGGCCGCGGCAGTCGCCGTCGTTTCCCTGACCTTGACCGCATCGGCGGCTGATCCGGGCAGACCCAAAGCTGCCCCAGCGGCCGCTCCCAGGCCGGTGCCCGCGGTCACCCCCCGGCCGGCCGCCACCCCGGCCGCCACGCCCAAGGCGGCTCCCGCGGCCACGCCCGCACCGGTCCCGGTTGCCGATCCCAAGTTCGGCCTGCCGGTGATGCTCACTGACGAGGACCGCGTTCTCATGGAGATTGCCGGCCGCGAGATGGGGACACTGCGCGACTACCTTTTCGACAAGCGCAAGCTGTCGTCGGAAGAACGCGCCCAGATCAACGCCATTTCCGCGTTCAAGAAGCTGGATGATCCGAAGCTGACCCCCCGGCAGAAAGGCCAGATCATCAGGGACATCTCCGTCGGCGTGGACAATGTCCTCAAGATCGTCAAGGATCCTACCAAACTCCTCGGGCTCAACAAGCAACTCGTCGATTACGGCACCAAGCGGGCGCTGAACGTCATGGAATACTGGCCCACCAATCCCAGGACGCAGGCCCAGGTGCGTCCCGTTGCCGAGGCCGTGGACAAGGTCTACATCGCCGCCATCGACATTGCCACGAAACAGGCCAAGGACCTCGAGAACAGGATGACCGCGGCCAACCAGGCGACGATCGGTCCGCAGTGGGAAAAACTCGAGAATCTCATCGGCGTCGCCAGATTCAGCCGGGCGTTCAACCTCTACACAGTCGCGCTCTCGATGGACAAGTCCGACGCCAAGCGCGTGGATGTGGCCAAGGCGGGTATCGAGATCCTCACCGAATACGAGGACCCGAGCTTTGAAATCGAGGACCAGTGCCGGGTCGGGCTGGGCAAGCTGTTCATGGTCGCCGGTCCGGAATCCATCGGACAGGCCAAAAAGAAGTTCGAAGAAGTGCTCAAGAGCCCAAAGGCCACTTGGGCTCAGAAATTCGAGGCCGTCTATTTCACGGCGGTCACCGATCTCTTTGATGGCAAGCCCGCCGAGGCTCGCAAGGGCAAGGCGGCCGTGGAGGCCTGGCTGAAGGGCAATCCGGCCCAGGGCGACGCCAAGACCGCCGACGAGACCACCAAGGGCGTCGAAGCCGCCATTGACATGCTCGAGTATCGCATCCTCTCCTACGAGGCCGACCGGTCCGCCGGCCCGGCCAGGGAGAAGGCCAACACCGATGCCATCGCCGCCCTCGACAAACTCGCCAAGAGCCGGCCTGACCTGAGCAGCATCATCAACGAGCAGATGATGGCCAAGCTTCCCGACAATCCCGATGTCAAGGCCCTGAACAACCTGTTGCTGCATGCCTTGGCTTCACGCGGCAACGACGAATTGACCAAGCCCGAGGGCCAGCAGATCGACAAACACGCGGTGGAACTGGCCGCGTCGTCGGCCCGCGAACTCATCGCCCGTTCCGGCAAGGAAGGCGTCACCGCCGAGGACGTCGAGAACAGCATGCTGCTGCTGGCATATTTCCAGCTCAAACTCGAAAAGCCCACCGAGGCTGCCAATACGTTTCTCGACTTCGTCAAGCAGTATCCACGTTCACAGCACCTGTCTGCCGCGTTCGAGAATGCCATGTCGCTGGCCGCCAAGCTCAAACGCGAGCCGGCCACGGCTGCGGCCCACTCGACAGAAGAAATCTACACGCGCTTTCTCGAGGTCGCCACGGCGCCTCCCTTCAATCGCCGGGAGTTCAACCTCGAATACGCCCAGTTCATGCTCCGTCGCAACCTGGCCGCCATGCAAGCCGATTTCGATAACGCCAAACGCCAGACCATGATCGCCCAGGCCAGGAAGGCCGCGGCGCTCTGTGCCGCCGTGAACAATGACGACAAGCGGGCCATCTACGCCAGGTTCAACGAGATGATGGCATTCGACCAGCTCATCGACCTCGATACCAAGTCCAAGGATGAACCGGCCTGGATCTCTCGCATGCAGGCGCTCGCGACGGAGCTCAATGCCCTGGTTGCCAAAGAGATGCCGGGTGCCGACGCCGACAAGGCGAAGATCCTCCGCGTCCACAAAGTCCAGACCAACCTGCTGCTGGCCAACCTCGCCAAGCACTACGACGGCGCTGGACGCAAAGCCGGCATGGAACAGGCTCTGAGCCTGCTCGCCAACTTCGAGCAAGACGTCGAAGGCATGCCCAACGCGGATTCGCTGTTGGGCGAAGTCCGTTTTCTGCGGGTGACATTCCTGATGTCGCTCGGCCGTGCTTCCGAGGCGCTGACCGACCTCCAGAAGTTCATCGAGACATCCGGTGATCGCGGCATTGACGTGATCGTTTCCATGCTCGACACGCTTGGCAAGGAGTTCCAGCAGGCGATTCGCAACAAGGACATGACCGAAGCCGCCTCGCTGGCCGCCAACCGGGCGCAAGTCTCAGGCTTCCTGGTCGAGCGCGTTGCCCAGAGCAAGAACGAGAAGCTGCGGGCGCTCCTGCCCCAGTACAAGGAGTTCAAGGTCAGTGCCGATCTTGCGGCGGCCGAATTGCTCGACAAAGCGGATCCCAAGCGGGTTAAACTCCTGGAAAGCGCACTGGCTTTCTTTGAGCCCAACGCCAGCGTTCAACTGCCCGAAGCGGCGACTCCCAAGGAGCGTCAAGCCCTGGCGACCGCCAAACTCAACGTCGGATACATCCAGTACGAATTGGGTAACTACCTCAAGGCCCGGCCGGTGCTGGCGGATCTCCTGTCGTCCAAGACGCTGGGTACGCCGCGCGATATCAAGGGAGAGGGTGCCGATCAGGTTGTGAAGTGGAACGACTCCTACTGGGGTGCCACTCTCAAGCTGATGTGGTGCGACGTCAAGCTCGTCGAGCAGAAGGCCCCCGAGTACGACGAGAAGACGCTGGAGGAGACGCGCACCTACCTGAAGCGCCTCTACATCCAATGGGGCGAACCCGGCGGGCCGAAGTGGGCACCGGAGTTCGACAAGCTCAAGGATGCGCTTCTTCCCGGATGGGTCCCGCCGCCGCTGGAAGATGCGCCCAGCACCCAGCCAGTCACCAAGCCGGCGAAGTAGCCGGTGTGTCATGGCAAAGGTGGGCATGCGGCCGACCCGGCGCGCGGGTATTCCCGGGTTGCCGGAACCTATGCGCTTCAACTGGTGCAGGACATTTTTGGTGGCGATTCTGCGGCCTGAAGGGCCGGAGGGTTCCAGCCCAGGGTTGAGCGAAGCTCTACCCTGGGTAGAGATGAACAGTCATTCTTTGCCCGCCCTTAAGGGGCGGAGGAATCGCCACGGATCGACGCGCCCCCAAATTTCCTCCGCCCCTTCAGGGCGGGATGTAACGGTTGCCCACTACCCAGGGTATGCGAGTACGCAAACCCTGAGCTGGATTCCTGCGGCCCGTTGGGCCGCCCATCTCGCGCCGAAAGTGTCGGAGACCCGGCGTCAACGGCGTTGCACCGCGGGCATTGATTGTTAGTGGTTTGTACGATATTATTCCATGGTCAACGCTATGGAATCACTCGGTAGTAAACTTCGCAAGAAGCGGCTGAAGCTCGGCCTGACCCTGGACGAACTGGCGGAGCGATCGGGCATTTCCAAGCCCTATCTTTCCCTCATAGAAACAGGCCGGGTGCCAAATCCTCCATCCGACGAGAAACTGCGGAAGCTCGAACAGACGCTGGGTTTTACGGCCGGTGAACTTCTGTCGCAGGCTCACCTGATGCGGACGCCTCCCGATGTGCGGGTGGCGCTCGAGAAATTGATCCTGGCATCGCACGGCGTCCAAGTTCCGGAAGCGCCGGCCAGCCAGGGGGTCAATCTGGATGCGGCGTACCTGTCGGGGGTGCTGCAGGACCTGGTGGAGAAGTCGGCCGGGAATGTCGAGTGCATCCGCACGAACGCCGTGCCCGTGATCAACCGGGTCTCGGCCGGCTATCCGAAGGATTTCACGGATCTGTCCTATCCGCGCGGCGTGGCCGACGACTATGTGGCCTGTCCGGAAGTACACGATTCAGACGCGTTCGCGGCCCGCGTGTACGGGGACAGCATGATGCCCAAGTATCGCGAGGGCGACATCGTGATCTTCTCGCCGGCCGCCAGCCCGAGGAGCGGGGATGACTGCTTCGTGCGCTTTGCCGATGGGAGCACGACGTTCAAGCGCGTGTTCTTCGAAACCGATGAGGCGGCGGCCAGCGTGCTTCGTCTCCAGCCGCGCAACGAGCGCTATCGGCCGCAGACACTGGGGTCGGAAGAAGTGACAGGGTTGTACAAGGCGGTGTTCAAGTATCAGAAAGTGGACGGGGACTGAGGCTCAAGGAACTTCACCGTTGAAAATCTTGACTGCGACCTTTGGATCGGCGGCGGTCTTGAAGAATCTATCCGTCCGCGACACGCGCAGCAGGTCCGCGATGTTCTCGGGATGCGACAGGATCAGGCCCCCCTTGAGATCATTCAGACGCTTGTGCAGCGCGATCATCATGCCCAGGGCGGCGCTGGAGATGTATTCGACGTGTTTGAAATCGAGCACCATCCGGTGGGTACCGGCTGCGACAAGCTCGTTCAACTCGGCGGTAATGCGATCCAGGTCGTGCGTTGCGGTGAGGCTTTTGTTGGTGAACCTCACTACAGTGACGCCGTCGAGTTCGCGAACGACGTAATTCTGCGTCTGTTTCTCCATAGCCGTAATATACCTTGCTGGAAACAAGAAAGCCCCTCTAAGGCAGGGGCTTTCAGTGGAGCCACGGGGAATCGAACCCCGA
>JANYKD010000256.1 GCA_025361735.1 Phycisphaerales bacterium
ACTTTCCCGTCTCGCCCAAGGCAACCCACTGGCGGTCGAGCGCCTCAGAGCGAGTGTTATCTGCGGAATGTGCGGCCAGCGGAAACAGCAACAGGGCGGTGACAGAGAAGAACGCGGATTTCATGTTGTCGCATCCTTGACGTTCGTTGGGGTTGCATAGTCAAACCGATTATCACACTGATCAAGCGGCCGTGTGCTCTCCTGTCCATCCGGGATTTTCCAGATGCAACTCCTCCGACAAACGTCGTCGGAATGTTTGCGTAGAATACCGAGCCGTGGAGCGTGGAACAACGGTCTTCTCGTCTTCTCGGGTCGTGTTATCTTGGTTCGCGGCCGTTTCAATCGTGGAGATTTTCCGGTCCCTGCAATGTCAGGAACAGCGCTCGCCGTGTGTTCCAGTAATAAGCTGGGACACTATGATCCTGATGCAGGAAGACAACCGTAATCGAGACCATGACACCATGAAACAGTTTGCTCTCAGTTTGGCGTTCCTGCTGCCGCTGCTGGCCTCGGCGGTCCACGCGGCTACGAATGCGCCGGCCAAGCCTAACGTCCTGTTCATCCTCACCGACGATCAGGGCTGGCCGACGCTTTCCTGCTATGGAAACAAATTGGTGAACACGCCGCATCTGGATGCGCTGGGGCGGGAGGGGATGCGCTTCACCGCCGGCTATGTCATGCCGCAATGCACGCCCACGCGAGCGGCCTTGCTGACCGGGCAGCATACTGCGCGCACCCGGATGTGGCACGTCATCCCGGCGTATGGCTATCCGTTTGCGCCGCTGGCCGAGCCACCCTTCGCCGCTGGCATCTCCCGCGACATCTTCACCATCGCCAAGGGAATGCGCGCGGCCGGCTACGCGACGGCGTGCATCGGGAAATGGCATGTGACCGCCAACGAGGATGGCCATTACACTGGCCTGAAACAAAAGGCGGCGGCGCACTACGGGTTTGATTATGCGCCAGAGCATCCCAACCCGAAGTATCAGGCCGAGGGCGACAAGGGAGTGGACTGGCTGACCAACCGCACTGTAGAGTTCATCGAGCAGCACCGCGGCAACCCGTGGTTCGTGTATCTGGCGCATCATACGATTCACGGCCCGGTGCTCGCGCCGCAGGGGATGGTGGACAAGTATCGAGCCAGGGGCGCGCCGGCCACGGGCCTGCACAACGCCACCTATCTCGCCGCGCTGGAGCAGATGGACAACTCGGTGGGCCGGCTGCTGGCCCGGGTTGATGAACTGCAACTGCGTCAGAACACCCTTGTCGTCTTCCTGAGCGACAACGGCGGCGTCTATCAAAGCAATGACATCAAGCCCTTCACTCAGGGTCCCGGGAATGACACTGTGCTGCGGGTGCAAACCGAGGAGTTCAGTAACCATCCACTCCGCGCCGGCAAGGGTTCGCTCTACGAAGGCGGCATCCGTGTGCCGCTGCTGGTGCGCTGGCCCGGCGTGGTGAAGCCCGGCACGACCAACGATACGCCCGTGCATGTGGTGGACTGGATGCCGACGCTGCTGGAAGTGGCCGGAGCGACGCCGCCGACCGGGCACCAGATGGATGGCCTCAGCCTGTTACCGCTGCTGCGCGGCGGCGAATTGCCGGAACGGTCCCTGTTCTGGTATGCGCCATTCTATGAACTGCGTTGGGCCGCCACCCCGTGCGCCGTGGTGCGACGCGGAGACTGGAAACTGATCGAATACTTCGGCGACCGCTATGACGCGGACAACAAGTACGTTTCAGGCCACGATGTCGAACTGTTCAACCTGCGCGACGATGTCGGCGAACAACGCAATCTCGCCGTCAAAGAGCCCGACAAGGCGAAGTCGCTGCTCGTGGATCTCCACGCCTTCCTCCGCGACTGCAAAGCCGAAATCCCCGGCGTGAATCCGAAACACGATCCCGCCCGCGCGTTCAAGGAAACCAAGTCGCCCGCGGAGCAATGAACATTAGAAGAGGCAGAACATGATGAGAATAGGAACGAACTTGCGTTTGGCGCGTGTGGCCGTTGTGCTCCTGGTTTCGGCTTGGGTGGTCGCTGCCTCTGCCGCAGCGTCCAAAGCTCAGACACTTGCACTTGAGACGAAGCGACTATGGCTTCTGGATCCGGTCAGCGCGCCACGCGTCCAGCATCGCACGTTCGAAAGCGATGCCGTAAAGACAAATGTCAGCTATCACATCTACACACCGGAAGTTTATGACAAAGAAACCGATAGACGCTTCCCGGTGCTCTACTGGCTGCACGGTTCCGGCGGCGGCCTGAAGGGTGTGCCTCCGCTCAGCGCCTACTTTGACGGCGCCATTCGTGCAGGCAAGATTCCTCCGATGTTGATCGTGTTCCCCAACGGATGCACCGACAGCATGTGGTGTGACTCGAAGGATGGCCGCGTGCCGATGGAGAAGGTTACCGTGGAACTGCTGTCTCATGTGGACAACACCTTCCGCACGATCGCTACGCGCGAGGGACGCATCATTGAAGGATTCAGCATGGGCGGCTATGGAGCAGCGCGGCTTGGATTCAAACATCACGACCTCTTCGCTGCCGTTTCAATGCTCGCAGGCGGTCCACTGGATTTGGAGTTCAAAGGGCCGCGTGCCGCTGCCAATCCCGCCGAACGGGAACGCATCCTGCAAAGTGTCTTTGGCGGCGACATGGAATACTACAAGTCGCAGAGCCCGTGGGTGCTTGTAGAGCAGAATGCAGCGCAGGTGCGGGACAAGACGCGGGTGCGTGTGGTGGTCGGGGAGCGGGACTTCACGGCGGAACTCAACCGCAACTTCCACGATCATATGACCAGGCTCGGCATCGCCCATGAGTTCGTGTCGCCGCGCGGTGTCGGGCATGACACGATGGCCCTGCTCGGAGCCTTGGGCGAATCCAACTGGAAGTTCTATCGCTTAGCGTTCGGCAATGAAGCCAAACCTGTCGAGCCGTCCAAAGTCAACGCCGCATCGTCCACAAGGCCGATTCTTGGCGCTGTAACCAGCGCCTATTCCAGCACTCCGATCCACAACGACACCGTCTGGAAGGACGACCGGGGTGAGGAAATCATGTGCCAGGGCGGAAACCTCTGCAAATTTGGCGACACGTTCTACTTCTACAGCTGGGCCGACTATCCGGGCGACAACCGCAAGGACACGATCACCTGTTACTCCTCACGGGATCTCGCATCGTGGAAATTCGAACGCCACATCTACACCCGCGACATGACCGACCTGACGCTCATCGTCCCGGATCGGCTTCATGTGATCTACAACGCGGCCACGAAGAAGTATGTCATGATCGGCAAGCACATCCTGCCGGTGGACGATCCGCCCATTCCCGGGCAGCCGCGCGTCACCGGGGGCGTCTCCTTCTTCACGAGCGACATGCCAGCGGGCACCTTCAAATACCTTGACCATGAGATGCTTCCCGCGGGAGCAAGCCCGGGCACGGACTACCACCGCGATCTCGCGGCCTTCCAGGATGACGACGGGACTGCGTATGTGGTCTCAAGTCACGACCAACACAAACCGAGCCGGAACATCATGATCACCCGGCTGAAGCCGGACTACCTGAAAGTGGACCGTGCGATCTGCGAGATCCCCCTGACCGGCGTGGCGCGGGAGGCACCCCACATCATCAAGCTCAAAAGCCGTTACTGGCTCTTCGTCTCCGGTCACGGCGTCGGCGGCTCGGCTTGGAATGGATCGCCGACGTCCTACACCACTGCGGAGAAACTCGAAGGGCCGTGGACTCCGTTCAAAGTAGTGGAGTGCGAACCCGCGTCCAAGGACTGCTTCAACGCGCAGACCGACTTTCTTTTCGAGGTACGAGGAACGGCGGGATCCTGCGTGCTGTGGGGCGGGGATCGGTGGTCGCAACGGACCAAGCTGGGCATCGGCAAGAATGTCTGGCTACCGCTTCAATGGAAAGACGACCAGCCGCTCTTGAAATGGTTTCCGATATGGAATGTGGACGTGGTGGCGGGAACATGGATGGCGGATCAGACGGCACCGGGAACTCCGCCAGCAAATACCACGCGACCAGCGACTCAACCGACGGTGGGCGTTCCCGCTGCCCCCGACACAACGTCCGCCGCTTCGCTCATGCCGCGAATCACGGGGGATTGGTGGACGGTGGCCGGGAACCCGGACCTCGGCGACCTAACCGACCCCAAGCAGCAGCCCGTGGACTTTTCCATTTGGCAGGCCGCGGACGGCACTTGGCAGTTATGGTCCTGCATCCGAAATACCAAGGTTGGTGGCCGGACCCGGCTGTTCCATCGCTGGGAAGGCAAACAACTCACCGACACGGATTGGAAACCGATGGGTATCGCCCTGCGCGCGGACCCCAATTGCGGCGAGGAATCCGTGCAGTCGCCGCATGTCATCAAGGATGGCGGTGTCTATCACATGTTCTATGGCGATTGGAATCATATCTGCCATGCGACGAGCCAGGACGGCAAGACGTTCACCCGTGTGGTCGGCAGCGACGGTAAGACCGCTATATTTGGCGAAGGCGCTGGCGAGTTCACTCGCGATCCGATGGTCCTGAAGATCGGCGAAACCTATTACTGCTACTACTGCGCCAATCCCGAAGGCGGCAAAGGCACCGGCAAGGGCGTCGTCTTCTGCCGCACCTCGCCGGACTTGAAAACCTGGAGTGCGTCCAAGCGAGTAGCGTATGGCGGCGCCGCCGGCACCGGTTGGACTTCGGCAGAATGCCCTTTCGTTCTCCCACATGACGGCTGGTATTATCTGTTTCGCACGCAAAGTTATGGGCAAGGCGCGCAAAGCCGGGTCTACCGTTCACAGGATCCGATGGACTTCGGGATCAACGACGACCGGTTTCACGTAGGCACCCTGCCGGTGGCTGCGCCCGAGATCATCGGGTGCGATGGGCAGACGTACATGGCCAGCCTTCTGCCAAGCCTCCAGGGCATCAGGATAGCGAGGCTGGGATGGGAGTCCACCAAGAAGGAGGTTCGATAATGACCTCGAATCCTTTCTCGGTGTCGTGCCGGCATCGCTGCGCTCCATTGGTCCGTGTCGGCCTGACATGGTTCGCGTCTTCTTTCCACCGAGTAACGTTCTACTGGAGACAAAATATGCGAAATACAGTGTCAACAACGCCCAATCGACGCCATTTCCTGAAAACGACTGGGTTTGCCCTCGCCGGGGCGACATGCCTGCCGGAGTTGCTTGCTGCCGAAGGCGCTCCGCGGCCGCGAGTCGTTATTCAGGATGTCGCCATTGGAAGGGGCGTGGCGATCAAGGCGAGCGACGGCACGACGGGAACGTTCGCCGGCAGCCCATCGCAAGACCTCAAGGCTCTCGAAAAACACCTGCCGCAGATTCGACAACTGCTGATCGACCGCGATCCGCTCGATACGACACTTTGCGGCGAATTGCTTTGGGAGGCAGTCTATCCCGGCAAGGCCAGGCTTTACGCCGAAGGCCGCGACCCGCTGACGGGGGAATCTATCGCCAATAAGCCTCGCCACGCGCGACACACGGCAACCGGCCAGATCTTCATGGCCTTCAGCACAGTCGATATCGCCTTGTGGGATCTGCGGGCAAAGCTGGGCCGTCAACCGGCCTATCGGGTCATCGGCCAGGCCGATCGAAAGCGTCTGGCAGTCTATTGGCGGCCCGGCGAAGCCGACAAGGGACTGGATGACGCGCGTCACCGCGCACGCGAGGCGTACGACCGCGGATACCGGCATCAGAAATGGTACTTCACCAAAAGTGCCAAAGACGGCGAAGTGGGGCTGAAGGAGAATATCGAGTTGGCACGCGTGCTCCGCGAAGAACTGCCCGAAGCCCTGCTGATGTTCGACAATCACAGCATTCGCAGTTACGACGACGTGGATTACTCGGTTCGGCTTTGCCGGGCCGTTACGCAGTACAAACCTTTCTGGATCGAAGAGCCGGTGTGCCCCGAGCATGTCGATGGCTATGCCAGGATCAAGGGAGAGACTGGCGTGACGATTGCGGGTGGCGAGCATTGGTATACGCGTTGGCCCGTGAAGGCGTTCCTGGATCGCAAATGCGTCGACTATGTGCAGTCCGATCCGATCTGGTGCGGCGGCATCTCCGAGTGGTTGGCCGTCTGTAATCTGGTGCGTCAATACCCGGGCGTCAAGATGGTGCCGCACATCACCAGCCCCTGGCTTGTCGCGCCGCACTGCGTCGCTTCGCAGGCGGAGGCACTTTGCCCGCTGTTGGAGTTCAACTACGAGGGCGGTCGCACGATCCTGGAGGACCACATGTCGAAATCGCCAGACGGCCAGATGCTGATGGCGATGCCTGATGAGCCAGGTGTGTCGTAATACAAGCCGTGTTAACGAGTAACCATCAATAGTGCTAAAGCAAAATGAATTCTCACCGCTATCATTGAACAAACAAGAATAGATCGTGGGTGCTGTGGAGCATCGCGGGGAACAGGATCGAGAAGTTGCCAGGAACACTGGACAAGAACGAGTTCACCAACAGTTATGAGGTGAATATGGAGTACCCGGTGGTGGCAGGGCGACTCTTTGAGCGAAACGAGGCAGGGAAGTTCGTGTGTTATGACTTGCGAAAGAAATAGCCTGAGCAGGATGACCATGAAACTCAGCAGCCGAACAGCCATGATCCTCGCAGGCATGTTATGGTGCTGCGCAGTCGTTGCGGCGGAACCGAAAGCCCCCGACAGCATCTTCTGGCCCGAAGATTCCGGTTACGTCAACGTGAAGGCGCTCGGCGCGGCCGGTGACGGCAGGACCGACGACACGGCGGCCATCAAGAAGGCCTACGCCGAGAAGAACCACGCCATCTACTTTCCGCAGGGCACCTATCTTGTCAGTGACACAATCACCGCAACGCCCAAGCGGTATTTCATCCAGGGTTCCGGTCCAGGGCGCACGGTGATCCGATTGAAAGACAACTGCCCGGGATTCACGGACACAAACAGCCCCAAGGCGTTTCTCCAGAACTGGGACCAGCCGATTGGCAATGGCAACAACGGCCAGGGCTTTCGTAACTCCTACCACGATCTGGCGGTCGATATTGGCGAGGGCAATCGTGGCGCCATCGGCATCATGTACTTTGCCGACAACCAGGGCACGATCGAGAATGTGCGTGTTCGCTCG
The DNA here is from genome assembly GCA_025361735.1 of Phycisphaerales bacterium. Classification (GTDB taxonomy): domain Bacteria; phylum Planctomycetota; class Phycisphaerae; order Tepidisphaerales; family Tepidisphaeraceae; genus JANYKD01. The sequence goes on from JANYKD010000256.1 coordinate 7,116, forward strand.
AGCGGCCCCGGCAAGATGGGCCACGCGGGCATCGCACTGGCGCAGAACGGCCGGGGCCGGCACTGCTTCGGCATGTGCGCGTGGATGGGTGCGACTACGGCATCTGGTCCATCATCGGCCAGTACAGTTTCACATTTGAGCACATGACGCTGGAGAATCAGCTCAAGACCATGATTCCCCGTGGCGGATTCTACAAAACCACCGTCAAAGGCGCGAAGCTGTTTCTTGACGACGTGTGTGCCGCGCCGTGCGACTTCAGCAATTCCATCGTGTACGCCCGGCAATTGAACCCGGAGAACGCGGGCACGCATGTCAATTGCGATGGCGGGTTGTTCTGGGTACTCGGCCTGAAAACCGGGAAAGCCGGCCGGATTGTGGAAGTCACCGACGGCGGCAAGGCGGAAAGTCTCGGCGGCTACATCTACCGTAACCGAGGCAAGGATCTGCCCGACGGCTCAAAACCGAATGCGTTCGTCAATGCGGAGTCCTCAATGTCCGTCTGCGGCATCGCCGGCGACAGTTCGGTGGATGAGACTCGCGGAGGCCTAAACAAAACCGGCAGCGCCGGCGGTGGTACATATGTCGGACGAAAGTGAACGGAGTGGCCACCGGCGAACTCTCGAAGGCACCGAGTTCATCGTATGGCTCAAGATCGACGCCACCGCGCCGATCGACATCGCATTGTCTCCCCAATGAAGGATTCCGTTATGAAGATGATCGACATGCAGAAAGACAAACCATGAATCCTCACACATCGCTCACGCGCCGTCAGTTCGTTAAAACCTCCACCGCTGCAGCCGCCGTTTCGGCCCCCGCCTCGACAGTCGCGCATGGAGCCGAGCCGATCCCGCCCAAACACCGCTATCTCGCCGACGCCTCCGCGCTGGCGACGGGCGAACTCGTCAAAGGGCCTGCGCGTATTCTGGAACTCAAAGGCCGCAAGGGAATCAACCCCACGAGCATCCACACCGTCATCAAGCTGATGGGCGGCCACAGCCTCAATGAGCCCAAGGGAACGCTGGTGCTCTGGTTCTTTGCGCTTGAAGACCTGGCCGCCAGTTTCCTGGCGCCCCACATGAAGATCGACAACGAGCATTTCGCCAGCTATCCGTTCCTCAGCGATCACGAAATCCCGCGCAACATCGCCGAGGCGAACTTCAGCTTCGAGTGGAACCGCTTCAACGAATTTCGCGCCAAGTTCTTCAAGGGCACGATCTATCCCAGCCTCAAGGGCTTCGAGCCGCCGCAAAAAGCCTGGGTCCAGGCCGTGCCGTTCAACTACTTCCAGAAACACCGCTGGTATCAGCTCGCCGTCACCTGGGACGATGCCGCCAAGAGCGCCTCCCTGTTCGTCAACGGCATCCTCATCGGCAAGAGCGACAACTTCAACAAGGACTTCCATCGCGACCGTTGCGGCGAGGCGCTCTATGCCGGCTGTCCCGCCCTCTGTCACGGGACGATCGAGTTCTACAATTCGGCTCTCAGCGGCGCTGAAATCTACAAGACCTACCGCGACGGCACGCCCGATTTCGACGAGCAGATCGAGAAGGAACTCAAGCATCGCTTCGAAGGCACCGACCTGGAGGATTTCACCTTCAAGCCGGGTGCGGATTGGAACAAGCAATTCGATATCGATTTCCAGAATGCGGCTGAGCAGATCAAGGAGTTCTACATCCAGGGCCAGGTCGATTCCGTCAAACCCGCTGGCCATCCCGAAGGACTGCTGATCGAGACCCCGAACATTCCCTACGGCACGCGCGAGGCATTTCCCAAGCAGGTCTACATCTGGAGCAACAAGACCTTCGAGGGGAACATCTACGTCGAGTTCGAGTGGAAGTCCCTCAAGCCCAACGGCCTGAGCCTGCTCATGATCCAGGCGTCGGGGATGACCCGCGAGGATTTCATGGCCGACTATCCCAAGAAGAAATCCGGCGTCATGCAGACCGTCCATGAAGAGAACGTCCGCAACTACCACTGGGAGTTCTACCGCGAAATGAATGACGTGCGTAACGACACCGGCACCGCGTTCAGCCGCAAGAACCCCTTTGCCTACCGCATCGGCTTTGGCAGCGCCCCCAAACCGTTCACGATCAATCAGTGGCACAAGCTGCAGATCGTGCAGATCGAAGGCAAGATCCGCGGCGCGATTGATGGGAAGATCCTGCTGGATTTCGACGACAACTCCCGCACCAACGCCGGCTGCATCCTCAACTACGGCCACATCGCCATCCGCTGCATGGTCCACACGGCCGTCGTGTACCGCAACTTGAAGGTCTACACTCAGAAGTTGCCGTTTACGGAGATGCCCGTCGGGAATGCAAACGGTAGATGATTCACGATTGACGACCGGTGCTTGGTAGTCGCACTCAAGAGAGGTTCTCAGATGGTCGGACGCAGTTTGCTGTTGGCGCTGATGTCGTTGTTCTGCCGGGTGCTGCTGGTTTCGCCGGCATCGTCCATGGCGGCGTCGTGGCAGTACCAGACATCGTTTCAGGTCCAGCGTGCCGGCAAGGACGCGAGCCTGCCCGAACTCGCCATCGGCCAGCGCCAGCACCCCGGCTCCAACCATTGGGGCATGATCGTCGGCGGAGGCGCGATGGCCTTGCTGGCCGTCATGAATGACCCCGGTGTCGATATGTCCAAGATCAAGCCGCTCCTCGAACAGAACGAACGCTGCATGAAGATCAACCTCACCCAGGGATTCGGCGACGGCGGGTTCTTCGTCGAGGGCGATGGCACCGGCTCCATGTCGAGTCACATCAGCTTTCTGTTCCCCGGTAACACCGAACCGCCCAAGCCCCAGGCCTAGGGCGACAAGGTGGTCGTGGGCAGTCAGGCAGTTTCCTTCGACGGCAAGAAGATTGTGCTGGCAAAGTAGCCCGGCCGCAGCTCCTCGAAGCGGCCTCTCTCGACAGGGTACACTATTCGCAAGGGGATCCTGACTGGTTTTGCGGCGTTCGCGGAGCAGATGCGACTCACCGAATGGAACCTTCCGAATCGTTACTATGCCGCTGCCAAGGAGAAGAAGACGATCGAATCGGGGAGGAAATGAGCGGATCGGCTGCTCCATGTGCTGAGACCGCATATGGCCGTTTGGTCGCTCTTGGAGTTCAAGCTTTCAACATGTCTTCAATGGAAACGCCCGCACGATACGCGCCGGCGTGAACGCCGAACAAATAGCCGGTGTCCCGCCTGTGACATGAGGCTCTTGTGTTCTTCCCGCATATCTGCGATTATGTGAGTATGCACTCACGTATATGTATTAAGCCCGCTGAGCCGCAATGCAGTAACTACGGGCCACTGGCCCGCGTGCTCAAGGCGGTGGCTGATCCGATCCGGCTGGCCATTCTCGACCAGGTCCGCGACGGCGAGCAGTCGGTGTGGGATATCGCCAACGGCGTCGGAGCGGAGCGATCCAATGTGTCGCGGCATCTGGCGGTGCTGGCGGCCGCTGGGGTACTCACGAGCCGTAAGGACGGAGTGAAGGTGTTCTATCGGCTGCGAACGCCGTGCATCCTCAGTCTCTTCACCTGCGTGTGCAATGTCATTGAGGCCGGCGTGCGCGAGTCGCAGGCGGCGGTGGGACATGCCAGGAAACGAGGTGGCAAATGAGGCTCCTGCAAGTGCTCGGAACCGGTTGTGCCAAGTGCCAGAAGCTTACTCAGCAAGCCGAGGCGGCCGCCAAATCGCTGGGGATTGAATACCAGCTCGAGAAGATCACCCAGATCGACCGGATCATGGCTTTCGGCGTCATGATCACGCCGGCGCTGGTGGTTGACGGCGAGGTGAAGGTTGTGGGTCGCGTGCCGGATCTGGAACAACTCAAGTCGATGATGGCATGAACAGTCATTTACCCGTGCCGGCCGGGTTAGCAAGGTGGAACTGTGATGCGCTCATTCAGAGGATCAATCATCTCGCGGTTGCTGTGGTTGCTCGTCAAATTGACGGCAGTGCTGGCCGTTGCGGGCTTCTTTGTCTACCGGGCGATGTTCGCGCCGGTTCCCGTCGGGGCGTTTCCTGTGGGGCAACAGGACATTAGGGCCGAAACGTTGGGAACGGGAACACTTGAAGCCCGCGTACAGGCATCCATCAGTCCGCGTATTTCCGGCCGGATCGCCGAGATCAAGGTCGATCAGGGGGACCTGGTGATCCAGGGACAACACCTAATCTCGCTTGACGATGGCGACCTGCGGCAGCAGGTGGAAGTGGCCAAGGCACAGACGGCGGCCGTGCAGGCGGGGATCGAGCGGGCGGCCACGGATATCGTCCGCGCCGAGGCGGTGGCGGCCGATGCCAAGACACAGTTTGACCGGCTGGCTGAGACTCGCGTCGGAGCCGTATCGCAGCAGGATCGTGACAACAGCGTACGGCAATTGAAGGTCGCCAATGCCGAGTTGGCCCGGGCGAGGGCGGCTAAGGTCGAGTTGGAGCGGCAACTGACGGCCGCCGAGCAGACACAGCGATACCAGCAGGAGAAACTGGCCGACGCCCGTATCAGCGCGCCGTTCGCCGGCCTGGTGCTGAGACGATCGCGCGAGCCGGGCGATGTGGTCGTGCCCGGTGGAGAAGTGTTGCTGATCGCTTCGCTGGACCAGCTTTGGATTTCGGCGTGGATTGATGAGTCGAGCGTGAACAGTGTGGCTGCCAAACAGCCTGCGAGGGCGGTGTTCCGTTCCGATCCGGCCAGGTCGTATGCCGGCACCGTGACGCGAATGTCGCCGCAGACCGATCGCGAGACGCGCGAGTTCCTTGTCGATGTCACACTGAACGAGTTGCCCAAGTCCTGGGCTCTGGGGCAGCGAGCAGAAGTGATGATCGAGACCGCGAACAAGAGCAACGTATTGGCGATTCCGTTGCGGACCATTTCCTGGAAAGACCGCAAGGCCGGCGTTTATGTGAACGACGGCGGAACGGCGCGATGGCGTGAAATAACCCTGGGCCTGCGTGGTTCAGACCGGGTTGAAGTGACTGGCGGACTCAAGATGGGCGATACGGTGATTGTTCCCAAGGGTGATGCGAGCCTGCGCGATGGCCGGACTGTGAGTATTCCATGAATCTGGCATTTAGAGATATTCGCCACAACTACGGCCGCTTCGTACTGACGACGCTGGGCATCGGTCTTCTATTGATGCTGGTCATGGGCATGGGCGGTATCTACCGCGGGCTGGTAGAGGATGCGACGCTTCTGGTGGACAAGATCGATACGGATCTCTGGCTGGTGCAGAAGAACACCCGAGGCCCATTTGCCGAAGTGTCGCGAATTCCGCGCAACCTGGAGGACCGGGCACGAGCGGTGCCTGGCGTCGCCAGCGCCTTCGCGTTCGTCTCGCACACCGTGCAGAGAATGCACCAGGACACGCCGTTGCGGCTGACCCTGCAGGGACTGGCGTGGCCGGAAGATCGCGGAGACTGGCTGCCCATCATCGCCGGGCGGAGCCTGGACGCGGCCCATTACGAGATGGTGGCGGACAAATCACTGGGGCTGCCGATGGGCGATCGTGTGCAGTTGGGCAAGGATGTCTACACCGTGGTCGGGCTGACGCGAAACATGGTCTCGTCTTCCGGGGACGGCCTCGCTTTCTTCACGCTGCGGGACGCCCAGGCCATCCAGTACGACCTGCCGGGAGAAGCGGTTCGGGTAGAGCGCGCGGCAAGAGTCGCCCGGCTGGAACGAGAAGACATCGGGCAGGTCCAGCCACAACTGGCCGACCGGGCAAAGGGATCGACAGCGGCGATTCCGGCATTGGGCACATCGATGGTCAGTGCGATCCTGGTGAAAGTCACGCCTGGGTACGACCGTAATGCCGTTGCTGCGGCCATCAGCGCCTGGCCGGATGTCAGCGTCCACACCGGCGAGCAGCAAAAGGAGCTTCTGCTGCGGGGCAACGTGGATCGGGCACGGCGGCAGTTGGGCCTGTTTCGCACGCTGCTGGTCATCGTCTCGGCCATCATCATGGCGTTGATCCTGTATACGTTGACGCTTGATAAGATCCACGACATCGCCATGCTCAAACTCATGGGGGCGCGCAATACGGTCATCCTGTCCCTGATTCTGCAGCAGGCGTTGCTCCTGGGCACGCTGGGCTACGGCGTCGCCTATGTGACGGGGCAATGGGTTTTCCCGAACTTCCCCCGGCGAGTAGTGATCGTGAACGAGGATCTTTACTGGCTGGCTCTGATCGTGCTGGGGATTTCCGTGCTCTCCAGCGTCCTGGGCATCGCCAAGGCGCTGCGGGTCGAGCCAAACCTGGTGCTTGCATGACGACCGCACAAGAAGCACAACTTCCTGCTCTCCAGGCAACCGCCCTGACCAAGGTCTTTGGAAGCGGCAACACTGAAGTTGTGGCCGTGCGCGATGTGTCACTGGTAGTCCAGCGCGGGCAACTCGTGGCACTCCTCGGCCCCAGCGGCGCTGGTAAATCGACGCTCCTGACGACCGTGGGACTGATCGTCTCGCCGACCCAGGGACACATATCCATTGGCGGCCGGGCCGTTGTCGCGAACGAGCGGTTCCTGGTCAACGTGCGCAGCTTCCGCCGCAAGCACATCGGATTCGTCTTCCAGAAGGCGAACCTGATTCCGTTTCTGACGGCTCTGGAGAATGTGCAACTGGCGATGGAAATCAACGATGAATCGCCTCGCTCCGCCAGGAAACGGTCGATGGAGCTGCTCGATTATCTCGGCGTGGCCGACCGGGCCGGGCACCTGCCCTCCAAACTATCGGGCGGGCAGCAGCAGCGTGTCGCGGTCGCCAGGGCGCTGGCCAACCGGCCCAGCCTTATCCTTGCGGACGAACCCACGGCCGCGCTGGACAGCGTACGCGGCCGGCAGGTGATGGAATTGTTCAAGAGAGTGGCCCACGAACAGGGCTCGGGCGTCATCGTGGTGACGCACGACCATCGCGCGCTGGATGTGTTCGATCTGGCCTGGGAAATGGAAGACGGTGTGCTGCGGCCGGGCCAGACACGGCATGCGGCGTGATGCATTGAAATCAAAACCTTCAAGGAGAACGACATGATCAATAGAACTGTAGGATTCGTGGGCGGCGGGCGGATTACCGGGATCATTCTCGATGGACTCAAACGTGCTGGCGTACTGCCTGCGACCATCATCGTGAGCGACCCCGCTGCCGCTGTGCTGGGCAAACTCAAAGAGCGTCACCCCGGCATCAGCGTGACTTCGGACAATGCCCAGGCCGCGTCCCAAGACGTTGTCTTTCTGGCCGTGCATCCGCCGTTGATGGCCGAGGTGTTACCGAAGATCGCCGGTAATCTGAAGCCACACGCGATCGCGGTATCGCTGGCACCCAAGTTCACGATCGCGAAACTGTCCGGTCTGCTTGGCGGCTTTCAGCGCATCGCACGGGTCATCCCGAACGCCCCATCCCTTATCGGCGCAGGGTTCAACCCCGTCTGTTTTGCACCTGCATTAGTCCCGGCCGATCGGCAGGTCATCGCGCGTAGCTTCGGCACCCTGGGCGAGTGTCCCGAGGTGGCTGAGGAGAAGTTGGAAGCGTACGCCGTGCTGGCGGCCATGAGACCGACCTATTTCTGGTTCCAGTTTGCCGAACTTCTGTCGCTGGGTCACTCGTTCGGATTGACGGATAGCGAAGCAGCTGCGGCGTTGGAGCAGATGGTCACCGGCGCGGTGCAGACGCTGACCCGCTCGGGCCTGTCCGCAGCGCAGGTGCGTGATCTTGTGCCGGTCATGCCGCTGGTCGACGTCGAGGCGAACTGGACGGAAACATACCGCACCAAACTGACAGCGATCTACCAGAAGATCAAGCCGTAGGACAAATGATGCCCATGAGCACCGACACGTCCGTACACACTCAGCCGACCGAAACGGCCAAACCACCGCAACGGATGACCGCCTGGACCGCCCTGTTGATAGGCCTGGTGGTGGCCGGCGTGTGGATCGGGATCTATATGGCCATCAAGCCGGTCGCCGACTGGCTTACCTGTCGGGCGATGAATTACGACTGCGACAACCGCCTGGCCCAGGCCCTCAAGTTCTTCCTCTTCGAGACGCCGAAGGTCATGATGCTGCTGGTGGCCGTGGTCTTCGGTGTGGGGATCATCCGCACTTTCTTCTCGCCGGAGCGGACACGGGCGATGCTGGCCGGGCGCGGGCAATTCGCCGGAAACATCCTGGCGGCCATGCTCGGGATTGTCACGCCGTTCTGCTCCTGCTGGGCGGTGCCGCTGTTCATCGGTTTTGTCACCTCCGGCGTGCCGCTGGGCGTGACGTTTTCGTTCCTGGTGGCCGCTCCGATGGTCAACGAGGTGGCCTTGGTGCTGCTCTTCGGCATGTTCGGCTGGAAGGTGGCGCTGTTCTATCTGCTGACCGGCGAGGCCGTGGCCATCCTCAGTGGCTGGATCATTGGCCGGCTGGGCATGGAGAAATACGTCGAACCCTGGGTATACGAGACGAAGGTTGGCACGGCCGCCGAAGAGCGGCTGACCTGGGCCGATCGCTTGGCCGCGGGCTGGGCTTCCGTCAAGGAAATCGTGGGCAAGGTGTGGCTGTATGTCGTTGCCGGCATCGCCGTCGGCGCTGGCATTCACGGCTACGTGCCCGAGGGACTGATGGCATCCTTTATGGGCAAGAGCGCCTGGTGGGCGGTGCCGCTGGCCGTTCTGCTGGGCGTGCCAATGTACTCCAACGCGGCCGGAATCATCCCGGTCGTGCAGGCCTTGCTGGGCAAAGGTGCCGCACTGGGCACGGTGTTGGCGTTCATGATGTCGGTCATCGGCCTGTCATTGCCCGAGGCGGTGATTTTGCGGAAAGTGCTCAAACCGCGGCTGATTGCCACATTCTTCGGGATCGTGGCCACGGGAATTCTAATCGTTGGTTACCTGTTCAATTACGAATTTGCGTGGGTGATGTAAACGGAATCGGACATCAACGGGACTTGTACAAGTCCCCACAACTGAAGGAGATCACACATGTTTCGCCGAATGACGTTTGCCCTGAGTCTTACGGCCGCGCTGGCAATGACTCTTTTTATCTGTCCCCGGTCCCTTGCGGCCGAGGGAGCCGCCGCTCCGTCGAGCGGATTGCCGCGGCTAATCGATCTGGGTGCAAAGGAATGCATCCCGTGCAAGCTCATGGCGCCCATACTCGATGGCATGAAGCAGGAACTAGCCGGCAAGTTGCAGGTTGACTTCATTGACGTGAACGTCAAGGAGAATCTGCCGCTTGCCAAGCAGTACGAAATCAGGCTCATTCCCACCCAGATATTCCTGGACGCGACGGGCAAGGAACTCTGGCGGCACGAAGGCTACATCTCCCGTTACACGATCCTGAATAAGTGGCGGGAATTGAAGTTCGAGTTCGCCGAGAAAGCCCTGGCGCCGACGCTGGTGCGGTGGGAGCCGCTCAAGGCGGACGGGCGGGCCAAGGGCAGCGTGTGCTTCATGTGCGACGGGGACATTCCTGCCAGCACACGAGTCACCGTCAAGAGCGACAAGGGTGACGTGGGCCTGTGCGGGCCGCACTGCTATTTCATCATGTATTCCTGCCTCACGCAGGACAAGACGGGCTTCGAGAAGAATGTCTCTGTGAACGATTTCGCCACGGGCAAGCCTGTGCTCGCGACCACCGCAGTCTACCTGTATGGCCTAGAAGAGCAGACCGGCCACCACGCCATCAGAGCCTTTGCCGATCGTGAAACGGCGTTGAAGGAGCGGCAGAACTCCGGCGGCAGCATTGTCGCCTGGCAGACGCTTCAGGCCAACGAACTGACCTGCCGATGCGGGTTCTGCGACCGAGCGGTCTATCCCGAGGATGCATCCTTAATTAAGGCGGAGGGGTTGCACACCTGGGGTTGCTGTTCGCACTGCGCCATGGGCGTGGCCGCTCGCACACAGAAGGATCTTGAAGTCCACGAGAAAGATCGCCTGACCGGAGAGCCCGTCATCGTCAAGACCCTGGGCGGCAGCATCGCCTCTATCGAACCATCCACGGCGGTGGCCTGGTTCGGCATGAAGAAGAACGCCGAGGGCAAATTCGGTTCGGCCGGGTGCTTCCATCAGGGGTTCTTCACCAGCGAAGCCAGCCTGAAGAAATGGTTGGAACAGCATCCGTCCGAGACGGGCAAGATGATTTCCATCGATCAGGCTCTCGGCGACAAGATGGGCCTGTCGGCCCAGCAGATCAGCAAGGCCTGCAAAGTCGGCGAATGCGCGCCGAAGTAACCGGCCGGGCCGGAACCAACCCGCAAGGGCGAGAAGTTGGAGCTTTCCCATGACGGCAAAGAAAATTCTCTCCAATCTGCTTCTGGCATTCGTACTCATCAGCATCGGTTTTGTGATCGGCAAAGAGACAGCGCTGAACAGCGCCCGCAAGGCCAATTCGGGCGGCAACGCTGTGGCCGCGCACGCGGGCAGGGCCGACAAGGTGATCGTCTACTACATGCATCAGACCTTCCGGTGCGTCACCTGCAATCAGATTGAGGCGACCACCGGCGAACTGATCAACACCGACTTCGCCAGGGAGCTGAAAGACGGCCGGCTTGAATGGAAGAAGGTAAACTTCCAGGAGAACGAGGATCTGGCCAAACGCTACAACGTCGCCTCCAGCACGGTGGTGGTCGTTCGTCTGCGTGACGGGAAAGAGATCGGGCATCAAAGCCTCGACAAGGTGTGGACCCTCTCCGGAAATCGTGATGAGTTCATCAAGTATGTCGGTGGCGCCATCCGTGAGGCAATGCCGAAGGAGAAACCGTGATGCCCTGGCTGGCCATCGGAACCGCGCTGTGGCTGGGGATTCTCACGTCCATCAGCCCTTGTCCGCTGGCCACCAATATCGCGGCCATATCCTTCATCGGCCGGCAGGTCCAGCGCACGCGGCTGGTTCTGCTGGCGGGCCTGCTGTACGTGATCGGCCGGACACTGGCGTACCTGGCGCTGGGCGCGGTGGTAATGGCCGGCCTGATGGCCAGCGGCGACATCGCACGTTTCCTTGAGAGATATCTCAACGAAATCCTCGGGCCGCTGCTCATTCTGGTGGGCATGGTCCTGCTCGGGCTCATCGAATTCGGCAGTTCGCTGACGCTCGTGGGTGCAAACGTGCAGCAGCGTGCCTCTAAGGGTGGGGCATGGTGGGCGCTTGTCCTTGGTGTTCTCTTTGCACTGTCGTTCTGCCCTGTATCGGCCGGGTTGTTCTTTGGCGGGCTGCTCCCACTCTCGGCCGCCAACCGCTCGCGCTTCGTGCTGCCCGCGCTCTACGGCCTGGGCACGGCACTGCCGGTTATTGCGTTCGCGTTCCTGATTGCCTTCGCATCGAACTACGTTGCCAGGGCGTTTGACCGCCTGACACAGGCTGAACGGCGGATACGGCTCCTCACGGGCGTGGTGTTTGTCCTGGCCGGTGTCTACATGTGCCTGACGCACATCTACGGACTCTCACTGATGGTGTGGTGACCTGTCGCAGGCCCGCTCATGTGTCCAGCGAGGCGCAGCGACTGCGCAGTTCCTGTCGATCGGGTGAAGCGAGGCGAGCGTGCTCAAAGCGATCATCAAGCCAGGGAATTTTGGCTGAGACACATCGCAAGGATCCACGTTGCACGATCACGGAACTGGCATCAATCCCGATGACTTCCCAGCCGGGGAGGTGTTGTGCGAACGTGGACATCGCACGCTGTTCGATGGAGGGATCGATGCATGCATAGGTCGGCACGAGAACCACGTCGTTGGCATAGATGACGTTGGTATACGTTCGCCAGATGCTGCCGCGATTTGACGGCATGGGGATTCGGACAACCTTCAGTGGTCCCGAATCGGTCCGCACCCTGCCCAAGATCTCGGCATTCTGTTCCAGAACATCGTGATTGACGGGGTCCACATTCGAGTCGTATTGCCCCAGGATGATTGTGTCCGGCGCGACGAAGGTGGTAAAGAGATCGACATGACCCGTGGGTTCGGCCCGAAGTGGCGCCAGAGGAACAATCTGGGTGAATCCGTAGTAGCGACGCAGCCCGTTCTCGACCTCTTGCCGCCTTTGGCCTCGGGCCTGGTTCCGGTCGAACAGGGCCGTGGTGGTTACGCAGAGGCCCTGTCCATTGCTCAGGATGTTGCCTCCTTCAATCAACAGCGGCACCCGCGTCACCGGCAACTTCAGCAAGTTGGCCAGCTCTGTAGGAACCAGATCATCCTGTGCGCGGTCCGCCTCGGTGTAGTCCGGATCAAGGATCTGGATGCTGCCATGTTTGGTGCGGACAAATGCCGGGCCGTAGTGGCGAACCCACATGCCTTTGACCGGCAAGGATACGCAATGCAGCAGGTGCGCAGGAAGCCCCCAGTCGCAGAGGAGCGTGAGCAAGTCGCGCCGCTGCGCCTCGTCTCGAACGATGGCCACAACGGGCATCCGCTCGATCAGAACCGATACGAGGTCCGTCAACACCTGCGGATGGTAGGGCAGGAGTTCGTTGCACCCCAGTAGAATCGCGGAGTGCCTCTCAAAATCACCGGGCTGGCAGGCAGGAGCGGACATACAGGTTCAATATCTATACACTCTTTTCCATCCGAACGCTCGCGGATGGATGGAAAGGCGATGGAACAGTTGGGATAGTCAGTAGAAACCGATGCCGTGAACTACGCCGACCGTCACGGCCGGCGGGCGATGTGTTGCCTCCTGCTGGGGATGGGGTATCACTCGCGCTACGCAGTCCATCCTCGCGATTTCGTCCCATCGCTGATCTCACAAGCATCCAAGCGAGTGCAAGATTTGCACCTCACGATGACTCGACGGATGGGAATCAGGTGAATCCAGACGCCGGAATATAGAACCTATATCCGGCTGCCGCACCGGCACATCGAGCGACCTGAGAGTCACTAGAATTCACCGCGCATCACGCGAGATGGACTGATCTTATGGCTCGGCCAGTTGTCGACGCTGCCGTGCATCGAGCGGCGCTCCATCTGTCAGAGGACGCGGCGCAATCCAGTAACGCTCATTGTCGGTGAAACGGAACATCTGAGTTCCCTTGAAGCCGGTCCTGCGAGTGGTATTTTTGCATGTTGTCAATAAGGCCTCGTTGGTCGTGAGGCTTTGGCTGGTTAGGCGGTTCTGAGCCAGCGTGGCGGCTTCTCCGATAATCGCATGGTGGTTTCTGCTGAGCGACCCAGGCGCGAAGCCGACGAGGCTGCAACTGAATAACGGTTGAGACGTTGGAGAGTCCGGATTTCCTGCACACGCGCCACGGCTCTTCTGCAACCGTCATCATCGACAAGAGGTTGTGATGTTACCTACACCACAAATTGACGACTGTGTCCGTCTTGCAGTGGACATTCCGAATCTGTATCTCCAACGCGGCGATATGGGCAGGGTGTGCAGCACTTGGTTCACTCCCACCACAGCGTATGAGGTCACGTTTCGCCCGCGTGGCTTGGCGGAAGAAGTGCGCGTGCTGGTACTTGCGGAACAAGTGCATGTGGAAGAAGTGCCGCGGTTCGCGCAGTGATGAGCTTTGGGACTTACTCGACGTCCCACGGTCGGCTGATGCCGACACAACATCGCCGCGACACCCAGGCGGAAGGTCGCCGGCACCTCCCAACGCTCCGCGATGGTACGCCGGTTGCAATCCCCTGTCTTCCCATAGCAGACATTGTCGTCGTAGATAGTGGTTATTCGCCATCCGGACTGGCCGTCAACAAGGAGTAGATACCATGAGATACCTTATCGTCTGGATTCTCTCTTTCGTATGCGTGGCGCTCGCGGCTGATGGTCAGAATGTCGCAGTGGCTGACATCCAGCAGCTCTTCAACGCCCACGATTACCGCGCCGCACTGTCGGCGATTTCCAGAACACTCTTCGCCGATCAGCCGCTGTTGACGCCCGCCCAGCGATACGACCTATTCATGATTCGGGGCGAGTCCTTCCTGCAATTGGGTGAGCGCCCGTACTCGACGGCCGCATTTCTCGATGCCGCACGCGTGGCGCCGGAACGGCTGCTTGCAGTCAAGGCACGGGCCAATGCCACAATCGTCCGTCTGGCGACCGGCGCCGTCTATCGTCCTGGCGGCAACCCGGAGGCAACGGCAATCGACATCGTCAATTCCGACTCACGCAAGCAGGCCATGCAGGCGGCCTTCGCAGACATGCTGAAAGCCGTCCGGCCACAGGTGGACAGCGCGCTTAAAGCGGACACGCTTGGACCGATGCAGTCGCTCTATCAGTCGTGTATCGACCTCTACTGTCTCGAAGATTCCGCGACCGGCAAATCGACCGAACTTGAACCAATACTGACCTCGCTCGGCGATCATGCCTACAAGATCTTTGAGGATGAGAAATCCCGCCTCGGCCAGGGGGTGGAACACTATCGCGCCATCGCCATGGAGACCGACCTGGTGCAGACCGGCTACATCACCAGCATGAGCCATCGCGGACTGTTCTCTCAGGAGAAGAATGAATTCCGCGTCTTCATCGGCGAAATCGAGGAGGGCATGGCCCTGGCCCGCTCCGCCGGCCGCATCGCAAGGCAGTTCGGTCGCACCGGCCAACGTTGGGCCGAGATGTTTGTCGAACTCGACTCACTGCACGAACAAGCCGAGCAGATCATGGCGATCCGTCCCGATTGAGATGAGAGGGAAAAGGCGAAGCAAACACATGCTGTCACTTCGCGGGTGGGCCTCACGCCAGCGGGTCAATCCGACGCATTTGCGACAGTCCGTCACACCGGGAGAACCGGCAGTTCGCGGGCACCATATCCGCGACCGGGATTCACGCATCCGATTACCTGGCAGAGGGTTGCCATTTGTGCGGTGACGTAGCTGCCTGTCTGGCATGGAGTTTGTATTTCTGAATGTGTCATTGCGATGCGTTCGGAATGCAACTCTGGCATCGGATGATGCATGGTCACCGGAGATACGTGCGCCGATGCAGGCATGCCACGCAAACACTCTATCAAGGAGCCTATATGAACAGCGTGAAGTCAATCGCGGCAGCATGGGTTTCGGGGGTGATGGTTGCGGCGGGACTGGCCGGAGGAACCTGGGTGTGGCACGCGCAGCCAGCCAGAGCGGCACTGGCTGTGGCGGATGCCCGACAGGAACTTGCGTCATCGCCGGATGTGTCGGTCATGTTCAGGAAGGTGGCCAAGGCGGTGGAACCCTCGGTGGTGAATATCAATGTTCACAAGACAGTGCGAATGAGCCCGAGCGCCTTTCCGTCCCAGGGACTGTTCCGGCGTTTCTTCGGCGAGAGGGATCCGTTCGGCGAATTCTCCTCACCGGGAGATCGAGACCAAAGCCAGAAATTCGAGCAGATCGGCACTGGTAGCGGGGTCATCATGGATGCCGGCAACGGCATGGGGTACATCCTGACCAACAATCATGTGGCTGGTGGGGCTGACAAGCTTGAGGTCACGTTGTCAGATGGCCGGAAGATCACCGATGCGCGAGTGGTGGGCACGGATCCCAAGACCGACCTGGCCGTACTGGAGATCAAAGCGTCGAATCTGATACCGGCAAGATGGGGCGACAGCGGCCAACTTCAGCAGGGCGACCGGGTGATGGCGTTCGGTAGTCCCTTCGGATACGTCGGTTCGATGACGCACGGGATCGTCAGCGGCCTGCACCGGCAGGCCGGCATTCTCGGCCAGTACGGCTACGAGGACTTCATCCAGACCGATGCGCCGATCAATCCCGGCAACAGCGGCGGTCCACTGGTGGACATGCACGGCAACGTGGTTGGCGTGAACACGGCCATCGCTTCTGCCAGTGGCGGGTTCCAGGGAATTGGGTTTGCAATTCCAGCCGACGAGGCCCAGCATGTCTACATCGCCCTGAAGGACCACGGGAAGATTGTTCGCGGATGGCTGGGCGTGCAGATCATGGACGTGTCTCGCTCGATGGCGGAAGCAAAGAGTGTCGGCTACGACGGTAAAGAAGGAGTCCTCGTCAAGGGCGTATTACGCGACGCCCCGGCCATCGACAAGTTGCTTGCCGGAGACGTGATTACTTCGGTCAACGGCAAGGCCGTCAATGATTCCTCGCAACTTCGCGAATCCGTCGCCCAGACGGCTCCGGGCAGCGAAGTGACACTGCACGTCATGCGCGACGGCAAGGCGATGGACATTCGTGTGAACGTCGGAGAACAGCCCGGAGCCGAAGGCACCGTGGCGGCCGTCGAAGGAAAGCATGCCCGGAACTTGGGCATGCAACTGGACGCCCCGACTGATGATATCGTGCGAACGTACGGGATGTTCGGCCACGATGGTGCCATGGTTACAGCGGTGACGCGGGGGTCGTTCGCCGACAAGGCGGGCGTTAAGCCAGGTGATGTGATCACGCGTATCGACCACAAAGACGTCAAGAGTGCGACCGATGCCAGTGACACTCTCAAGAAGGCGGACGTGAAGAATGGCGTGAGGCTGTTCATCGTCAACCGCGAAGGCAGCGAGATGTTGTTCATGCAATCAAATGGATGACAGATTGCGACTGCCTGGTGCGTCTTGGGGCGCCCCCCGCGGGCCGCCCCTTTTTCGTTTGATGCATCAGGCATACATCGTGGTCTTGCCGGAGCGATTGGCAGGACACGCAAATGGCGGATCGCGATGCTGTGGTTGAGGTATCATCTCCAGCAAAACACAACAGCGCCTGGGAATCATGGATGAGTGCCCAGGCGCTGTCGTTGTCAGTCTGCGCCGTACGTTGCGGGAGAGTGGAAGACGTTCCCGCGACCACAGCAGATCACTACTACTGCCGACCGCAGCGGCCATTTCCCTGGCCATTGCCCTGGCCACTACGGGCGCGATTGCATTTGCCCTTGCCACCGGGGTTCGGGCATTGCCCGTCACCCTGGGGGTAATCCTTCTTGGGGCAGTCGGCCTTGGGACAATCCTTGGGGCAGTCCTTCGGGCAATCGACCTTGGGGCAGTCCGGATTCGGGCCTTTTTCGCGAGGGCAATCAGACTGCGAGGCCCAGGTCATGAACGCCACGCCAAGAGTCAGCATTCCGATTGCACTCAGCACAATAGTCTTCCGCATCGCAAGCTCCTTTCAGTTGAGCTGTTCTCTCATTGAACGAGCCATCCCTGAATTTCCTGCGGCCGTAGGCGAAACAATTCTCGCGGAATCGCGTACTATGTGCCGATCTACCGAAACACCGTATCGCTGCTTCTCCCATGCGAATCGTTTCCAATCAGGCCGATGACGCCCCGTCCGACGCAGAACTGATGCGCCGGCTTGCCCTTGGCCGGATGGACGCCCTGGCCGCTCTCGTCCATCGCCACCAATCGGTCGTCCGTGCCGTCGCATTTCGCATGACCCGACGGGATGATCTGGCGGATGACATCACCCAGGAAACATTCCTTCGCGTCCACCGTTCGGCTGGCAGTTACCAACCAACAGCCGCTTTTCGGACTTGGCTCTACCGGATTGTCTCCAATCTCTGCCTCGATCGCCTGCGATCCCCTCGCTTGGCCGAGCTTACCGAGGTCACCAAGGCTCCCACTGCCCCTGCCGCAGATGTCGCAGCTCTTGCAGCCGAGCGTTGCCGGGCCGTTCAGGCGGCCATTGCGAGACTTCCCGAGCGGCAACGCCTTGCTGTCATTCTGCACCGGTACGAGGGGCTATCACATGCCCAGATTGCCGAATCCACCGAGTGGAGCGAGTCGGCCGTAGAATCGCTGTTGGTGCGAGCGTATGGCACGTTACGCACAGAACTTACGCCATGGAAAGATTAACCGCAGGAAATCGACCGCAGCCGCGTTAAAGTAAAGGAGTCGTGCGTATGTGCCCCAGTGAATCCGAAATCATCCGCTTCGCCGCCGGCGAGCTTCCAGATGAGCAACGTACGCTGCTTCTAATCCACGTCGATCAATGCCCGGACTGCAAGCGGCGGTACGAGGCGACGTTGGCCACGTTCAGTGCTCTTGCCGATTGGGATGTTCCGGCCTCAACCCGTGACTGTACCCCTGTCATCCTCGCGCGCGTGCGACGCGCTGCGTTCATTCGCACCGCGGTCGCAGTTGCGGCGTCCATCGTGCTGGCATCATCCGTCGGAATTTCGGCGGCGCTGATCACGGCCCCGCGGGTGGCACCCATTGCACAGAATCGTCCCGTACCCACGGACCAGCAGGCCGCTCTCACGCTGGGCCTGGACTCGTTCGACGGTGAAACGCTCGGTCTATCGGCCGTCTTCTCTCCAGAGGAGCAACCCCAATGAACACCCGAAAACTCATCCTCGTGATGCTGATTTCCCTGACCTCCGGCGTGTTTGCTTTCGCCGCCGCGCGCAACGCGATCCGGTCGCCGGCAGCGCCGGCCTCAACTGCGGCCACCGATCCCCTCTTTGACTGGCTCGGCGTGTCGCAATCTCAGCGAGCGGGACTCGCGGCCCAAGATCCCGCTTTCCCCGAAGATCTCCGCAAACTTCGCGACACGCTTGCCACCGCCCGCGCCGCCCTCGCCACCGCCCTGGAAAATCCGGCGACCACAGACGCCGAAGTGCAGACATACGTCGAAGCCGCGATCGCGGCCGGCAATGCCAGTGAACGGCGCACCATGTCATACCTGCTCACCGTGCGCCACGATCTCACTGCCGACCAGCAGAAGAAGCTTTTCGGTTTGTGCGCTCAGGGTATCCGCGAAGGCCGCGGATTCTGCTGGCGCCAAGGCGGGCCAGCCGCCGGTCCCGGCAATGGCATGGGTCCAGGCGCAGGTTACGGCCCGGGAAAAGGTATGGGGCAAGGTTTCCGCGGTGGTAATGGTCCCGGCCTCGGCGGTGGAAACGGTCCCGGTGGCGGCCGCAATCGCGGCGGCGATCCGCAAGTGCCATGAACGCAGTCACCGCGTCGCAGTTAAAACCCCAGTACCTGTGCCTCCTGGCGTGACTCTTTGCCGAGAGATCGTTCCGGCGGATTGGCTGCATTGTGGTACAGCACCAACAGCGTCTGGTCATCTTGGGCTGGGCCACTGCGGTAACAACTCAAGGCTTGCAGTACCGCATCGCCAAGTTTCTCGGGGCAGCTTGAGTCGAGTCCGCGTACCAGTTCCAACAACCCATGCTCGCCCAGCGGCTGACGTCGCGAATCTTCCGCTTCTGATAAGGAGTCAGTGTGAAGCAGCAGCAAGTCATCTTTGGCTAGATTGGCAATGAATTGCACGTAGTTGGTTGAACGGATGCCCAAGGGGAGATTCCCCAGCTGTCCGGCTGGCGGAATAGTCGCAACTGCTGCGGCGTGAGCCGATTCCTGATCGAGCAACACCCATTGGCCTAAAGCAGCCTGATACCAAAGGGGACGAGGGTGGCCGGCGTTGCAGACGATCAGTTGATCAGTGGGTGCGAAGTAAGTTGCCAGCAGCGCCGTCGCGAATCGCTTGTTCTGCGAGCGTCGCAGAAACTCGCGGTTGAGTGCCATGGCGAAGTCGCTCTGGTCCGGGGTGTTGATGTATTGACGCATCAACTTCAGCAGTGTCTGTGCCATGGCATCCGCTTCATCGCCGTGCCCGCTCACGTCCGCGATAGCGAAACGGGAAATCCGGCCGGCGCCGCAGGTCGAGATGTAGTACAGGTCACCGCCGCGAGCGGCTCCAGCGATCGGATCGCTCCAAACCCAGACATCCAGGCCCGCCACCGAAACCGCACTGCGGCGCGGCTCGTTCCCTCCCCACACCTCAAGGCACTGGAGAGCATGGGCAGGAGTCGAAGCTGGAGGCGCCAAAGATGTCATCGCCATTCCCGTTCGCGTGGTACTTGATGAGTTGCCGATTCTAATTGCTTCGCAGCGGGCTTGTTCTTGAGGAACTCGACAAGTTCATCGCGAAACATGAATGTCCCGGTCTTGAGTGCGCGCCCCTCGGCATCAACGATAATAATCCGGGGTATGGAATCGACTTGGTAGCGGGCTGCCACGCCGCGTATCCCGTCCGCATCAACGTTCGCGGCTACCGGGATGAAGCCTTGGGTAACGAGTTGCCGCACATGTTCGTCTGGCCAGCTCTCTCGCTTCATGGCTTGGCACGGCGGGCACCAGTCGGCATAGAAATCCAGCAGGACCGGCTTGCCCTCTTTGGCGGACTCGGCCAGTGCTGCGGCATAATCCGTTCGCCAGGCGATGCCGTCCTTTGGCGCGGGGACGCCGATGGCGGAGTACGCGATCTCCTTGAAAATCGGCCACTGCACGGCCAGCAGGAGCGCCGTCAAGCCCCCCGACACCAGAATCCATCGTCGTCGCTGAATCCACATAAAGAAATGAGGAGTTCCGACTGGTCGCTCTGGTATGTTTATTGACGCGTGGTCTTGTTCGTTCATGGTTAATCCTTTGTCTGCAACTGGGGATCCTAACAGTTCGATCCAGCGACCAGGCTCAGGATACAAAAATCAGAAATGATTCGTTGTAACCACCGGCCAGTTGCCGGATCAAACCAATGGTAGGTCTGATCAGTCGGTCGCAGAGTCCTATGGACTGGACAACCGCTGGCAGCCCTAAAATACTTGTTGTTGTGTCGCACGCGAATTTGGACCAAGTTTCTGGAGATATTGAACATGACCGCCATTCCCTCACCCGCAGCAAGTATACGAACAACCGCAGATGTCACACACGGAGCAGGCTTCTTGCAGCGATCGTGGAATCCTTATGTTGTCGGTGCCGCCATCGGCGTGTTGAGCTGGTTCGTCTTCGCTGTGGTGGACAAACCTCTGGGCATTTCGACGAGCCTGTCCGCCGCGTCGGCGTGGTGTGCGGTTCCCCTGATCGGCCAGGACAACGTCGCCAAGAACCCGTACTGGGCCAAGCACGGTCCAAGATGGGACTATGGCATGGTCTTGATCGTCGGCACGTTCCTGGGCGCACTTGTAAGCTCAATAATGACCAAGACGTTCCGTGCAGAGGTCGTGCCGGAAGTATGGCGGGAACGCTTCGGGCCATCGAAGGCCAAACGGCTGCTCGGCGCCTTTGTGGGCGGAGTTCTCATCCTCTATGGTGCGCGAATGGCCGGCGGATGCACCAGCGGCCACGGCATCAGCGGTTCACTGCAGTTGGCCGTCAGCAGTTGGACTTTCTTCCTGACCATGTTCGCATCGGGTGTGGCGACGGCACTGATTCTCTTCCGTCGCAACGCGGCATAACTGACTTTTCGCGCACCTGAGACTTCTTTCAGCACTACTCTCTGAGGATACCATGAATTTTCCAATCACCGGCAACCCCGCACTTTGGCTCGCGTTGGGATTCGGCTTCATTTTCGGCCTGCTGCTGCACCGTGGCTGGGTGACGGACTACAACGTCATCGTCAACCAGTTTCGTCTCAAGGATTTCACCGTCCTGAAGGTGATGTTCACGGCGATCATCGTGGGCGGCATCGGCGTGTTGCTGCTCCACAAGATGGGATACGCGAAGTATGACATCAAGCCAGCGCAGATGCTGGGTGTGACGCTTGGGGCGGCGATCTTTGGCACAGGCATGGTCCTCTACGGATACTGCCCTGGGACCGGAGTTGCCGCGATCGCTACGGGAAGCATTCACGCTCTCATTGGCGCGCTCGGCATGTTGTTGGGCGGCATTCTCTACGCCTTGTCGTTCGATTGGGTACGCAGCCACATTCTGTCGGTCGGCAACTTTGGCAATATCCGCCTGCCGGCCATCACGGGCATTTCCGACTGGGGTTGGTTTGGCATTCTAACTGTGATCGCCCTGGTCGTGTTCTGGCTGCTCGAGCGCAAGCCCGCACTGGCCACCCGATAGACTGCGCGGGATCTGGAAGCCAATATGCAGCAAATCCAGGCGCCGTCAGATATGGTAGTCATCAGGCGACCCCGCGCGGAGCCGATCACGGTAGGTATCACCCCAGCCACGGGGTCCATTCCAAGCCCGGCCTGCGAGCCGCATCAGGATGTACATGCCGGCAAAGGCAGCCATCATCAGAAGTGTCTCAAGAGCGGCCCTGGCTCGCCCGCCTGAGCGGAAGAGCAGGTTTCCAGCCACGTAGATCAGGAAGAGGGCGAAAGAGACGCGCAGAGTGGTCGGATGCACCAGGTGGCGATTCACGATGGCGGCTCCAAGCCAGCCGCCAGCCGAAGAACCGATCGCCAGCAGCGCGGCATACGACCACCAGACATTACCGGCGCGGGCATACGATAACACCGCGAATAAGCCGATTGGTGGAAGCAGCATCGCGAGGCTGGTTCCGGTGGCCTGTTTCTGCGACAGGCCAAACAGGAACATCAGAAGAGGTATGACGACCAGTCCGCCTCCGATGCCGATCATGCCGCTGATGGTCCCAACCACCACGCCTACCAGCAGCAAAGACACGAGAAGTCCAAGACTCATGAGGGCTCTCCTGCAAACGGTTCACCGCAGGAGAGAATAGGTGAAAGGTGGCCGATTGAAAGCGGCCCGTTTCCGATCCATCTCTGGTATCACCCTGACGCGAGCAGTTCTCTTTGTCTGATCTTAGTTCCTGCCACCGCGGAAACCGTTCCCGCGACCGCCGCCTGGACCTCTACCGCAACCGGGACATGTTCCATTGCCCGGACCGCGACCCCGGCCATTCTGGGAGGATCGTTCAAACGCCGGAAGGTGTCGATCTTCTGAGCAACTCTTCAGTTGTTCCATCACGCCGCGAATGTCATCCTGCTGCACAAACTGCAAGAACTTCTCGTACATCGCGATGTTCTCATTCTCCGCCTCGATGGCCTTGCTGCACGCTTCTGTCCAGGTCTTGGGCACAGTAATCTTCCGGTCGAGCCAGGTGTTCTCAGGCACATCTACGCCGTACTTCGTCATCAAAGCCTCGATCGCTTCCGCGTGCCGTGCTTCGGCCCTCGCGATGTTCGAAAACGGCGGCGATTCCTCGAACTTTTTCATGACTGCATTGTAAAACGCCTCGGTGTAACGCTCGTCATCCAGCGAGTCCACCAGAGCCTGCCGCGTTTGCTTATCCAATCGGCTGGATCTGGGCGGATCCCGATCAATGCCCCGGCCATTTCGACCGCCTTGGGCGGCCTTGGCCAACACTGCGTTCGCGCCTATCATCATGATCGCCACCATCACGACCAATGCAATTTGCTTGAACATGAGATACTCCTTGAAATAGTTACCGCTGTATTCACCAACTCTCCCCGCCACCACCTCCACCACGCCGTCCCGGTCCTCCGCCACCTCCACCAGGGCCACCACCACTGCCGGGCAGACTCGCTCCCGGGAACCGCTTGGACAATGCCTGGTAGACATCTCTCGCCGTCACGGATTTGGTTTTGGCAACTTCCTCGACCGTCACCTTCAGATTCTCGACCACGAAGCCGTCGGCCCGCAGTGCCTCCGCCACATCCGTGGCCGACAGTTTCACCTTCGCGGCGAAATCCTCCACCGACATCTGTGCCATCTGCCGACCCATGCCACCTCCGCCGCCTCCAGCTCCTCCACCACCACCGCGTCCAAATCCTCCGCCTCCCGCGCCGCCTCCGCCGGCACCTGCTCCGCCTCCGCCGCCTCGTCCATGTCCCTGACCGGCCCAGGCATTATCAAGGGTCCTGGCTGCCGCGATGTGTTTTCCGATGGCCGCGTACACATCTTTCGGGGTGACGCCCTTTGCTGCCGCCACGTCTGCCAGCCGTTGCTCTGCCGACACTTCGTATCCCTCTTTCTTCAGCGCCTCCACAACGTCTGCTGGCTGAACCTTCAACTGCTCCGCCAACGCGGCCAGCGTCAATTCCTCCGTATGGGCAACCGGCCCTGATCCGGACGATTTGGCCCAATAGTTCTTCACGTTGTGGTTCCACTCCGCCAACTTCCCAAAGCCCGGCCAACTGCGAATTGTCCCTGCCACCATGATCCCCATCATGGCTACAACCACGAGTGGTTCCCATCGCAGCCGCAATCCCTCGGCAGCCTTGCGGCGAAAGTAGTTGAGCATCGCCCGCCAGTTCAGGTACAGATGCAGCGAGGCAATCACCAGGAAAATCGCGCTCGCGTTCATGTGCAGCGATCCCCACTGCTCTTTCCTGAGCCCGAGCATCGTCCAATTTCCCCACTTCGCCACCCAGCCTTGTGGCACCAGATAGAGGATCACGCCGGTGAACGCCATGATCGCAAAGCTCGTGCCCACGACCAGAGTGATCATCGCCCGCCACCGAAATGCCGGCCGAATATTCGTGCTGTCTGCCATAGAACCACCTGTGAGAGTCCGTTTCCTACGCTTTGAACGGACGAACCCCGTCCTTCCTGCGGAATAAAACAGGATTGGCGTGTCGCTCACTCTGCGGGTACGTGAAAATCAAACGGTCGCTGGGACTGACTGGCAGCGTAATTCATATTGTTCAAAGGCACGCTCGGTGATGTGCGAGACCACGTCGACGGGTTATTTGGCCACGGCGTCAGGAACACGCCATTTGATCATCGCCACTTTCACGGCGTCGTTCACGATCAGGCAGGACACCATTGAATAGACGAAAATCGCAACCGTCTGCCACCCAGGCAATGGCATGAGTCCCGGCAGGCCCACAAACGTCAGGACGGTGCCGACAAACGCATCCGCTATGACGGCCGCGATGAGGGTCTTGCTGGGCATCGTCGCCCAGAACCAACGGCGTTCCCGCGCCGACACGATGGAGAATACGGCGAAGTAGAGCAGCGTCAGGAAGCTGAAGGTGTACAGGGCATTGTTGTTGGTCGCCAGGCCAAAACGTGACCAGCCGATCCACAAGAGGAGGAGCGACTCCGCGACCATCGCGACACCCAGCACAACGGACACGGCGATGAAGCCGCCGATGTTCCAAGTTTCCGGCTTCCTGGACGAGCGAACGTGGTCGGTGGCCAAGGCGATCTTTGCGAAGTCCGTCATGAAGACCAGCAGCAGCATCGCAAAGGCGGAGACGACGAACTTGCCTGTCACCACGAAGGCAATGGCCACAAAGGCAGCCTTGAGGATCGTCCGGCTGATCTTGTTGATGATCCACGTCAGGATGCGCTGATAGATCGTCCGTCCCTGTTCGACCAGCGCCACGATGTTCGTCAGCCCTGGTTCGGTCAGGACAACGCTGGCCGCGCCCTTGGCGACATCGGTCGCGCTACTGACGGCGATACCGACTTCGGCCTGGCGGAGTGCTGGAGCATCGTTGACGCCGTCGCCCGTCATGCCAGTCACATGCCCGGCGGCCTGCAGGTGCTGCACGACGATGTATTTGTCCTCCGGATACACCTCAGCGAAACCATCGGCCCCCGCCAACAAATCCACCGCCTTGTTGCCGGCTTGAGCGTCCGCCGCCTTCAGGTCTGCCACGCGCCGGATATTGGGCAGCCCGACTCCCTGTGCGATTTCACTGGCAACCGCCAGGGCGTCGCCGGTGAGCATCTTCACCGGAACGCCGAGGTCACGCAGTTCTGCGATGAGCTGCTTGGCGTCCGGCCGGGGCGGATCATAGAGCGTAACCAATCCCACCAACGCAGGGGCGCCAGTTTCGGGGCCGCGTGCCACCGCCAGTGTCCGATATCCCTTCCGGGCCGATTCGCTGACCCGCGCTTCCAACGCCTCGATCGCCGGTGGTTGTAGTCCGCACGCTTCGGCGACGGTTCTCACCGCGCCTTTCATCACGCGCAGCCGCTGCCCGTTCTGTTCGACCACGGCTTCCGTCCGCCGGTTCTTCGCGTCGAACGGAGCAAAGGAGACGGGCGTGATCTTGGGAAGGGAGTCGAAGATATGTCGCTCCTTCGCCGCGGCCAGGAAGGCCAGGTCAATCGGATCCTGGTTGGCTTCTTGAGACGCCAGAGCACCGGCGAACAGCACGTCGGCCTCCGTCGCTTGTTCCAGCGGGATCACACCGGTGACGGCCAGTTGGTTCATGGTGATCGTGCCCGTCTTGTCCACGCAGAGCACATCCATCGTCGCGGCATCCTCGGCGGCACTGAGGCGTGTGACCAGCACGCCACGCTTCGCCAGTTCCTTCGACCCGACGGCCATGCTGACCGTGAACATGACCGGGAGAGCGACCGGTACGGCGCTCATCAACAGAACGAGCATGAGCGGGATCATCTCCAGGAGCGGAACGCCGCGGATCAGGGACAGCACGATGACCACGCCCAGCAGCGTGCCGACGATGACGAAGAGCCAGCGAACGACCTTGGCCACCACCGCTTCGATGTGGAGTTTCGGCCTCGCTTGCTGGACCAATTCCGTGGTACGGCCAAAGTAGGTTTTCGCCCCGGTCAGCATCACCACGCCATTGCCCTCGCCGCGGCGGACCACGGACCCCGAGGAGAGCACATCGCCGGGTGCCTTGTCGGCGTCCTTGGACTCGCCGGTGAGCGCCGACTGGTCAACGCTCAACGCGCCGGTCAGAAGTTTGACATCCGCGGGAATGATGTCGCCCGGACGCACGCGGACAATGTCACCGGGCACCAGTTCTCGTGCCGGAATGACCTGCCAGGTCGCTTCGCGCCGGACGCGGGCACTGACCTGCAACCGCTTCCGCAGTGCCTCGAAGACGCCGGCGGCACGATGCTCCTGCATGAAACTCAACACGGCATTAACGACCAGTAACGCTCCCACCACCGCAAGATCCGAGTATTTCCCAAGGACGGCAGACAGGACCATGATCAACTCAAGCATCCAGGCCGATACTCCCCAGAACTTCCCGAGGAACTTGAGGACCGGATGCCCTCTCTTCTCGGCAACTTCGTTGTAGCCATGCTCCTTCCGGCGAACGTCGACCTCCGCGTTCGTGAGCCCGGTGTCAGGGTTTACATGCAGCGCCGCGAGCGTGTCGGGAACCGACGCAGAGGCGATGTCAGGGGGTTTGGCGTTTGTAGGCTTTGAGGGCGCGTGCTCGGTTTCAGATGTATTGTTGGGCGTTGGCATAGCGAAGAACCTCTCTGACGCCCGCCCGGTCTACGTCGGTTCGCACGCATCCGAGGTGCCCGAGGCCAAATTCCGGATCTCGGCAGGCGGGCAGTGGTATCGATCACGAGATTGTAGTACCCCGGCGCCTCAGTAGCTGGTCGATTCCAACCGCGTCTTGCCGCGGAACACCCAGTAGATCGACAGAGTGTAGGCCAGCACCAACGGCATGCCGGTGAGCGCGATGATGAACATGATGCAGAGCGTTTTGTGTGAAGAAGCGCCGTTGTAGATGGTCAGACTGTTGCGAGCAGTATCGACGGTGGAGACGATCATGTTGGGGACGTATCGGCCGGTTTCGTCTCGCGTGATGAGCCCGATCATGAGCAGGCCCATCAGGCAGAGGATGGACAGGCACGAAGAGGCGAAGGTACGCGAATCCCGCTGGTGGAAAATCTCGCGGGGAATATTGGCGATGGCGAGCATGTTCAGCAAGGCCAAGCTGAAAAGCCAGGGATGGGCCTTGAACGGCTCGGCCATGCGCGGGACGTACAACAGCGTGGCCATGGTCGTGGTGGCGTAGCAAATGATGAAGAAGATCATCGCGTTGTGTACCCAATTGCGGGCCTGGTCGTGCAATGGACCTTGGGTCTTCATCACGACGTAGATCGATCCATGCATCATGAACAGGGCGACGGTGGTCACACCCACCATCAGGGCGTACGGGTTCAAGAGATCAAGAAGTGAGCCGGCAAACTCATGGGCTGCGTCGAGCGGAATGCCGTGGGCGAGATTGCCGACGGTCACACCCAGCAG
>JANYKD010000258.1 GCA_025361735.1 Phycisphaerales bacterium
GGGATCGGCCACCCGGGTGGCTGGTGTTGTGGCGCGGCTGGATGGAATTACAACGGATGGTAGATGGGGCCAGACTGATACGAGGCAAAAGATGTGGCTAAACTTGAGGCGAGACGCCCGTGTTACTCCGTGTGCCCCAAAGAAAGTGTCACGCCGAATGGCTTCTGGAACGTCGTTCGAAGCGAGCACCTGTTCCCAGGCGTACGTCCGGGTATGCTGACGGCGGTGATGAACACGGACCCCCACCAGAACGATGAGTTCATCAGCGAGGCCATCGTGCCGGTCGCGGGCACTTTCGTTGCCGCCGCCATGTCCCGCGGAGAGCCGGGCCTGCCTGCTCAATTCGTCTGGCGGGACAAGACCTACACCGTGGATCGTCTGCTCTCCACCTGGAAAAGCAGCACGCCCGATGGCGGCGAGTTGTACCTGCGGCGGCACTGGTTCAGCATCCAGGCGACCACGGGAGAACAGATGACCCTCTACTGCGAGCGTCAGGCGAAGAACCCGAGAAAGCCCAAGGCACGCTGGTGGCTCTACACGATCCGCACCTGAAGCGGGCCGGAATTCACCGGGAACGTGATCATCGGTGCGGCCACCGCATCAGCATCACAACCAGCAAGATCCTCATTACCGCCGTGTATCGAAGTGGAGTTATTGTTCAGCTACAATCCCCGCCAACGGCAATCTATCCATGCTCTCCCGAATACTCAGCTTGACCCGCCGCATCTTCGTCTGGTTGTGCGCCATGCTGGCGATTGGCGTAGTGTTGTTGTGCGTACGCAGCGTCTGGCGCTGCGACGAGGCCGGGTACTACACCTACAAGCCTGCTCCGCCGCCATCCGAAGGCCGCGACTGCCGCAACCTGATTGGGTCCTGGCGGGGCGGGCTCTTCTGGCTTGGCATGGAAGCCGACATAGAGCGGTTGGACTGGTACGGCGGGGAGCCCACGGAGATCATCCGCAACAGTTCGCCGGATCCCCAACTTGCTCGGGCCGCGCTGGGGACGGTGGTGGCATCGGGCTTTGAGCCGGTTCCGCACTGGAGTCGGGGCGGATTCAACCTCAAGGCTGGCAGTGGTCAGTCGCCCAGCAGTGACACGGCCGCTGGCAACCGGTGGCAGTATCGCTGCATCGTAGTGCCGCACTGGGCGCTGTTCCTGCCGCTGGCTTGGGCACCGGCGCTGCGATTGCGGCATCTCTGGATCCGGCGACAGCGATGGAAGAAGGACCTGTGTCTGAACTGCGGATACGATGTTCGGGCCTCGGGTGAGGTCTGTTCCGAATGTGGCAGCAGCCTGCGGAAAGTCGAGCCGGCCGCGCCCTCTCTTCGCCCAAGGGGAAGTTGGCGATGGTCGGCGGCGGCCGTGCTTGCCGCCGGAGTGGCGATGGCCTGGTTGTGCCTGCATGGGCGAGGCGAGCGGCCCGAGCCTGTCCTGCGGCTTGGTCCGGCGACCACGCTCCCCGCAGGCAACTTGCCCAAGATGATCGAACTGGAGGTAGGTGGCGGGGTCAACATGCAGTTTGCTCTGATCCCGGCGGGCCGATTCCTGATGGGCTCGCCGCCGGGTGAGGTGGGTCGGGATGATGACGAGCAGCAGCACGAGGTGATTATCAGCCGGCCCTTCTACATGGGGGTCACGGCGGTCACCCAAGAACAGTACGAGGCGGTGATGGGGGAGAACCCCAGCTATTACAAGGGAGCAAAGAACCCGGTTGAGACCGTGTCGTGGTATAAAGCTGTGGCGTTTTGCCGTGAACGGTCCAGGCGATCCGGGCACAAAGTCCGTCTCCCGACCGAAGCGGAATGGGAATATGCCTGCCGGGCCGGCACGACCACCCCGTTCTATACCGGCCGGACGCTTCCGAGGGATATGGCCAACTACGACACAGGATACGCCTTCCCCAGCAACCGTACTGGCAGGTCAGATCCCAAGGTGCTTCCCGTGGGCAGTTTCAGGCCCAACGCCTGGGGCTTGTGGGACATGCATGGGAACATCTGGGAATGGTGCGAATGGTGCGGCGACTGGTATGGCGAGTATCCCGGTGGCCAGGCACGGGACAGCGGGGCGTCGCGTATGGTGCGCGGCGGCTCGTGGAACAACCACCCACAGTACTGCCGCTCGGCGTACCGCGTCGCGCCCGACGGCCAGAGCGGCGAAGTGGGGTTCCGGTGTGTCTTGGATACTCCTTGACTCGTTGTTCCTTTCTTCCACCCGCCCATTCCAATCGACCAGAAAAATCCCGGAATTTTCCAGATTATCACAACCCACACTCCACCCAACACTTACGACAATCACCCGCCGCCCGTACCAGCCCAAAACAACCTAACACCACCCATATAGTAGAGGAGCGCGTTTTCCCGCCTTCCTCCGCGCTGCCCGGCCACCGTGGCCGTCGCAAGCGCACGACGTCACCCCCGGGGGCGGCCCCAGCGCCCCACCCGGCCGGAGCCTCGCCGGCCATTCCGCCAGCCAGCCGTAACGCAACTTCCCATGCCCGACCTCAACCCCATGGTCAGCCCCCCCTTGAACTCTTGAACCATGGAACCCTTGAACTGTTGATCCCTCAATCGGACGGCGTTCTGAACGCCCCTGGGACGGGTTGGGACGGCTCGGGACAGGTTGGGACAGGTTGGGACAGGTTGGGACGGGGTTTGGACGGGGTTTGGACGGGGTTTCAAACCCGTCCAAACTCACAACATCCAATTCATAACTCAATTCACAGCAGACTATTATGCCAATAATACCCGAACCCACCGACTCCCAGTCCACCAATTCCAACTTCTGCAACGCCTCCCGTCCGCCCCGGCCACTGACTACGGACCAAGGACTACGGACTCCACGCCAGCAACGCCAAACGAACCCAATGCCCCATTGGCAGCCAGCAACCCGCACCTGCTTTACGCGGGATCCAAGCTCAGCGGCCTCCGGGAACCGCCTTCGCCTTCGCAAACGGCTCGCACGCCCGCAGCAGTGCCCGGCGGGTCGAGACTTCGGGGTAGTCAGTGGCAAGCTTGCGGACCTGGTCGGCGGTGCTCGCGTCGATCAACAGCCCAAGCGCCTCGGCAGCGGCGTGGCGGGTGTCGGGGGCGTTTTGCAGATTGGCAACGGTCTTCAGCAGCACCGGCACCGCGCGGTGGTCACCGATGTGGCCGAGTGCCCACGCGGAGGCGGCCCGCCAGCAGGGAGTGAGATCGTTGTGCAGAAAGAGCACGCCGGGGCCGAGGGGATCGGGGCTGCCGGTGGCGAGTTCGGGCGGCGACTGATCGAGAGCGGCCAGGAGCGAATCGACGGAGGCTGGGTCGGCCAGATTGCCGAGTTCGCGGGCGAGGAAGAAGCAGACCCAGTGCTTCACCGGCAACTTCTCGACGACGGGAATGCCGCGGTCGAAGACACGCTGGATGTCGCTGGTGGTGGCTCGGTAGCGATCGTAGGCGGCGCGGATGCGGGGTTCGTATTTACGGTCGCGGCAGGTGAGCGACAGAATCTGGGCAGCGCGGTTTTCGGGGTCTGGCCGGCCAGCCCAGGCACCATGCGTGGCGGCGATAGCTTGCTCAATATCCTTGGTTCGAACGCCCTTGGGATCGCCGAGGATGGCCAGGCAAGTCTCGGTGACGGCGCCCGCTGCGCCGTTGCGGCGGATGACCCGGCCGACGAGCGTCTCGTAGTCGTCGTTGAAGGGGAACAGGGCGCGGTCCGGATCGGTCGGCACGGAGCGGATCAGGTGGGGAACAATCGGCCCGGCTCGCGTGGAGCCCATGGCATCGAGCGCTTCGATGATGAGATGGTGTACAGGCGAGGAGTGACACGCCATCAGCGCGCCGTGGTCGCCATACCACGAACTGTATTGCGGGTAGTCCTTGAGCGCGGCGAAAGCAGCGATCATGGCGGACTCGGCCTCGGGCGTGCCAATCCGGCCGAGCGCCTCGGCCGCGGCTTCCGCGATGAAGAGGTTGCCACTGGCGGGGTCGCTCTGCTGCCGCAGGATGTCGGTCAGCAGGGGAACCATGCTGGCGTCCTTGAGATAGCCGACCGAGCGGGTCATGGCCTGCAGCGTGCGGGGATTCATCGGGTCGTGGGAATTGAAGCGCGCATTATCGCCCCGGTGGGTCTTCCGCCAGGCGAGCAAAGCGGAGTTGTCGCGGTCGAGTGCAACACGCGCGCCAAGCGCGGTGCTGCCTCGCTGATCGCCCGTGTGGCCAAGGGCGACCGCGGCCCGGCGGACGAGGTCGCGGTCCGCGCTGGCGAGGCGCTGGATCAGTGCAGCCTCGATCTTGTCCCAGCCGGTGTCGGTGAGCCATTGCCGCCAGGCCTGCGCCTGCTGGCTGCGCTGGGCGGGGCTGGCGAAGGCGTCAAAGTCCCGGACCTGGCCGGTCAGATTCTCGATGGCAATCGCGGCGGACTGGGCCACGAGCGGGTCGGGGTCGGCGAGCGCATCGAGCAGCGGGGGCACCGACGCTCGCGTGCCGCAAGCCGCCAGGGCTATGGCGGCGGCGACACGAACCTCGCGATTCTTGTCGGCCAGGCGCTGGGCCAGTGCCGGGGCGGCGGCGGGGTCGCGGAAGATCGCGAGGCGCTGAGCGGAAGAGATCTTCATCCCGGTGTCATCGCCTTGCAGGTTGGCGACCATAGCGGCGACTTCTTGTGGTCCGGTGGCGAGTGGATCGGCCGTTTCACTGTGTCGGTTGAGGCTGGCGATCTCGCGGAAGCGGTCGAACTGCAGTTCCATGAGGCCGGTGACAGCGGCGTTGTTGCCGCGGAATCGGTTCGGCCTGCCCTGGCCGAGCAGCGCCAGCGGCCGGGTGCGCATCGCCAGCATGCCGCCGGGCGTGGCGGGCGATGGCGCGTCCTGACGCGAGGAGTGGCAGCCGACACACCCGCGTTGCTCGCCGGGGCGGACGTAGATCCAGGACATTTCGTTGAGTTCTGAGCGGCCTTCGGCATCGACCGCCTGGAATGCAATCGGCGTGTCGGCCGGCACTTCCACGGCGAACGAGCCATCCGGCGCGAGCGGCACGGTGCCAAGCTCGACCGTCTCATTGCCCGCGTGGACAATATACGAGTGCGACGAGCGCGTGGTCAGCCCCTTGCCCGCCAGGACGCGGATGGCACGCACATGCGGCCATCCCGCCGTCGTATTCCGTGTGAGGCGGGCGTTCTGGCAGAAGAGAATGCCCGTGGCCTTCACATCGTCGGCCTTGGCGCGATCGACCAGCTCGGCCAGCACAGGCGGGCGCGTCCGAGCACCGAGAAACATCGGCGAGTGCAGCGTCGCGCCAGGGATGCTGTGCAGCAGTGTTACCCGCGGCTCCTTCGCATCGGGATTGAAGATGCCGATCGTCTGGTAGCTGAGTTCGTGGACCTTGCGCTTGTTCTTGCCGGGGGAGATCTCGACCGGAACCCTCGTGGGCAGCGTACAGATCAGCCGGCCATCGGGCAGGGCGGCCACGTCGCCCGCTTCGATGCCGAAGTTTTGCCAGTTCTGCTGCGGATCGGCCGGGCGGCCAACGGTGATGCCCGGGCCGGATACAAAGGCAACCCGGCCATCGGGCATCGGCGCGGGGCTGCCGCAAACGAACGCCCGCAGGCGCCCGCCGTATTCGGGACCGTGGTCCAGGCCGAATTCTGTGTAACCGTGCGTGCCGTCGGGACGGATCGAGTGCAGCAGCGTCTCGACCTTGCCGCGGTCAAAGAAATTGTCTGAGCGCACAAAGACAATTCGGCCATCCGCCATGACCTTGGGCTCGTTGTCAAAGATGATCGTGTGCGTGATCGGGTGAATGTCGCCGCCGTCAGCGTTCATTACAAACAGCGCCCGCGACGGCGGGTTGTGGTATTCCTCGAAGGTGCCGATGCGCGTGGAAGTGAAGACCAGCCGGCCATCCGGCAACTCGGCCGGGTCGATGTCGTGGAACGGGCCATCGGTCAGGCGCTGAGCCGTGCCCCCGTCGACCGGCAGACGATAGATGTGGTAGAAGGCCTCATTGTCGCGGGCCATGGAGACGTAGATCGACTTGCCATCGTAGGAGACGGCCGGCGAGCCGAGGGCGCCACGTCCCGCATCGAGCAGCAGCCGTGGCGTCACGCCCGGCTTGGCGGGCGTCAGCGCGTACAACTTGTGCCCGACCTTGATCGGCGCGGGCAGATCGTGCTCGGGATAACCCCGGGAATTACGCGGATTGAAAATGGTGACAGTCAGGCTTTCCCGCTTGTCGGGCACATTGGTCAGCGGGCGGTTGAGGCTGCAATCGTCGCCGACAAAGACGATGCTCTCGGGCCACCGATAGTCGGCCGGCGGGTTGGCATCGACCTGGGGAAGGACTGGCCCCAGGGGTTTGCGCTCGGCGGTTGCGTCGGGAAACCTGCCCCACGGTTTCATGCCGTAGTCGCCGACAACGTGTGCCGCTTTCCAGTTCTTCTCGGCAAAGCCTGGTTGTTGCCAATTGGGTTCATCCTTGTCGGTATATCGCCACGAGTCGCCGGTGACCAGCACGATCGGCTTGTCCTGAACCAATTCCACAGTGATCTTCGCGATCAGGCCCGCGAAACCCGGTATGGTGTTGATGGCCCGGACGGCGATCACATTGCGGCCATCCGCCAGATTGGACTTGATGTCGAATCGCCCCGGCTGGTTCCAGGCGTTGGGCTCGTCCATGTTCTCGCCGATGGGTTTGCCGTTGAGCAGCAGGGCGTAGAGATTGTCTGCCGTTATGATGACCTCGGCCGATTTCACGGCCGTCCGGTCGGGAACGTTGAACTCGGCGCGGAAGTAGATCGTGCCTTCGGGATAGTCGCGTGCGCTTGTTCCGGCGGGCGGTGGCGTCCAGATCCATTTGGCGCCGTCAAAGTTGGACGGCATGGACTGGCCACGCGCGGGCAGACACAGCACAGTGCAGAGAATCGAAAGCACAAAGGACATCAAGCGCATCATCCGTCTCCTTGAACAGCCAGTCGCTATGGGAAATACGGCGGCGAGAGGGGATCGTTGGATGCCGTAGTCGCTGAAACGTGGCCGAAATCGCGTGTGGGCCAGAGTCCCGGGAAGTGCATCTGGACGGCAAAATCTCGTGGCATGGGCGTCTCGCC
>JANYKD010000340.1 GCA_025361735.1 Phycisphaerales bacterium
AAGGCCACACCTACGAATTCGCACAGGTGTACGCATCCACCAGCCGACTGCAGATTACCAACGTGACCGACAATCGAAAGTGGTGGTATGACTGGCGGGCGGACGCGTTTTTGCCTGACGCCGAGCCAGCGCAACCTACCAAGGGGCCGATTTCGCCGTGATATGCTCGGAGCCGGAGAAGGTCACTGGACGCCTTGCTCCCTTCGTTGTTTCTCTGATCGCATTCCTCGACCGGTCGGGGGGGCTGTGCGGCCGCCCGGGATTATCTTGGAGTGGGGCCGCACGAGGTCGTTGTTCATCTCGGGCCAAGGGCGTCAGGGATCGTGCGCCGGAACCAGAACCGAAGATGCTTCGCTGCGCCGCATGACGCCGGGCGTCATCGCCAGTGCAGCGAAGCATCGCTCTTGCCGCTACCGCGTGCCTCCGGGCCGGAGCCTGCCCGGGGTACTCGCAGGGTTTGCTTGTGAGCCTCTGCCTGCGATCACTTCGCGCCTTGCGCCCACTTGATCAAGATGTCCGCAATCTCTGGCCGGGCAAACTCCATCGGCGGGCGTTCGCCGGCCTTGAGCATGTCGCGGACCTTCGTGCCGGACGGGGCGATCTTGTGCTCGGGGCCGTGCGGGCAGGTCTTGGACGACACCACGGCTTCGCAGGTCTTGCACCAGGCCGTGTGCTCGAACTTCAGGATGGTGATGCCGATTTCCTTGGGAATGTCGAACTGGTCGAAGATTTTCTGGGCGTCGTAGGTGCCGTAGTAGTTGCCCACGCCGGCATGATCGCGGCCGACGATGAAGTGGGAGACGCCGTAGTTCTTGCGGATCAGCGAGTGCAGGATCGCCTCGCGCGGGCCGGCGTAGCGCATGGCCAGCGGCATGACCGTCAGCATCGTCTTGTCTTTGTTGTAGTAGTTGTCGATCAACACCGTATAGCACTGCATGCGGGTGTCGGCCGGGATATCGTCGCTCTTGGTCTCGCCCACCAGCGGGTGGATGAGCAGGCCATCGGTCATTTCCTGGGCGACCTTGGTGAGATATTCGTGTGAACGGTGGATGGGGTTGCGCGTCTGGAAGGCGGAGACGGAGTTCCAGCCCTTGGCGGCGAAGGCTTCGCGGGTCTTGGCCGGCGGAAGGCGGTATTCCGGGAACTCGGGCTCGTAGGTGGTCTTGATGACGTCGATCGGGCCGGCGATGCAGGTGTCGCCCTGCTTCTTGATGGCCGCCACGCCAGGGTGTTTCTCGTCCTCGGTCTTGTAGACGTTGGGGATTTCCAGAGCCTTGTCGTGGGCGTACTTCTCGGTGACGGTGAGGATGCCCAGCACGCGAGCCTTGTCGTCCTTGAGGGCATATTTCTTGCCGACCTGGATGGTCGCGGCGATTTCGTTGGCCGGGCAGAGCGTGACCGGGATCGGCCAGACCACGCCGCTGGCCAGGCGAATGTTCTTGCAGACGGAGACGAAGTCGGCCTGGCCCATGAACCCGGTCAGCGGCGAGAACGCGCCGATGGCGATCATTTCCAGGTCGAACTGTTCGCGAAGTGAGAGTGTGATGGCCGGAAGCGACTGGGCTTCACGGGTGGCGGCTTCGAGGGCCTGACCTTCAAGAATACGATTGACAAGCGTGCCGCCGTGCGGCGTAACCAATGACATTAAGGCTCCTTTTCAGATTGCTAAATTTCGGCGGGTAACGATAGGGGGTTCTCCTATAGGAAACAAGGGGATCGGGGGAAGAATGAAAAATATGCGAAAAGAGGGGGGATCGGTTGTCAGTGATCGGTGGAATTGTGATCGGGGCAAGAGGGGAATGGGCTAATCCGAAACTCGAATGGCGAATGGTACCGATGCGT
Organism: Phycisphaerales bacterium; assembly: GCA_025361735.1. Taxonomy (GTDB): domain Bacteria; phylum Planctomycetota; class Phycisphaerae; order Tepidisphaerales; family Tepidisphaeraceae; genus JANYKD01. The sequence goes on from JANYKD010000340.1 coordinate 1,843, forward strand.
CAGCACCACTGTTCGTTCATGGCTTCGTTGCGCGTGTCTTCATGATCGCGTCGATGGTCGCGTCCATCTCGGTCATGAGGGCCTTGGTATCTTCGTCGATGCTCCGGTCGCGCCGGCCGTTGAAGAGCACGGCGCAATTCACGCCGTCCGGTCGCTGGCGGGCCATCGAGGTTGTTCCCGGCAGCGATCCAAAGAACGCATAGCTGTATCCCTTCGCTCCCGGCTTGCGCGGAGCCCCGCTGATCCAGTAATGATCGAGGAAGGTGCATAATCCCGGGGCCGACGTCACCAGACCGCCGTGGGCGTCCATCACCTCGATCACGAACGCATCCTCGCGGATCGGATAGCTCACCTCGTGCTCGGCCGGCTTGGTTTGACCCAGGGCAATGCCTGCGATGTCCCAGGGCTTGCAGAGCCGTTCGTTGACGTTGTTGAAGTATCCCCTGCCCGTCACCTTTTCGATGACCCGGCCGAGCACGCAGTAGCCGAAGTTGGAATAGACGCTCTTCTCGCCCGGAGCGAACTGCAGCGGCAGGCCCATGTTGAAGGCCACCACCTCGGCCGCGGTCGGGCGTCGTTTGAGGCCGAATTCCTTCTCGACAGCGGGGATGCGGAACATGGGATCGGGCGCCTGCGAGCGGTCGAATCCGCCTTTGTGTTCGAGCAACTGGCCCACGGTGATCTCTTTCCACCGCGGATCGGCCGGCTCGCCGGATTTGGGCCGGATATCGAGCACATCCCACACCCTTGTCTCCAGCGACAGGCGTTTCTCGCGGATCAGATCCTGCACCACGGCGGCCGTGAACGGCTTGCTGACGCTGGCGATGCGGAACATCAGATCCGCCGGCGCCGGCTTCTGTTTCCCCTGATCCCGCCACCCGAAACCGCGTGAATACTGGACGGCTTTGCCATCGGCTCCCCCGATGGCGATGGCGGCTGCCTTGGCATCCAGCCGCGCCATGAACTTGAGCACGACGGCATCAACCGGCTGCCACTGGGCGACGGGCTGGCCGCTCGTGGGGATCTCCGCTCGCCCGGCCGCGCACCACAGAATCAGCATGACTGTGAGGTATCGCATGGGACTCTCCGTGTGGTGGAGTGTAGCAGCGGCCAGAGCAAAGGACAGATGCTCAGGAGAAGTACGATCGCCCAGCACGGCACGACAACAACCGAGTAATTCACCCACGCCCGGCCCAGGTCGTACGAGCCCTGGACGCTGGCGAAGCCGAGCATGCCGTCATTCCGGCGCACACCGGGGTAGAGCCACTGCCAGTCGCGCGTAAATCCCGGCAGCGGCGACACGCTCCAGCACACCCCGCGCGGATACATGAGCCGCGAAGCATCGCCAAAATGGACGGTTCCGGCGATCGACTGTACGCGATGTCCCGAGCCATTGGGCAGGTAAGAAATCGTGTCGATCCGGTAGTAGCTCCGCAACCACATGCCCGACATTGTCAGGTACGCGAGCAGCGAGGTGGCGGAGAGGATGGTGAAGGCGCGGCGGATCATTATCGAGAAACGTATGACACAGGCTACTGGAAGGATGAGTTATGAAGGCGGCAGACAGAACGGTGCGATCAATCGCACCCTACACGATCAATCGACGTTGTGGCGACCCAACCAAATAGCCGAGCAGAAAACCGGGTGGTTCTCCGCTCGGCCATCTGTTTCTCGTAGAACCGCCTGAAGGCGGAACTCCGAACGCTTACTTCTTCGCGGCGGCTTGGGCACGCTTGAGAAGGGCCTTGGCCTTCTCGGCGGTCTGGGGCTGCTTGGCAGCGGCAGAGGCTTTGGTCAGGGCCTCCACCAGCTTGGCCGCCTCGGCTGGGGCGAGCTTGGCCTGAAGCACGCGCTCGGCGGAACTGACGGCGGCGGCGACGGCTTCGTTGCTGGTCGCGGCGTCGTCGATGTGCGGGGCGATCAGCGGCAGGGCGTCGGGCGAGTTGATGTTGCCCAGAGCGCCCAGGAGGATCTTCTTTTCCTCGGGACGCTGCGCGAGCGTGGCGGTATTGCGGCACATTTCCAGGCGCTGGTCGCCCGGGATCTCGGCCCGGCCGGCCATGCCGAGGTAGCTGCGAAGGCCCAGCAGCTTCTCGTTGTCGGTGCCGGACTTGGCGAGATTAAGCAGGTCGGGGGCGGCGGCGACGGACTTCCAGTTGCCCAATGTACGGATGGCGGCAGTGCGGACATCGGCCGGGGTGGCCGCGTCCTTGAGTATGCCGCGGATGGCGTTCAGGGAGGTGTCGCCACCGATGCTGCCGAGAATGCGCACGATGGCGATCTTCCGTGGCGGTGTCGCCGTGGCCAGCAGGGGGGTCACTTTCGCGGCACATTCTTCGGGCTTCTCCGCCTGTTGACAGACAGCCGAAATGGCTTGCGCGGCGGCATCAACGTCGCCGCCTTCGGACTTGGCCAGCAGGTCGAGCAGCGCTGGGAGTTCGGCCGGACCGGCCAGTTCGCCGAGCTTGCGAATGGCGCTACTGCGGACGGCCGCGTCGGCGTCGCCGGCGGCCTTGATGACGGCCGGCAGGCTCGCAATCATGCGACGGCGGCCGATCAGGTCGAGCGCCCGAAGTCGCTGGTTGTTATCCTGTCCATTGAACATGGCAAGAACGGCATCGTCGATGGCCTTGCCGGGAAGGCTGGCGTAGCACTCCTGGGCGAGCGAGGCAGTATCCTTGTCGGCAGCGCCCATGAGTTCGAGCAATGCCGGAGCGGCCGAGGGATCGCCGATCTCGGCGGCGCAGGCGATGGCTGCCAGACGCAACGGCTTCTCGCCGGCCTTGGCGATGGCGAGGACGGTCGGCAGCGCCGTGGGATCCTTCCGGCGGCCCAGGGCCTGGAAGATCACCGTCTGGTTATCCACCGACGAACCCTTGAGCGAATCACAGAGAGCCTGGGTCACATCAGCCCCGGGCATTTCGCGCGACGTGCCGGCGGCCGCGGCGAAGAGAATGGCGTCCTTGCCGGCGAGGCTTTCCTTGAGCAGGGCAATGCCATCTTTCTGACGTGCCAGCATCGCCCCGCGAAGAGCGGCCGAGCGCACTTGGTGCAGCGGCGAATTGAGCTTGCGGACATTGTCGAAGATGGCGATAGCCGCATCCTTCTGCCCGGCGGCGGCGAACGTGTCGGCGATGCGGAAGAGACCTTCGCAGAAAGCGAGCTGATTGCCGGCCGGCGTGCCGGCGATTGCGCCTTCGATGGCCTTGGCGGCGTCGGCCGTGCCGATGCGGCCCAGCGCCCGGGCGGCCGCCTGGGCGACGTCGGGGTCCGCGTCGGTGAGGAACCTGGCCAGAGGCGCGATGGCCTGCACATCTTTGCGGACGCCAAGGCTGCCGATCACGCCGACGAGCGGGCGTCCCTTGGCCTTGGCCAGGGCATCGCGCAGGGCAGCATCCACCGATGGATCGGCGAGGGGCTCCAGCGCATATCTCGCCATGTGCGACAACTGCTCATCGACGAGCAGCGGCGCGATGACGGGCACCGTGTCCTTCGTGCCGACGATGGCGAGCTGACGCAAGGCATCGGCCTTGACGTCGCGCGGCGCGTCGGACTTGAGCACCTCAACCAGCTTGTCGGCCTGGCCGAGTGCCTGGGCAAACGACTGGCCCGCGGCCAGCATCAGAACAACTACAAGAGCGATATTGACGATTCGTTTGAGCATGGGGTTATCTCGTTCAGTAGATCACGGACAAATTCACCCTTCCACACAAATCAACACACACGCGAGCAGCGCAACCACATCGTCTCCCGGTACTCCGGGAGACGATCAGAAGACGTATGGTTCGCGCATGGCGCGCGACCGGAAGCGATTGGCCTCGGGGTCGTTGATGAACTCCGCCTTGACCGGGTCGAACTTCATGTCGCGTTTGAGCCACATGCAGATGTTGGCCGCGTGGACCGTGGTCATGGAGCGATACATGACCTCGGGATTGGCGACGGTGAGGCGGCGCGACTTCACGCAGTTGAGGAAGTCGCGCATGTGGCTCATGGGCCGGCCGGTGCGGTCCATGTAGTCGCCGACGATCTTCTTGAAGTCGGCCAGCAGCGACGGTTTGGAAACATCCGGCCGCGAGTAGCCGTCGGCCGCTCCGCACCAGCCCTCCGGCCCGTCGAAGCGTTCGCCACAGGAACCGTGCCAGTAGCTCTTGCCACCGTCATCGCGGCTGAGAATCATCTTCACCCCGTTGGCAAACGTGGTGACCATGGTGTCGCCGGTGGGGTTGTTGACGTATTGATAGTGGACAGGCGAGGTGTCGAGGCAGTCGATGCCGGCCTGTGCCTGGGCGAAGGTGTGAGCGCCCCATTCGCCGATGCAGGAGGTGTGGAAGTCGTACTGACCACGCCAGGCGCCGGCCACATAGGCCGAGTGATACGGCCGCCAGGGACATGGACCGAGCCAGGCATCCCAGTCGACGACGTCCTTGGCCGGTTCGGGTTCGCCCGGGCGCCACTTGGTTTCCATCACGGCCGCATCCCACGGGGCGATGTGGGCGTAGGCGGTGTGGACCTTGCCCAGGCGGCCCTGGCGGGCCATCTCGATGCAGAAGACGTGATTGGGCTCGCTGAGCCGCTGCGTGCCGGTCTGGTAGATGCGCTTGTATCGAGCGGCAGTCTCGACGACAGCCTGGCCTTCGGCGATGGTCATGCAGGAGGGCTTTTCGGAATAGACATCCTTGCCGGAGCGCATGGCCCAGGTGGCGGCCAGCGCGTGCCAGCGGTCGCCGGTGGCGATCAGCACCGCGTCGATGTCCGTGCGTGTCGCGAGAAACTCGCGGATGTCGGAGTACATCTTGCAGTCCTGGTTGCCGTATTGGTTATCGGCCATCTGCTTGACGGCCTCGCGGCGCTGTTTGCGGGCATCGCAGATGGCGACGAACTGGACGTCGGCGTCAGGGAGCATCGCCCGCAGATCGTCAGTACCCCGGTTACCGATGCCGATGCCGCCGGCGATGATGCGCTCGCTCGGCGCGACCGAGCCGTTCTTGCCCAGGGCCGAGCCGGGGACAAAAAGCGGTGCGGTCACGGCGACAGCGGCCGCGGCCTTGAGCAGGTCGCGGCGGCTGGATTTGCCGGCGGAGTCAGGTGACGGGATCGAGCCCATGGGAGGCTGTTTCATGGTGCGTTTCTCCTTAGCGTGGAATGCGATGTTGAATGCCATTGATCGACAGGGCCACAATCAGATTACCGGTGAACAAGGCGGGGCGTTGCCACAGGAAAGTTCGTAGCACAGCCGTCCCGGGCTGTGGTCAAGCCACCTGACACAGCCGGGACGGCCGTGCTACAAACGCGCCGTGCGAATTACTGTCCCACCGGCCCCGCAAGCCGCGCGAGAGCCTCGGCGGTGCCCTGGACGATGCGGCTCATGGCCGGGTAGTGCAGGGTGTCGGGCGTGTCGCTCCGCTTGTGGTAGTTGTTGTTCCGGAAGAACGACGTGTCGGTGACCATGAGCGCGGGATAGCCAAATTGCCAGAACGACCAGTGGTCGGACATATCCGGCCCGGTGACCCAGCGTGGTGACGGGAAGGCCAGCGTCGGAAATCGCGCGTGGCGTCGGAAATGGAAGGCGAAGCGCGATCCGAACGCGAGCGAACGGAAATCAGAGCAAATGACGATGAAGTTGGCGCGGTGCGACAGCAACCGCGGCAGGAGATGTACTGGCCTGGGAAACGCCGGATAGTCCTGGGAGTGGGTGGCGTCGGAAAAACATCCAATCATCTCCAGGTTGATCATGCCCCGGATACGCTCCTGGCGATTGCGGCAATCGCGTGCGTAACGGTATGAACCCATGTTGACGCTCTTGTAGAACGGCGGCTCTTCGTTGACAAAAGCGACGTAACGAATCGTCCGCTTGAATCTTCGGCCGGCCAGCAGTCTCGCGACTTCCAGCAACCCGGCCACCGCCGAAGCGTTGTCATCGGCCCCGGGCGTGGGCTCAATCGAGTCATAATGGGCGCCGAGAACGAGAATGTCCTCCGGCCGCTGCACGCCCGGCTGCTCGGCAATGAGATTGCGAACCGTCTTCCCGACGGCCGTGTATGCCTGCTCGGTCACGACAAGGCCCGTCGCCGCGAGTTGATCGCGGACATACTTCTCGGCCGCCATGAGGTAGTCGTATCTCCACACATGACGTATCCCAATGACTCCCGCAAGCATATCGACATGACGATAGAGCCGGTGGGCAAGCGATTGTTCTTCGGGGCTCAGGAGGATGCGGTCCAAATGCGGCCGGGCCATGAAAAAGATGATACGAAATGTTGCGCAGAAGACAAACCGGCGGCAATCGCTATCAATGTTCCGGGCGTGCCCGGATTCACCGGATACCGGGTGAAAATGCAACAGTCCATTCTTAGGTCTTGCCTAGCGTTTCGGTTTTTCCATGATTCCGCTCAGCGCCTCATACCACTTCGCCGCCATCTTCTCCGCGCCGTTGGTGTTGGGATGAACCTTGTCGTCGATCGTGTCCTTCTCGAAATCGAACCCCTCCGCCTGATTGACGATCAGCACCGGCTGACCGGTCGTACTCAAACGCCCGGCCAGTTTCGCCAGCGCCGCGTTTAGTTCCGGGATGTATGCGTACTTGGGCAGCTTCCCGCTGGGGATCACCTGGGCCAGCAGGATGATGACCCGCGGGTTGGCCTTGCGGAACGTGTCGACCATCGCCTCGGTGGCCGCGAAGATCTTGTCGACGGGCTTTTCGTCCGCGAAATGATTGTGCCCTGCGTGGATGAGCACGATATCGGCCGGGTGATCGTGGAACGACTTTCCGACGACCGTGGCCAGAAACTCAGCGTTCCGGCCGCCGTACCCCTCATGTGCCAGCGGCCCGAGACGCGACTCACTCTTCCGCGACCCGACAAACTCGACGCGATACCCCGCCGCCGTGAGCTTCTCCAGAAGCGGCAGGCGGTAGTTGGCAAAGGTCTTGCCCCCTTCGGTGATCGAGTCGCCGACTGGCATGATGCGATAGATCTTCTCTCCGGCCGGCGCATCGGCGGCGGAAATGGAGGTGGCGAGAAGGAGACACAAGACGATGGCGAGGCGTTTCATGGGCGATTAACCATCCGTTACGGGCGATACCACAGCGATTCCCAATACTTCTTCTCGATGGCATAGACGTCGTACTCCGCATCGAGGGCGGCATTCGTGTCGAGCACGCCGTAGCGCTTCATCTCGCGCACCCATTCCGCACGCGGCCGGAAGCCAGGCATGTCGAAACGCTTGATCTGGTCGAGCCGTTCCTTGCCGGCGGCGCACATCGCCAGGATCTTCTGATAGTCGGCATCGGCGATGTCGGCAAACACCTTGCCGGTGCAGAGACCCAGTCCGCCGGATTCCTTCGCCAGCGGGGCCAGCAGCGCCAGCGACAGAACCGGCCGGGAGAGATTGAACATGTTGTGCCGTGATCTTTGCAGCCGCGGGTCGGACCAGGATGGCCGCCAGAAGGACAAGCCGTTCTCGTCCGAGAGATTCTTCGGCAGGCAGCGATCCTTCTGGTGGCAGGTGGCGCAGCGGCGCGTGATGGCGTCGGCCGCGGCCTTGGACGCCGGCCAGGCATTGTCGGTCTCGATCTGGTTGTTCTGGTCGTACCCGCCGATCATGCCCGTGCCCAGGGCCGCATACGTGCCGATGTAGGTGGCGCCGGTTTCGATCCAGCAGCGGACCATGGCAATCTCATCAGCGCTGAGGCGAGCCCCGTAGTGCTCGCCGCTGATCTTCTTCATGATCGGGCTGGCCGACGAGCCGATCGTGCGCGGCGCCAGACTGCTGCGCGTATCGTTGCGGCCATCCACGAACTGCCTGGTGATGGTCAGCGTGTAGTAGCTGTGCGAGAACATCGGCCCGCGATCGCCGGTGAGAATGATGCCGCCGGCCCGCGGGCCCGTGGATGGTGCCGCCGGTGTCCTCACCGGCGGATTTTCAACAACCGAGACCCTCCCGGATTCCGCCGGTGGGGACACCGGCGGCACTGATTGGTAGTCGTGGCAACTTACGCAGTGCTTGTTCAGGATCGGCTGGATATCGCGAGGAAAATCAACGACCTCGGGCACCGGTGCCAGCGACTGCGGCTTGCTCGGCGGGCGGCGCAAGGCCAGCAGGTTTCCCGTGGGCATGACGGCCGTCGTGCGCTGTTCATGGCACCCGATGCAACTGGTCGTCTCGCCCGGCTGGACCGTCAGGAAACTCTGCATGCGCTTGACCGAGAGATTGTTCTCGTCGAGGGCCACGAAGAAGAAGCTGCGCAGCGCCGGCAGTTCCATATACGCCGAGCCGTCCGGCTCGACGGGCACCGTGCCTACGAGCCGTTCCATCGTGAAGGAGCCGCCGTAGGTCAGCGGGTCCATGCCGCCGGTGTAGTTGATCGGCTTCGGCAGCGATTCCAGAATCAGCAGCTTCTTGATCTCGCCCGGTTTGACGCCCTCCATATTCCGTCCGATGTTGACGTCCGCCAGCACCAGCGTGCCCGTGGCGTGGCGAAGATCGGTGCGCGCGGGGATCACGCGCTCGCGTTCGTGGGCGACCAGCGGCCGGGGTTCGTGCAGCTCGAAAGTCGCGTCGGCATGGAGATCGATGCTGTTGCCTGTGTAGTCGCTCAGGCGAATGCTGCGGCCGGCGGCGTACAGAATGTACTGCTCGCCAATGGGATACGGATCGCGGCCGGCCGCGCCGACGCTCTTTGCTCGCGAGCGATCGTCCGGGCCGTCTTTGGCATCAACGGTATAGAACGGGCCTTCGTGTTCGCGCTGGCCGTGCCGGGCGAGAAGATCGCCAGCACCTTATCCGTATTGGGAATCGGCTTGGCGTCGATCATGACGATGCCCGGGTGCTGGTTGCCGTAAAACACCGTCTGGCCGCTGCCGTCGGGGTTCATGGTCCAGAGGTGGTGATAGTCCACCTGGCTGCGGTCGACATACTCCCATCGCTGATACAGAATCCGGCCATCCGGCAGCACCCAGGGCGTGTTGTCCTGCTCGTTGTTGGACGAAAGGATACGAATGTTGCTGCCATCCGCATCGCACCGGTGGATGATCGCCACCTGTGTCAGCCAGCAATTGACCCAGCGCTTGCACCGCGAGGAAACAAAGGCGATCCCGCCATCCGGCAGCCAGGTCGGTTCGAAATCATCCCACGGCCCCGAGGTGATCTGGCGGAGCCCCGTGCCGTCGGCGTTGATCTCGTAGAGGTTGAAATTCTCTGTGCCGCCTTTGCGGTAGGCGAAGATGATGCGCTTGCCGTCGTAGTGGACGGCCGGGTCGCGGACTGAACCCTGGGCGTCGTCGATGAGATGGATGATCTGTCCGGTCTTGAGATTCATGCGCGAGAGCCTGCCGCCCGGCACGCCATAGGCCTTGCGATCTTCACCGCGGGCGTAGTAACCGAAATTGGCATACCAGTGTCCATCGCCGCCCATGTGGCGTGCGGCGAAGACGATCTCCTCGATGCCCTGCCCGGCCAGGCGATCGGCGATACCCTTGAACCGCTCGGCGCGTTCCTGCTGTCGTCGCTGTGCGGCGGCGCGGATCGATTCCTTGATGGCCGCCTCGGCTTCGCCGCCGATGAAGCTGACTTCCCAGATGGAATAGAGCGGATGCGGTCCGGGCTTGATGCAATGAATGCGCACCAACTGCCCGCGTGTCGCCAGCCCGGTGATGCGCTCCACGCCGCCTTTGCCACTCGTGCGGCGATTGACGGTTTTCCACGTCTTGCCGTCTTCGGAAACGCGAATCTCGTACTCGGCCGCGTAGGCCGCTTCCCACGCGATCGACAGACCATCGATCCCCACAACCCGGCCCAGGTCGATCTCCAGCCATTCGGGCTCGCTCACGCCCGCCCGGCTGGCCCAGCGAGTTTTCGGATCCCCGTCAAACGCCGCCTCAACCGGATAGCCGCCCGGATGCACAGAGGATGCCCGTACGTTGGGAGTCCCGCTGTTCGCAGCTCCGCCTTCGGGTGGCTTGGCAAACCCCGCGAACGCGGCACACGCCGCCAACAGCAACATCGCCAAACAAATTGCCTTGCGCATCCAGCCTCCGGTTACCAAAGGATCGGATCGAGTATCGCAGCCGCTGGATATTACCGCGCACGAGTGCCGGCGTTCATGCTGGGAGCGAGGTCGTCCTCGGCCGCGCGTGCATGACGTGTTTCGGCGTGTGCGATCTTGGCCCTGAAGGGGCCGAAGAATTCAGCCCAGGGTTGGGCGAAGCCCTACCCTGGGT
>JANYKD010000349.1 GCA_025361735.1 Phycisphaerales bacterium
GATCGAGAAGTCATTCCTGGTTCAGAAGTTTGCGAAGCTCCAGCTCGGCGCGATCCATGTCATCGGCTACAGCGTGGCCGGCGAGGAATCCGTCGTCCAGGTGCCTGAGCTGGATGTCTGCTTTGACATCGGCCGAGCCCCCTACTTCTCGCTCACCAGCAACCACATCTGTATCACCCATGGCCACATGGACCACCTGGCCGGTCTGGCTTACTACCTTTCGCAGCGCAATTTCCAGGGAATGAAGCCGGGCATTATTCTCATGCCCGAGGAGCTCGCCGGCCCCGTGGATGCGATGCTGCGCTGCTGGCGGGCGGTGGAACGCCAGGATACGCCGTACACCATCGTCCCCATGTCGCACGGCAAGGAATACGCCGTCCGCAAGGACTACCTCATCCGGGCCATCGAGACCCACCACGCGGGTCCGAGCCTGGGTTACGCGCTGGTTTCCGTCCGCGAGAAGCTCAAGCCCGAGTACACGGGCATCCCGGGACAGGAACTGGCGTCCATGCGCAGGAAGGGCGTGGAGATCCAGTATCGCACGGAGATTCCGCTGGTGACCTACCTGGGCGACACGACCCTGGGCCCGGTCTTCGAGCATTCAGACGTGCGTAACGCCGAGGTGCTCATCACCGAGTGCACATTCTTCGACCCGGCCCACCGCAATCGCGCCAAGATCGGGCGGCACCTGCACATCGACCATCTCGTCGATCTGCTGCCGCAGTTAAACAACCAGCACATCGTGGTGACGCACGTCTCGCGGCGGACGAGTCTCCGCCGGGCCATCGCCGCCCTGCGCAAGCGCATCGGCGAGGAGGCGATGGAACGAGTCCACTTCCTCATGGATTTTGAAGGCGCCGCCGACGCAGGCGACATCGAGCAAGCCGGCCCGCCGCCGAGCGAGACGGCGGAATGACCTGATATTCACGCCCGCCAGGGCCGTTCGCGATTCTGGTATTCCTTGAACACGCGCACGGCCACGCCGCAGTTCTCCTTGATCTGGAAATCGAACATGCCGACGGCCATGAAGTCGGCGCCGTTCTTCACGGCGTACTTGAAGCCATCCTCCGGGCGATACGCACCTGCCGCCAGGACCTTGAAGGCGATCCACGGCTTGGTAACGGTCTTCATGAACTCGGCCGTCTCCTGCGGATTGATGCACCACATGTTGTCGTACCACCCCTTGCCGCCGCTGAGCCAGATGAACTCCTTGCGCAGTTCCTTGGGCGTGGCCGAGGGATAGTCGTCGTTGTGGAAAGTCTTGACATAGAAGTCGCAGGAGACCTTATGCTTCTCGCAGGCCATCGGCACCAGCAGCGAATGCCCGCCGACGCCGACGGGAATATCGTGCTTCTTGGCCAGTTCGACCGCAAGGGTGAGGCGGTCGATCGCGTCGGCGGCCACAAGCTGGTCGGCCGCCACGCCCCAGACGTAGATCGCGACCGCGCCGGAATCAACCTGTTTCTTGATGTGGTCCTTGAGGGCCTGCTCGGTCGTTTCGCGGGTAACCTCGATGTGCGGGATGAACTGCATCTTGCCGCCGAACTCGCGGTTGTATTTCTGCACGAAGTTCGCGCCGGTCTCAAACAGCGTGTTGATGCCATACGCCTCGGCCAGCGCCATGGTCTCCATCATCTTGGATTCGGTGGCGTAGGCGAGGAAGAGGCTGTTAACGTACTTGAGATCGCGCGAGTGCATGTAGCCGGAAACGAGATTCCCGCCGAGCAGCATGCGGCTGATCTTCGCCTTGCCGATCATGCCGAAGGGCATTTCGGCGGCCTTGCCGGCCGGCACAATGGGCTTCACCGCAACTGGAGCCGGCGTCGGTGGCGTATCCGCAACGGCGCCTCCGGCGATCACGCCCATCGCACCGGCGGCGAAAGACTGCTTCACGAAACCACGACGACTGACGTTGTCCGAATCTGCCATAGTATATTCCTCTGTTCTCTGGTTCAGGCTCTGGCCATCCTTCCTCACATACCTCCGGAGTTTTTCAGGGTTGACGGGCACCATGCGAAATGCTCAGAATGTCAGGCCCAAGCTCTTGCGGATCGCCGCCGCCCGTTTGAGCATCTCCTGGGCTTCGGCGGTTCGGTTGGTCGCTCTTAGCAGAACGGCGTACGTCTCAAGGCTCCAGGCAACATCCGGGTGATTCGGCCCCAGAACTTTCTCGCGGATCGCCAGCGAGCGTTTGCACGGCGGCTCGGCCTGCTCGTACTTGGCCTGCTTCAGATACAACATAGCGAGAAGACGTAGGCTTGCCGCGACCATCGGGTGATTCGGCCCCAGGGCCTTCTCGCGGATCGCCAGCGAGCGTCTGTACAACGGTTCGGCCTGATCGTACCTGGCCTGGTCGTAGTAGAGCACGGCGAGGGCGTTCAGGCTTACGGCGACATCCAGGTGATCCGGTCCCAAGACCTTCTCGCGGATTTCCAGCGAGCGTTTGTAGAGCGGTTCAGCCTGACTATGCTTGCCCTGGTTCGTGTACAACCCGGCGAGACGGCACAGGGTTCTGGCGACATCCAGATGGTCCGGGCCCAAGACCTTTTCCATGATGATCAGCGAGCGTTTGTACACCGGCTCAGCTTGGTTGTAGTGACCTTGTTTGTCGTAGACGAAGGCGAGCCCGCCGAGAATTCGGCCGACAAACGGTTGATCGGGCCCGCCTGTCTTCTCCATGATCGCCAGCGCGCGTTTGAAGAGAGGTTCGGCTTCGTCGTACCTGGCCAGGTCGGTGTACATGATGGCCAGGCTGGTCAGGAGTATCGCGGCTGGCGGATGATTCGGTCCCAGCGCCTTCTCCCAAATCGCCACCGCGCGTTTGAACAGCAATTCCGCCTGATCATATTTGCTCTGCTCCCGATAAACCTCGGCGAGACTGCTCAGGCTCACGGCTACATCCGGATTATCCGGCCTCGACCACTTCTCGGTGATCGCGAACGCGCGTTTGAGCAGCGGTTCGGCCTGATCGGGCCTGGCTTGTTTGAGGTAGAGAAGGACCAACTTGCTGAGATCCGTCGCGACTCGCGGATGCTCCAGTCCCAGGGTCCTCTCATCCAACGCCAGCACGCGCTTCAGCAACGGCTCGGCTTGATCGTACTTCTTCTCCTCGAAATAGATGATGGCGAGTTGACCCACGCTCGGCGCTACAAGAGGATGGTCCGGCCCCATCCTCTGCTCGTCAATTGCCAGCGATTGCCTCATCGGCGCTTCGGCCTGGGCGTACCTTTCCTGCGCGACATAGATGAACGCGAGGTTGTTCAGGCTTATGGCAAGCTTTTCATGGGTCGGCCCCAATTCCATGGCGGTCTTCAGGGCCAGGTTGTGCATCTCCTCAGACTTGGCGTAATCCCCGGCAATGAAGGCCTTCATGGCCGCGTCGTTGTACGTCTTCCATTGTGCCTCATCGGCAAACGCGGCCTGCCGTGGCAGGGCGACCATGGTCAGAATGGCAGCGACGAAAAGAACCGCCCGCCGAAAAATACAGTCCCCATTCATTTGGCTTCTCCTGTTGGCGATCATCATACCGCATTGACACCGACACCGCCACAAAATACATCCTGACCGCGCTCCACCCTCTCCACTTCCAAAACAGCCCTCGACCCCTGGCCACGGACGACAACAGACAGACTCGCGTAGCGCCGGCCGCCCCGCCTAATGCCATACCCCCCCCCCCGTACCATTTGCTTTTTCCGTTCCTTCCGCTAAATCACCTCATCTTCGGAGAACCTATGAACGCCACCGAACTTAAAAATAGCTTCGCATCCATCGGCCAGCAGAGCGTCTTTCGCTTCTGGGACCACCTCAACGATACCTCGAAACACAAACTCGCGGCGCAACTCGAGGCCATCGACACCTCGCTCATCGCCCAGTTGGCCGAGGAATACGTGCGCACCAAGCCGAAGTTCCCCCACCCCGGGGACATCCAACCGGTAAAGGCCTATCCGCGCACTGCCGGTCCCGGACAGGAATCGCTCTATCGCCAGGCGGCTGAACGCGGGCAGCAACTTCTGAAAGATGGCAAGGTGGCGGCATTTCTCGTCGCCGGTGGCCAGGGAACGCGTCTGGGCTATGAAGGCCCCAAGGGCGAGTACCCTGTGACCCCGATCAAACACAAGCCGTTGTTTCTGGTCTTCGCCGAGCAATTGCTGGCGCACTCCCGCGACTGCGGGCGAGCCATCCCCTGGTACATCATGACCAGCGATGTCAACGACGCCCCGACGCGAGCGTTCTTTGCCAAACACAATCACTTCGGCTACGACCCCAAGCTCATCCGCTTCTTCCAGCAGGGAATGATGCCCGCCTTCAGCACCGACGGGCATCTGCTCCTGGCCCACAAGGATTCGCTGGCACTCAGCCCCGACGGACACGGCGGCTCACTCCGCGCCCTGCTCAAGTCCGGCGCTCTGGCCGACATGAAATCCCGCGGTATCGAGCACCTCTCCTATTTCCAGGTGGACAACCCGCTCGTCCAATGCATTGACCCCCTGTTCCTGGGCCTGCACGACACCACAGGCTCGGAGATGTCCTCCAAGACCATCCCAAAGGCTCACGCCAAGGAACGCGTCGGCAACTTCTGCGTCGGCGACGGAGTGCTTCAGGTCATCGAGTATTCTGACCTGCCTGACGCGCTGGCCGTACAGAAGAACCCCGACGGCTCGCTGCGCTTTGACGCCGGCTCCATCGCCATCCACGCACTGCGCGTCTCCTTCATCGAACGGCTGACCGCAGGCGGCAAGCTCCAGCTCCCCTGGCACCGCGCCGAAAAGAAAGTGAATTTCGTCGACGCATCCGGCCACGTCGTCAAGCCCGACAAACCCAACGCCGTGAAACTCGAGCAGTTCGTCTTCGATGCCATCCCGCTCGCTCATAATGCCATCGTCTACACCACGGACCGCGGCGAGGAGTTCTCTCCCGTGAAGAACGCCGAGGGGCACGATTCGCCCGAAACCAGCCGTCGCGACCAAACCATCCGCGCCGCGAAATGGCTGGCCGCCGCCGGTGTGGCGGTGCCCAAACAGGGTGAGGAGATTGACGCGGTGATCGAGATTTCCCCGCTCTTCGCCGTGTCGGCCGAACAACTCAAGACCCGGAAGCTGCCCAAGGCCGTCGCCAAGGGCGAGCAGTTATATCTGGGATGATCGGTGGTACGCGCGCGTTGTCCCGGGCACTGCAGATCCGCGCGGCAATGTTTTCGGGAGTATCCCGAGGCCGACAAAAGTAGCACCGTCGGCTCGGCTGTGTCCGAGCACTTTGACACAGGCGAGACGCCTGTGCTACAAAATACAGCCATCAAACGCGGTGGTCTACTTCATGATGATAAACCGCGACCGCATCTGCTGGCGGACATAGGTGCGCTGAATGTCCACAAGCCCCTCATCCTTCACCTGACCGTGCGTGGTCAGCCATGCCTGTCCGCGCTCGAAGAAGCGGCCGAACTCATCGAGAGTCATTGGCGTCGCAAAGTACGTGTCGCGCCGCACCGGGATAATCCGCGCGATCGGCTCACCTTTTGTGATCTTCACCTTCTTCTCGTTGGCCGGCAGTTCCACCACGCAGTGCCACGGGTAGCTGGCCGGATACCAGTCCGTATCCACGAGGCCCGACATCGCCCGCCACGGCCGGTTCATGTTGGGAACCTCGGTGAACAGGATAAGTTCGTTCGGATCACTCTGCAAGTAGAGATAGCTCGACACCTTCACCTGGTTCTTCACTTGCGTATAGACGTTGTCAGTGATGACGTGCGGCAGCTTTTGTCTCTTCTGCCAGAACCACGCGTATTGCTGTTGCAGCGGGCGGGCATCCTCCGCGTCGGCAGCGCCCCAGTCAAAGTCCGAGTCAATGATGACGTCCGGCTCCACGCGCCATTTCCCGCGCGATTGCGTAAAGGTGATATCAAAGTTTGCCAGGATATCAAAACCAAACGCATTGGCCGCCCGGATCGGCGGGCACTCTTCAGGCCAGCCGCGCCCGGCCTTCCGCTTGATGTAGACTTCCTTGGCCGGTTGCGGATCGAACAGGTCCTGGCGGAATTTGAAGAAGCGAATCATATCCTTTCAAATTACCATGAATCCACGAGGAGGGACACCGCTCGATGGATGCGCCCTCGGGGTTCCCAAAATTGCAGGCAGAGCGTCCGGACGCCAGAATCTTGTGGCATGGGCGTCTCGCCCATGCGTGTCGGTACTCCGACACACTTTCCATGCCCGGAACAATAGTCACGCTCCCGCCGCGCCGATACGATTCACCCGGTATGCTTGAACTCGCCGACGAAATCGAGATCACAGCGCAAATGGGCCGCAAAGCCCGCTGCGTCGTCGCCGTCGCGGCTCGCTGCCCGGCCGGGCATCCGTCGGTGATCACCTGCTACCCGCTGCGGCGGAAGGGCAACCGGTTGGTGCCCTTCCCGACATTGTACTGGCTCACCTGCCCACGCCTGTCCAAAGAACTCTCACACCTGGAGCGTGATGGCGCAATCGCCACGATCGGGACTGAACTCGCCCGCGACCATGCCCTGCCAACCCTCCTGCTGCGAGACCACGCGGACTATATCGCACGGCGCTGGGCCACACTGTCGGCGGAAGACCAACTCCTCGTATCCGGCTCAGAGCTTGCCGGGTTCTTCCAGACACGGGGAATCGGCGGCATGACCAACTTCGCGGCCGTCAAGTGCCTGCACCTGCACTTTGCCCATCAGCTGGTCAGCGGCAATGTGCTCGGCGAACTCGTGGCCCGCCGCTATGGGCTGGGGCCATGTCACGCGATCTGAGGCATCACGCCCGCGATCCAGTAGGGTCCGCTTCAGCGGACGCGGAATCGCGTGGTCACACCCCATCCCGCGTCCGC
>JANYKD010000373.1 GCA_025361735.1 Phycisphaerales bacterium
CGCCGGCGCGGCGCCGGCCTACGGCCCGGTCACGAAAGTTGAAGCCTCGGCCGCCCGCAACCTCGTCAACATGATCGGCCCCGCGCTCCGCGGTCTGTTGGCGACAGGTGAGAATCTCAAGATCGTCACGTTTTCCGATGAGCCGGCCGTCATGGACCTCGTCGGCGGCACCGAGGGCAAGACCGTCGCCACCACGGGCCCGCTCACGCCGGATCAGATCGTCTACTGCAAATCGTTCCCGCTCTGGATCGAGCCCGCGGCCGACGCGACGCCGACCACGATCGTCGAACAACTTCGTCAGGCGATTGACGCACACACAAAGAAGACCGGGTCCGCACCGCATGTCGTTCTCGTCAAGGGCCTGGGCATGTTCGCGGCCGGCGATGACTTCGCGGCCGCCGACAGCGTGCGACTGGTCTACACCGACGTCATCAAGGTCATGGCCGGTGCCCGCAAACTTGGCGGCGTCCGCTACATGGACGACGGCATGCGGAAGTTCATCGAGGACTGGGAGGTCGAGTCGTATCGCAAGGGCGTCGCCGCGGCCGGCCGGGCCGGCGGGCGCGTCGCGGGAAAGGTTGCCATCGTCACCGGCGCGGCCCAGGGATTCGGGCTGGAGATCTCGCAGGATCTGATCGCCCAGGGCGCGACGGTCGTGCTCACCGACGTCAACGCCCAAGGCGCGCAGGCGGCCGCTGATCATATCAATGCCAAGCTGAATAAGCCCCGAGCGATCGGACTGGCGATCAATGTCGCCGATGGAGCCTCGGTGGAGGAGGCCGTGTACCAGGTCGTCCGCCGCTTCGGCGGTTTTGACGTGCTGGTTTCCAACGCCGGCGTGCTCAAAGCGGGCAGCGTGAAATCGTTACTCGAGAAGGATTTCGACTTCGTTACAAACGTCAACTACAAGGGATATTTCGTCTGCGTGCAGAAGACCGCGCCCATCATGGCCACGCAACATCTGGCCAAAAAGGACTACTTCTCGGATATCATCCAGATCAACTCCAAGTCCGGCCTGGAAGGCTCCAACCGCAACGGCGCCTACGCCGGCAGCAAGTTCGGCGGCATCGGGCTGACGCAGTCGTTCGCCCTCGAACTCGTCGAAGACGGCATTAAGGTCAACGCCATCTGCCCCGGTAATTTCTTCGACGGGCCGCTCTGGTCCGACCCGCAGAATGGGCTTTTCGCACAATATCTCCGCAGCGGCAAGGTGCCGGGCGCTAAAACGATCCAGGACGTCAAGCGGTTCTACGAGGCCAAGGTTCCGATGAACCGCGGCTGCACCACCGCGGACGTGGTGAAGGCGATCTATTACCTGATCGAACAGAAATACGAGACCGGCCAGGCCGTCCCCGTTACAGGCGGGCAGGTGATGCTGGCGTGACCGTAGAGTCCGATTCAGCGGACGCGGTTATTCAATTGACCGACGAATACGAAGAAATACAAGCATGGGCGAGACGCCCATGCCACGAAAGATCGGCGTACGGCTCGCTTCAACGCGCTCCCATCGCCATCGAGACAAGGAATGTGACTATGGCAAAGCTAAAACTCCCCGAAACTCAATACGCAGTTCAACTTGTTGGCCCGAGTCAGCTCACGCTCAACCCGGCCAAGGAAGTCTTCAAACCCGGCCCCCACCAGGTGCTCGCGAAAGTCGAGTGTGTCGGCCTCTGTTTCTCCGACCTCAAGCTCCTCAAGCAGTTTGACCAGCACCCACGCAAGAGTATTGTCCTCAAGGGGCTCGACTCCGATGCGCTGGCCGAAATGCCCAACTATGTGCCCGGTTCCAAGCCGACCGTGCCGGGCCACGAGGTCACCTGCCGCATCGTCGCCGTCGGCAAGAAAGTCAAGCAGCACAAGGTCGGCGAACGCTGCCTCGTGCAGACCGACTACCGCGACCTGCCGACGGCCGGGTCGGCCTCGGCGTTTGGATACAACTTCGAGGGCGCTCTTCAGGAATATGTCTTGATGGATGAGCGTGTGGTCATCGACAAGTCGGGCGAGCGGTTCCTGATTCCCGTGAACGAGGAACTGGCCGCGTCGGCCGTGGCGCTGGTCGAACCCTGGGCATGCGTTGAAGACTCCTACGTCAACATCGAACGCCAATCGATCAAGGCCGGCGGCCGGCTGCTGATTGTCGCCGACGACCCGGCCAGCATCCAGGTCGAGAGCCTGCCGCACGACCCGGCCGGGGAGCCCGGCGAAGTGCTGCTCAAGACGCCCGCCGAGGCCGGCTCGGTCGCGAACGAGTATTGCGACGACATCATCTACTTCGGCGCCGACAAAGCGACCATCGAGACCCTCAACGACAAGCTGGCCGCCCGTGGCATCATGAATATCGTGCTCGGCGGGAAGAAGATCGGCGCGACGGTCAATGTCGGCGTCGGCCGGGTGCATTACGGCATGACGCGCTGGGTCGGCACCACCGGCAGCGATCCGGCCGATTCGTACAAGAACATTCCGCTCACCGGCGAGATTCGCCCCGGCGATAGCGTGATCGTCGTCGGCGCCGGCGGACCGATGGGCCAGATGCACGTCATCCGCGCCGTCTGCTCGGGCGTCAAAGACATCGCCGTCATCGGCACCGACATGGATGATTCGCGTCTGGCGTCCATCCAGAAGAAGGCCGAGCCATTCGCCAAGACCAACGCCGTGTCAATGAGAATGGTCAACACCGCCAAGACGCCGCTGGCCGAGAAGTTCAGCTACTTCGCGCTCATGGCCCCGGTTCCGGCACTCGTCGCCAGCAGCATCCGCGACAGCAAGCCCGGTTGCATCATCAATATTTTCGCGGGTATCCCGGCCCCAACCAAGCACGAGATCGACCTCGACACCTACATTGCCAATCGATGCTTCATGTTCGGCACCAGCGGTTCGACGATCCGCGACATGAAGATCGTGCTGGAGAAAGTCACGACCGGCCGGCTGAACACCAACTGCTCGGTCGATGCCGTCTCCGGCATGGCCGGTGCGACTGAAGGCATCGCCGCCGTGGAGAACCGCACGCTGGCCGGGAAGATCATCGTCTATCCGGCGCTACACGACATTGGACTGATCCCACTGGTGGACCTGCACAAGCCATTCCCGACCGTGGCCGCCAAGCTCGACAACGGGCAATGGACCAAGGCCGCCGAGGAAGAATTGCTGCGCGTGGCCGGCCGGTAGGGCCAGGAACGAGCAGGACAGATGGCCCACGAAGAGGCACCAAGGCACACGAAGGCACACAACCGATTCCGCGGAGTACCGCGGAGCACGGGCGAGACGCCCGTGCCACAAGGTGCTGGTGTGCCGGGTTGGGTCCGAGGAGCCAGAGCCCCCGTGGCATGGGCGTCCCGCCCATGGTGTCGGTACTCCGACACATCCTCTTTGTCCGGCACCCTCACTCAGCATGGTCCCCGAACCCGATGCACAACTTGTACCGCCCCTTCCAGGGCTGAATTCAGTCGCTTTACGCCTTCAACCATCCTGATTCGCCTTCGCGCACCGGAACCCGCTTCGTGTCTTCGTGCCTTCGTGTTTAATCCTCCGTGAGACCCATGAGCAACAAGACCTTCGTCGGCTTCGGATTCGGCCCCATTCAGAGCGCTCTCTTTCTCTACGAGGCGTTTCGGTCCGGGCATTTCTCGCGCTTCGTTATCGCCGAAGTCGACGCCGGCGTGGTTCAAGCCGTGCGGTCCGCGGGTGGGAAGTACACCATCAACATCGCCCTGTCCGACCGAATCGAGCGGGCCACGATCTCCGGCGTTGAGCTCTACAACCCGGCCGTGCCCGCAGACCGGCAGCAGATCCTTCGCACGATCGCCCAGTCCGACGAACTGGCCACCTGCCTGCCCAGCGTCGCCTTCTTCGACAAAGGAGGCCCAACCAGCGTTGCCCGTACCCTCGCCGAAGGACGATCACAACGGCCAGCCAACCAGCCGACAATCGTCTACGCGGCGGAAAACCACAATCACGCCGCCGAGCTTTTGCACGAATCCGTCGCGAAGCATTGCCCCCCTGCCGCTCTCGCCAACGTCCAGTTCCTCAATACCGTCATCGGCAAGATGTCCGGCGTCATCACCGACCCGGCCACGATCGCCCGGCTCAATCTTGCCACCATGACCCCGGCCATCCCCAAGGCCGTGCTCGTCGAGGAATTCAACCGCATTCTCATCTCGCAAATCACGCTCCCCGGCTTCGCGCGCGGCATCGACGTCTTTATCGAGAAGCCCGATCTGCTGCCGTTCGAGGAAGCCAAGCTCTACGGCCACAATGCCATCCACGCCCTCATCGGTTATCTCGCCGCCCGCCGGGGCTTGGCCGCTATGTCCGACGCCGCCGCCCATGCCGACATTATGGCGACAGCGCGGGCGGCTTTTCTCGATGAATCCGGGCAGGCCCTGATCGGCAAATACGCTGCGCTCAATGATCCCCTCTTCACGCAAACCGGCTACGCCGCCTATGCCGACGACCTGCTCGCCCGCATGGTTCGGCCCACGCTCAACGACCTCATCTCCCGCGTGACCCGCGATCAGATCCGCAAACTCGGCTACGATGACCGCCTGTTCGGCACCATGCGGCTGGCGCTGCAGTGCGGCATTCGGCCGATCAACCTCGCCAAAGGCGCGGCCGCCGCGGTACTGTCGCTGCTCGATCAATGGGATTCCCTTGGCGACGCCGTCACTCCCCTGCCGCGGCCGGCGATGCCGCTCTCGCGGCCGGCACTCGACGCACTGCTTCGCGCCGTCTGGGGGGCAACATCCGGGCCGGAATCCGAGTCGTTGGTCGATCTGACCTGGGAAGCGATGGTCACGCTACGTGCGCTCCGTCCAGCGTCGTTCATGGTTGGATGACGCCGGTTCTGCCGCCGATGGAAAAGCGGCCTCGTGCGGCCGCACTCCACATGGTCCATCGCGCTGACCCGGCACGTGTCGTCATTTATCGCTTGCTGCCATGGCCGGTTCTTCCTGTTCGACGGGAACGTCGGCTTCGGCCTTCAATTGCGGGCCTGTCGGATCGGACTTGCCTTTGGGCCAGATGTGAAAGCCATCGTGATCGTGTGGCAATTTCCACAGGCCCCAGATGCCCTTGTCCAACTCGGCCCAGCCACGATACTCCACATCGTGCGTGGGATGCGTCTTGGTGAAGGTGACCTCGGCTGATTTGAGGTCATACTCGCCAAGGATGACGAATTCGCCGATACGGTCGCGGCCTTCGCCGCGAAGGATGCCGCCCGCAAATTTAAGGTGGAGTTCCATCCAGCTTCGCTCGCCGTGATAGATCGAACGCTGCATCCAGAAACCCGTCCATTCCCCGGAAGGGAATCGCTCATCGGTTTCAAGAGCTTCGGGAGTTTTGTCTTTGTCCTTCGTACTCACGCGTGCATCCACCTTGGGTAAGCCGGTCCTCAAGTTTCTCATTATGACTATAGCCCGGTCGCACGACAGAGGAAGGGCCGGATGTTCACATCTGGATCGTTGCATATCGGTCGCGGAGCGTCCCCTTGGCGTAGTCGAGTCACCGACCTCATCCTCCCTGGAGCCTCACCCGGCCGACTTTGGAAACGCCGCGTCCCATCACTTCCCGAAATCGCAATTCACCAAACGCCAGCGAGCCGGTATCCTTGCAGCTATCATGGGAAGGAACCGACGATGGTGGAGCAACTGAAGAAGCTTAGACAACACCTGTTGACCGGCGTATCGTATGCCATTCCGTTCATCGCCTGCGGCGGGATCATGATCGCGCTGGCGATCGCGTTCGTGCCGATGACCAGCACTGGGCCGGATTTCTCGCATTCGCCGAATCTCAAGCTGATTCTCAAAATCGGCGAAACGTCCTTCTCGCTCATGCTGCCCGTGCTGGCGGGATACATCGCCTATGCCATCGCCAACAAGCCGGGGCTGGTTCCCGGATTCATCGGCGGATTTCTCTCGGGGCAGATCAACGCGGGGTTTCTCGGGGCGCTGCTGGCCGGACTCATCGCGGGCCATCTGGTCGAGTTGATCAAGACGGTGCCTGTCTCCAGGTACATCCGACCGATCATGCCGATCCTCATCATCCCGGTGGTTTCGTCGACGATCGTGGGCATACTAATGCTGAAAGTGCTGGGGCCACCGATCGCGGACTTGATGACGTTCCTCGCTCACTGGCTTCAGACGATGCACGCGGGCAATGCGGTTCTCCTGGCGGTGATCACGGGGGCGATGATCGCCTTTGACATGGGCGGACCCGTCAACAAGGCAGCGTTCTTTTTCGGAGCGGCGATGATCAAGGAGGGCAACTACGCGGTGATGGGCGCCTGTGCTGCCGCCATCTGCACACCGCCACTCGGCCTCGGCCTGGCAACGCTCATCGACCGCGCAGGCTGGTCGGACGAAGAACATGAAGCCGGCATCGCGGCCATGGGCATGGGAATGATCGGCATCACCGAAGGAGCAATCCCTTTCGCCGCAGCCGACCCGCTGCGCGTCATCCCGTGCATCATGCTCGGCTCGATCGTGGCGGCGGTCGTTGCCACGCTCGGCAAGGTGGGCGACCACGCCCCGCACGGCGGGCCGATTGTCCTGCCAGTGGTGGACAACCGGATCATGTATGTGATCGCGATCGTCGCCGGCGCATTTGCGACTGCGGCCGCCATCACCATCGTCAAGAGACTCTCCAGATCGCACGCCGAACAAACCATGGAGGCAGCATGAAGATCGTGGCAGTGACAGCATGTCCGACGGGCATTGCCCATACGTACATGGCGGCCGAACAGCTTGAGAAAACCGCCAAGGCGATGGGACACCAGATCAAAGTCGAGACCCAGGGCTCGATGGGACTCGAGAACGAGATCACCGAAATGGACGTTCGCGAGGCGAACCTCGCGATATTCGCCGTGGATATCGCGGTGGAAAGGCGCGAGCGGTTCGCGAAGATGAAGGTGATTGAAGTGACGGTGAAGGAGGCGATCAAGAATCCGCGAGGAGTTATCGAAAAGGCCGTAGGAGCCGCTTCCGTAGCGTAGGGTGCGATTTATCGCACCATTTCCATGTGATGCGATTAATCGCACGACTCCCATGTGGTGCGTTAAGACGCACCCTACCGCTTCCGCAATCCGTGTTTCGTGGTCATACACACGGCTTGCAGTAGACAAGCCGTGGCACCCGGCCAAGTATTCCGCTGACGCGACGTCCTGAACCATGAACCCCGAACCCAGAAACCTGGACCATGGCCCGCGAATTTGAGTTCAAATGTCCGTTGCCCAACGGCCTGCACGCCAGGCCGGCCAGCCATCTCGCCGACGTGGCCGAGCGGTTTGCCGCGGAGGTCGTTCTCATCGGCGACAAGGCAGGGACCCGAGCTAACGCCAAGAGCGTCCTGGAACTGGTCGCAGCGGATATACAGTTCGGCGACGCGGGCCGGATCAGCATCAGCGGGCCGGACGAGGAGACCGCATTTGACGTCATCTCCCGGTTTGTGAACCATTCGCTGGCCCGGTGCGATCAGCCGCTGCCCAAACCACGCGGCGGCGCGCAAGCCGGCGTGTTGCCACGACTCCTGCGCAGCGAGGCGGCCGTATGCCTGCACGGCACGCCGGCCAGCCGCGGAGTGGGACGTGGCAAAGTGGTGCTGGCGCGTGGAATTGTGCTCCCGGAATCAGTTCGCAGCGCCCCAGCAGGCGAGTCGGCCCGCGAGCGACAAGCAGTCGCGGGCGCTGTGGCGGCGGTGCGATCCAACCTCGAAACGCAAATCGCCCGCGCCGTATCGCAGACCGAGTCCGAGATCCTCAAGGCACATCTGTCGATGGCAAAGGATCCCGCACTGACGTCGCGGATGGCAGAGCTGGCCGCGGGCGGACACTCGGCCGGACAAGCCGTGCTGGAAGCGGCCGAAGCATTTGCCGCGCGGTTGCGGACCTCCGAGAACGCCTATCTTCGCGAGCGCGTGGCCGACCTGCACGATGTCTGCTTCCGGTTCCTGGAACATCTTTATGGGGACACGGTGGCCCAGTGGCAGAAGGTGCAACTGACTGAGGATGCGGTGGTGGTGGCCGATCAGCTTTCGCCGCGACAACTGCTGGCGCTCGACCGGCGCTACCTCAAGGGGCTCGTGCTGGGACATGCGGGCACCACCTCGCATGCGGTCCTGCTGGCGCGATCGTTTGCAATCCCGACGCTGGCCAACCTCGGCGATGCGACCAATCGGCTTCTCACCGGCCAGATGGTGATCGTGGACGCCGACGCCGGGGTGCTGGTGGTGCAGGAGACGGAGGCCGTCCAGCGGTACTACGAGCTGGATCGCCGCAAAACCGCGCGTCTGGCCGAGAAACAAGGAACGCTGGCCGCCAGATCGGCCGCGACTGCGGACGGACGGGCGCTGCACGTCGCGGCCAATGTCGCGTCGGCCGAGGAGGTGGCGGCGGCAGTCGAGCGCGGAGCTGAGGGTGTGGGGCTTTTCCGCACCGAGATGATCTTCCTCGCCTCCCCGGCAATGCCGAGCGAGCAGGAACAGTTCGACATTTATACTCAGGCGGTAAAGCACGCGGCCGGGCGGCCGTTGGTCTTTCGCACGCTCGACATCGGCGGCGACAAGCCTCTCGCATACCTGCCGCTGGGCACGGAAACCAACCCGTTTCTCGGCTACCGCGGCGTGCGCGTGTATGCGGAACACGCCGACGTGTTCACGGCACAAGCGAAAGCCGTCCTCCGCGCTTCGGCGCTGGGACCGGCACGCATGATGCTGCCGATGGTCTGCTCGCTGGAGGAAGTGCGAGCCGTGAAGAGCCGAATCGACGAGATCAAGGCGCAGTTGCAGGCCGAGGGCGCGGCGTTCGATCCGCAGATGCCGCTGGGGATCATGGTAGAGGTTCCAGCGGTGGCATTTGCGATCGGGGATTTCTGCGACGAAGTGGATTTCTTCAGCATTGGCACCAATGACCTTGCACAATACTTCGCGGCCGCCGACCGGGACAACTCGCGTGTGTCGGCGTTGTGCAACCCGCGGCAGCCGGCGTTTCTGCGGCTGCTGCAGAAGATCGTGGACGACGTTCATGGGCATGGCAAGCGAATCAGTATGTGCGGCGAGATGGCGAGGGAAATCACCAACCTGCCGCTGTTGATCGGGCTCGGCCTGGATGAGCTCAGCGTGAACGGGCCGGATATTCCGGCCATCAAGGCACACATGTCGCGGCTCCAGTCCGGCGATTGCGAGAAGTGTCTGGAGACGGCGCTCGCCTGCAAAACCGGGACGGACGTCGACCAGACGCTCGCGCAATTCGTGGCGGCCGGCGTGTCACTGCCACTGCTGGACGGCGAGCTGGTCCTGCTCGACTGCGATTGCCGCAGCAAGGAAGAGATCATGAAAGTGCTGGCCGACACGCTGCAACTGGCCGGGCGCTCTGACGACCCGGCCCAGGTGGAGGAGGCGCTCTGGACCCGCGAGGCGGCGTACTCGACCGGCATCGGATTCGGCATTGCCATCCCGCACTGCAAGACGGATGCAATTGCGGCGAATTCAGTCCTCGTGTTGAAGAACCGTACGCCAATCGAGTGGGGATCAATCGACGGCCAGCCCGTGCGGACGGCCATCATGCTGGGCATCCGCCAGTCCGATCAGGACCAGACCCACATGCGCATCCTGTCGGTGCTGGCGAGAAAGCTGATGCACGAGGAGTTCCGGCAGCGGTTAGACGCTACGACCGATGTGAAGGGAATCGTCGCCTGCCTTACAGGCGAGCTGGGGATGCCAGCTTGAATTTTTGAGCCAATGCGTACCGGCGGTCCATTGCCGCAGTGCGGAGGCCGCTATATCTTGCCGCAACCAGACCAGAGGACATTGGACATGTCAGAAGATAACGCTGCTGAGCCGAAACCGGTTCTCTCCTATTATGCCGAGCCGTCTGCCCCATCTGACAAGGCACCACCGCCGCTTCCCGACAACGCTACGCCCGAAGAAAAGGACGCTCACTGGTTCAAGTACGTCTACCAGGGCGACCGGATGCCGCAGCTAACGGTTCGCGCCGTGCTGATGGGCGGTATCCTCGGGATGCTGATGTCGGCGTCGAACCTCTACACGACACTCGCCGTCGGTTGGGGTTTCGGTGTCGCCATCACCGCCTGCGTCATGTCCTATGTGATCTGGAATGTGCTCCGATTCTTCTCCGGCGGCATCCTGGCGGCCGTGTTTGCCGCGCTGGGCCTGGCCCTCGCCCTCGCACTGGAAGCCGGGTTGCTCTGGACGTTCCTCTCGGGCCTCGGTATCGCGGCCCTGACCGCGGGGACCGCATTTTTCTTTGTTCTCGTCTGGTTCTTTCTGCGAAATCAACTCAGCCAGATGTCGCTCCTTGAGAACAACTGCATGGCCTCGACGGCGTCCGCCGCCGGATACTCCACCGGCGCCACCATCGCCACCATGTTCGGCGCACTCGTTCTGCTCAGCGATCCGGCACCTGGCCAGACGAACCTGGACATCAAGACCTGGAATGTTCAGCCCATCTGGGTCGTGGCAATGTTCACCTGCTGCACGGGCCTGATGGGCGTGTTCCTCGCAGTGCCCATGAAGCGGCAGATGATCAACCACGAGCAACTCCGCTTTCCCTCGGGCGTGGCGGCCGCCGAAACGCTTCGCTCACTTTGCAGCAAGAGCCGCGAGGCGGTCCTCAAGGCCTACGCGCTCGTCATCGGTATCGGCGTGGGTGCGCTCGTCGGGATACTCAACACCGGCGAAGGTGCGCTCAAGACGCTCGACCGCGCATTTAACGTCATCCAACGGCTTCTGCACTTCAGCATCCGCCTGCCCGACCTCTACCCGGCCGACGGGCTTTTCGAGATTGCCGGCAAGCAACTCCCCTCCTTCGGATTCGAGCCGAGCCTGCTTCTGATCGCGGCCGGTGTCATCACCCGTCTTCGCGTCTCGCTCAGCATGCTTGCCGGTTCAGCCCTGCTCTACTTCCTTGTCGCCCCCTACCTCGTCCATCTCGACCAGCAGACGCCCGGCTCCGGCTGGTCCAAGACCGGCACGCAGTGGACCTATACCGCACCACCCAAGCAGAAACCGGGAGACACCACCAAAGACGTTGTCATCAACATCCCACTCAACAGCGACGGCACCGTCCTCCGTGTTACAACTTGGGCTCTGTGGGGCGGCACCGCCGTCATGGTGTTCTCATCCCTTACGGCAATTGGCCTCCAGTGGAGAACGATCGCCCGGGCTTTTGGCGGGCTGAAGGAGGAAGCCGCCGAGGATCACAACCTCACCGCCATGAAGAAGCTCGAGGTCCCCACATCGTGGATGGTCGCCGGCATGGTCCCAGTCACGATTGCCATGCTGTTTGTCCAGGTGATCGGGTTCCACATCTCCTGGTGGGCCGGGCTGATTGCCATCGCCATGAGCTTCTTCCTTTCGCTGGTCGCCTGCCGCGCCACCGGGGAGACGGACACCACACCCATCGGCGCCATGGGCAAGGTCATGCAGCTTACCTTTGCCGTTCTCCACCCCGGCAAGATCGTTCCCAACCTGGCTGCGGCCGGTATCGCAGCCAACTCGGCCAGTTCTTCCGCTGACCTGCTCACGGACCTCAAGAGCGGCTATCTCCTCGGCGCCAATCCCCGCAAGCAGTTTCTGGCCCAGTTCTTCGGGTTGTTCTTCGGCACACTCGCCATCGTCCCCTTCTGGTTCCTGATGGTCCCCACACGCGCCAAGCTGGAGAGTTTCGCAGCCCCGGCCACCCGACAATGGGAAGCGGTCGCACGCGTCCTCACCAAGGGCATCGACCAGTTACCGCACTCGGCCCAGTTCGCCATCCTGATCGGGGCACTGGTCGGAGTCGGGCTGCCGCTGCTGGAACGTCTAATGCCGGAAAAATCCCGAAAGTATCTCCCGTCGGCGATGGGTCTTGGCTTGTCGTGGGTCATTCCCTTCGCCAATGCCTTTGCCTTTGCCATCGGGGCTCTCATTGGCTGGATTTGGGAGAAACTCCACCGGAAATCGGCCGACGACTATTCAATTGCACTGTCATCCGGGCTCATCGCCGGCGAGTCCCTGATCAAGGCGATTATCGCCATGATGGCAACCGCGAGCGAACTGTTGTGGGGGAAGTAGCCGCCGTCAATGCTCGCGACATGGATCGTGCCTCATCCCCACGCCCTCTTTCTGCCGATAACAGACTTATCGGACTATGCGCTCGTTCTACGTATTACTCTCGCTGCTGTCTCTATTCGCCTGGGCCGAGCCCAAGGGCGACGACCGCACGCTTCTCAGCATCGACTTCGAAGAACGGGCCCTGGGCAACCCCGAAGAAACGCCCATGCACTGGTCCAAGGTCGACGGAGCGGGGTTGCCGCATTATCTGACGGCCGAACTTGCGACCGACCGCGCGCGGTCCGGGCAGAGCTCGTTTCGATTCAATATCAATGGCGGCTCGCTGATCTACCGCTATCAACCCGGCAGAATCCGCGTGCCGGCGGGATCACACTATCGCGTCGAAACCTATGTTCAGACGACGCCCCTCAAGCACGCGCGAGCCAGGCTCACCGCCTATTTCGTCGACGTCGACCTGCGGCCGATTCCCGCCTCCATCCGGCACTCCGACCTCTATGCAGCCACCGGCGAGAATGAGCCTTGGAAGCAGCTTGCCGTGGAGCTGTCGGCCAATCCGCGCGCCGCGTCACTGGTTGTCGAGCTCGAGCTGCTCCAGCCGCAATTGTTCGGCAGTACGTCGCTGGGGCAGCAGGCGATTTTCCCGCAGGACATTCGCGGCTCGGCATGGTTCGATGACGTCGCCATCTCCCAGGTGCCGAAGATCACCGTGGCAACGGAGCAGCCGGGAAACATATTCCCGCAGGGCAAAGCGGTATCGCTGGTTGTGTCCATCAACGATCGCTTCACGAGCGACCTGACGTCGCAGATGGTGGTTCGCGATGCCGAGGCACGCGTCGTGTGGCAAAAGACGGGTAGCATGGATATCAGCGCCGCCGAGGTACAGGCCTCAGGCGACCGAATCATGCGGCTGCCGGTCCCGGAACTGCCCTGCGGCTGGTATGAAGCAACGCTGACCCTGTCGAGCCGTGGACGACTTGTTGCCAAGCGAATAACAAACCTCGTCCTGCTCGCGGACAGAGCCGAGGGCGTTCGCCCGGATCCGCGTTTCGGCGTCAACGCGGCCGCCTTGCCGTTTGAATCCTGGGCTCAACTGCCCGACCTGCTGCCCATGCTCGGCACCGGCCGCGTGAAGCTCGCCGTATGGTCCGCACGGACAGAGTTCGAGCAGGCCAACTCGGCCGCGTTCGATCGACTGCTGGTGCGTTTGCAGGAGCGCGGTATCACGCCCACGGCTTGCCTGGTGGACGTACCGCCCTCGATTGCCCGAAACATCGGGGGCTCGACCTGGCGGCAGATGATCGAGGCGCCGCGCGAGATGTGGCAGCCGCAACTGGCGATGATGGTATCGCGGCATGCCAACCACCTGGACCGCTGGCAACTCGGGGTGGACGGATCCGACGCCTTCGTCACCGATCCTTCCATGCGGAAGGTCTACGACACGCTCTATGCGGAATTCGCCAAGCTCATGCAGCAACCGGATCTCGCCATGCCCTGGCCGGCCTGGCACGAACTGGATGGCAACCTGCCGGCCACCGTGGCGCTATCGGTTCCGCCGTCCGTTCTGCCGAGCCAGATACCGCTCTACATGCAGGACATTCGCAAACACAACAACCACAACCTGTCGCTCTATCTGCAGCCGCTGGATCGCACGCGATACAGCCGCGAGGTGCAGATTCGCGACCTGGCCCAGCGGACGATTTATGCCCTGGCTGCGGGAGCCAGCCGGCTGGATTTTCCGCTGCCGTTCGCCGTGGAAGGCGAGGGCTCGGAACTGGCGGCCGGACAACCGCTGGAACTGCTGTTGGTAACACGCACGCTGGCGACGACGCTCGCCGGCGCAACGTTCCGAGGCCGTGTGCCAATCGCAGAGGGCGTCGAGGCATTCCTCTTCGACCGCAACGGGCAATCGATCCTGGCGATGTGGGACAAAGGGCAGTCGGGCACGACCAAGCAATTGGCATTGACGCTCGGCGAATCGCCGCGATCGATTGACTTGTGGGGCAATTCAACACCGCTGGTGCGCCCGCTCGACAATGGCAAGCCGTCGCAGAAGGTCCAGCTTACAGTCGGGCCGACACCCGTGTTCCTTGTGGATATCGACGGACCCCTGGCGCAGCTTCGAGCCAGCCTGGCTCTGGATCGGCCGCTGCTTGAGTCAACATTCCGGCCGCACACGCGAAAGATCCGCTTCACCAACCCGTACAAGATAGCCTTGAGCGGCCTGCTGCGTTTTCAGGCGCCGCCGGGATGGGTGATCACGCCTCCGGTCCTGCAATTCAATGTCAATCCGGACGAGACCTTCGATCGCGAGATCACGATCGAGTTCCCGTACAATTCCTTTGCCGGGGCGAAAACGCTGAACGTGGAGTTCGTACTCCAGGACAACCGGGTTTCGTCCACGGTCGTGCCGATCACGCTGCACCTGGGCCTGTCGGAAGTGGGCATGCAGACACTGGCCGTACGCGAGGGCAAGGACGTGCTCGTGCAACAGATCGTCACCAACTACGGAGACAAGCCGATCGACTACATTGCCTTCGGCATCTTCCCCGGCCGGCCGCGCGACGAGCGGTTGATCCACAACCTGGCGCCGGGCAAGTCAACGGTCAAGCTCTATCGCTTCCCCGCGCCGCAACAGGATCGCATAAAAGCT
Source organism: Phycisphaerales bacterium (assembly GCA_025361735.1). GTDB lineage: Bacteria > Planctomycetota > Phycisphaerae > Tepidisphaerales > Tepidisphaeraceae > JANYKD01. Next base: position 14,711 of record JANYKD010000373.1, read on the forward strand.
CGCGTGGGCGTGAAGGAAATCGCCGGCTCGCGAATATTGAACGATGAAGTCGAGGTCCAGTAGGGTGTGCTTCAGCACACCATGGGAAGATCACTTCGGAAACGCGGGAATTGTCGCATACCCACATCTTCATGAACCGAGAAAGTGTGCCCTAAACGACAGCTAGAGGAACAGGTGTTATTGCTTTGCCATGATTAGCTGTATCGTAGCGTTTGGATTCTCTTTTCGGATACGTTCGGCAAGGTATGGCAATAGGGATGAATTCTTGCGGATATCGCACACACGCCGAAGTTCCTTCCCTCGCTCTGTCAGTGGCACAAAGGGAAGTCGCACAATACGCGAGTCCGGTACGCGAACTACAACGAGCTGGCCAAAGTAGCCGAAATGAAACCCCTCGGTGATCTCGGTGGACACATTGTCACTGATAAGCAACTCTAGCTGGCCCAGTTCCGACAGATCGAACGCACTCAGCCCGAACGGCAGAAAACCGCGGCCTTCAGGCGCAAGAGCGAAAGAAGCGAGGTTCGTATCGACAACCAACGCGCAAAACCTCGTGAATCTCTCTGCGTCAGATTTCTCCATCTGACGCACGATACGGAGCGTCTTCTTCGAACAACTTCCAGGTCTTGTAACTTCACCCGCAAGAATCTTCGCCCACAACTCCTGAAGTTCGTTGTTCGTTGTATCCTGGCATTCTTCAAAGAAGCCATACGACCAATCTGGATCCACCGCTTCGGTTGAGACCTGCGCTGGCAGGAATTTCGCCGTCTTGGCGGCAATACTCTCAATATTGGCTTGTTGACGGATACGCTTGAACTCGGCCCTCGCGCTCGCCCTTTCATGGATTTCCGCAGTGTTGATCTCGGCCTTGGTCGCGATGATTTTCGCCTCAGCTTCTGCTCTCGCTACGCGTTTAATGTGAAACGGTTCGTAGAGTTTCCCTACTCCAGAAGCGGTGACTTCTATCAACTTCTTAAGTGGCTCCGATAATCCGGCCAAGTCATTGACTAGCGGGTTCTGCATGGAAATGGTCCTCAAAACTCAACTGCATCCCATCGAACTCCCGCAATTGAGGCACTTGTAACAGGTGCCGCTGCGGACGGTGATGGAACCGCAGACGTCACAGGCGGGAGCGTCGGCCTGCATTTCGCTGCTGAGCCGGCTCATCGGATCGAACTTGGGGAGCACCTGAATCAGACCGCCGCGATCGTTGACGTCCACCTTGGCCTGCAGTTGCAGGCCGGAATCAGTGGGCGCGGAGTCGTGGCCGTGACCGTGGCCGCCGTTGCCGTTGCCGCCGCGACGGATGGGTTGCGGGGCGTTGAGATCCGCGTCAGCGGAAGCGGACCCTGCACTCGGTGCTGAATTCTGAGCGGCCGGCGCGGTGGCCGGCTCAGTTTTTTTTTCGGGACGCTTCGGGGCGTTGGCGGCGCGATAGCCGGGGATGAATTCCATGGCCAGCCAGCGGAAGATGTAGTCGACCAAGGACTTGGCGATGGGGATCTCGGGGTTGCGGGTCATGCCGCTGGGCTCGAAGCGTACATGCTCAAACTTGCGGACCAGCGATTCAACCGGCACGCCGTATTGCAGGGCGACCGAAACGAGCGTGGCGATGGTGTCCATCAGGCCGCCGATCGTGGAACCTTCCTTGGCCATGGTGATGAAGACTTCGCCGGGATTGCCGTCGTCGTAGAGACCGACGGTGACGTAGCCCTCGTGGCCCTGCACATCGAATTTGTGCGTGATGGCGCGGCGGGTATCGGGCAGGCGGCGACGCAGCGGCCGCTCGACGATGCGCTCGACAATCTTCTCGATCGGCTGGGCGCCGGCGAGGGTCAGGTTGTCGGATTTTAGTACTGAGTGCTGAGCGCTGAGTGCTGAGTCCGCGGCCACCGCGGCTTTGGCAACCTCGGTCGCGACTTCTTCTTTGGCAGCCGCGACATTGTCCTCGTCGTCCTCGTCGGTCTTCTTGTCCAGATCCTCGTCCGACTTGACGTTCAGCGGCTGGCTGAGCTTGGAGCCGTCGCGGTAAAGGGCATTGGCTTTGAGTCCCAGCTTCCAGGATAGGATGTAAGCGCTCTTGATGTCTTCGACGTTGGCCTCGTTGGGCAGGTTGATGGTCTTGGAGATGGCGCCCGTGATAAAGGGTTGGGAGGCCGCCATCATGCGGATGTGGCCGTCAACGTGGATGAACCGCTTGCCATACTTGCCGCACTTGTTGGCGCAATCGAAAGCGGGCAGGTGCGCGGGCTTGAGGTGGGGCGCGCCCTCAACGGTGCCACAGCCGCAGATCACGTCGTTGGCTTCGTCGATCTGTTGCTTGCTGAAGCCGAGGCGGCGCAGCAGGTTGAAATTCGGGTTCTTCCATTCCGCCTCGGGCACGCCGAGGCGAGCCAGCGTTTCCGCGCCGAGCGACCAGGGCGAGAACGCGAACGAAATCTCGAACACACCCGGCAGTGCTTCCTCGATCTTGCTGAGTTCCGAGGCTGTGAAGCCCGCTTGAAGAAGCTTGGTGCGGTTGATGTGCGGCGCCTCATCGAGCGAGAGCGTGCCCATCACATACGTGAGAATGTCACCGATCTGTTCATCGGAGTAGCCGAGGTTCCGCAGCGCCGGCTCGACGGACTGGTTGGCGATCTTGAAGTAACCGCCGCCTGCGAGTTTCTTGAACTTGACGAGCGCGAAATCCGGCTCGACACCCGTGGTGTCGCAGTCCATCAGCAGGCCGATGGTGCCGGTGGGGGCGATGACGGTCGTCTGGGCATTGCGATAACCGTGCTTCTCACCCATGAGCAGGGCGCGGTCCCAGCATTCGCGAGCCGACTTGAGCATTTGCGGGGAAGCCAGCGGATCGGATTCGGCAAACTGCCCGGCGTCGATACCGACGGGCTTGATCTCGAGAATCTCGTAGTCGCCGATGCGGGCGCGGTGGTCGGCATTGGCCGCCACGTTGTACGCCGCGCGGCGGTGATTGCGGATGACGCGCAGCATGTCGACCTTGTTGGCGTCGTAGCCCGCGAAAGGACCGTGCTCATTGGCAAGTTCGGCGCTCGCGGCGTAGCTCTCGCCGGTGAGGATGGACGTGAGGGCGGCACAGATGGCCCGGCCTTTTTCCGAGTCATACGGAATACCGGCCTGCAGGAGCATGGCGCCAAGATTGGCATAGCCCAGACCCAGCGTGCGGAATTTGTACGAAAGCCTGGCGATGTTCTCAGACGGGAACGAGGCCATGAGCACGGAGATTTCCAGCACGACAGTCCAGAGGCGGATGGCATGCTTGTAGCCCTCGATGTCGAAGTGGCGGCCATCGGCGTCAAAGAACGTGAGGACGTTCAGTGAAGCCAGGTTGCAGGCGGTGTCGTCGAGGAACATGTACTCGGAGCAGTTGTGTACCGTCAGGCCGTTGGCAACGAACGACTGAGTGGCGGGCTCGGTCAGGTCGTACACGTGTTGCAGGCCGAGCGGACGAATCGACTCGAAGCGATCGTAGTTGCCGAGTCCTTCTTCGCGCATGCTGGCGAAGGGGATGATCGCGGCCAATTCGCGGGCTTTCCTGCCCGGAAGCAGTCCGATGTGTGTGGAAAACGAGCGGAGGCTGCCCAAGTCGATACGCAGGCCGTGGCGTCTCGATTCTGCATCGCGCCGAGCCGTGGAATCGCCGGCTCCGCCGGCAATGGCCCAGCGACCAGACCGCAGGGGTGCAATCTGTCGATCGGACAGCCTCCCGCTCAGTTGATCGTTTTGGAAAATACTGCTCTGCACGCCAAACCCCAGCAGAAGCATTTGAATGTCTTGAAGAAGCGAGGCGGAACCGCAGAGTTCCAGCGTGTTGTTGCGAACCTCGGCGTCGGCCGTGAACAAGGCACGCAGGGCGTGCTTCTGCGCCGCCAGGCCGATGGTGAAGAGTTCATCGCCGACACGCCGGCCGGTCACATGGTCGGTATGGATGCACCCCTTAAGCCGCGCCAGCAACCGCCGATGCGTCGCGGTCGTGGTCAGGGTGCTACTCATACCGCCGGCCTCTTCCTCATCGTTGGGATGGCCCCACGTAGCGGTAATGTACTGAATGAGCTCTTCCGTAAGTGCCGGCTCGTTCAGCGCGTCGAGATGGAGCGCCATCGCATCCTGGTTGGCTGACGACAGGAGCAATCCGACGAGTTGGAAGAAGTGGGCATCATTGGGTTCGCCGACATCTTCCACGCCGGCCGGCGACGAAGGGAGGCGCAGCTCATCGCCAGCCTTGAGTTCCGCCGCCGCCACCCAGCCGCGCGTGCGGGTCCAGACCTTGTGGTCGCCCGTGAGCTTGATGGTGTATCCACCGGCCGTACGCAATTCGAACACTTCCTTCTCACCGGTGGGAAAGGCGCCGTCCGTAATGTGGACCTGCTGGCCGTCGACGTTGGTCAGGAGACGTGTCGGAATGTGCAGCATGTGGTCGATGCGCCGCCAGACGCCGCCCGAGCACAACACGCGGGTGTCGGCGGCGACGCAGGGGTTGGATGCGTTAATGTGGCCGGATTTCGGGCAGGTGTGCCACTGGTTGATGGCGTCGTCAAACTGCACCCCGGGATCAGCGCAACGCCAGGCCGCGAACGCGATCTGGTCCCAGAGTCCGCGGGCCTTGAGCTTCTTGCTGACCTTGCCGCTGGTGCGCCAAGTGAGATTCCAGTCGTCGTCTTTCTCGACCGCATGGAAGAAGCTGTTGGGGATACGGACCGAGTTGTTGGAATTCTGGCCGGAAACGGTGGCGTACGCTTCGCCATTGAAGTCGTAGTCAAGCTTGAGGCCCAGCCGCTTGGCGACTTCCTGGTGCTCCTTGGGCAGGAGCTTCATGCCCTCGACCATCGCGGAGACCTTGATTTCCTCGCGGACCTTCCAATTCACGAAGGCCTCGATATCGGGGTGATCGAGATCGAGGCAGCACATTTTGGCCGCCCGGCGCGTGGTGCCACCGGACTTGATGGCGCCGGCCGCACGGTCGCCGATCTTCAGGAAACTCATCAGGCCGGAGGACTTGCCGCCACCCGAAAGCGGCTCGTTCTCCCCGCGCATGCGGGAGAAGTTGGTGCCGGTGCCGGAGCCATACTTAAAGAGGCGGGCCTCACGGACCCAGAGGTCCATGATGCCGCCTTCATTGACGAGGTCGTCATTGATCGCCTGGATAAAGCAGGCGTGAGGCTGCGGATGAGAGTAGGCGTCGTCGGACTTCTTAAGGTCGCCGGTCTTCGGGTCGCAGTACAAATGCCCCTGGGCCGGGCCGGTGATGCCGTAGGCCCAGTTCAG
>JANYKD010000218.1 GCA_025361735.1 Phycisphaerales bacterium
CGATTCGCCGTGCCGCGACTTCACTGACCGGGAATCGCCCCGTCCTGTTCGGCGGAAACTCCAGGATCTCCTGCTGGATGTCCGGCGCGAGCCAGATCAATTCCATGATCTGGCTCATCCGCTCCCGCGTGATGCAACCAAGTCGGGCCAGGTCCGAGTAGTCGCGCGCCTCACCCCGCTGGATCATGTCCTGGAAATGTACCGCAAGTGCCAGCACCTGGGCGACTCTCGGGAGACGGCCCCGGTGGGAAGAGGGGGCCTCCGACGTGGTGCCGCTCTCCTTGTTCTTGCTCGCGTAAAGACGGAATTGGATTTCAGTTGCACTGTCGATCATTCTTGCGTCCCTCGGAATCGATCAGCCGCCCAGTCGCACAGATTGCGCGCACCGCCGGATCGGAATCCGACCGTCACCGTTCCGGTCTTGCCGTCATAGCGGACCTGGTCGACCAGGGTTCGGATGAACCGCTCCTGTTCCCATGTCGACAATTGCTCCCACAATGGATCGAACTCCTGCAGCACTGTCTCCACTTCCTTGGGATCGGCGGCCTCCGCCTCGATGCGGGCCATCTGGCTGAGCAGTTCCGGCAGGCGGTTGTTGAGGTGCTGCGCGCGATCCTGTAACTCGGCGAGGCGATCCGTCGCGGACGACGTGGTGCCAGCCGTCCGTGCGACAACACTCATCTCCTGCGCGATTCTCTTCAGTTCCGATTCGACGTCCGCCTCCTCCCGCTGGATCCCCGAAGCATCTCGCTGACGGCGTTCTTCGATCTCTCGCAGTACCGAACGCAGCACAGTCGGGTTGCGGCCGATGCCTCGAAGTTGATCCAGCACAGCGTCCTCCAAGGCGGGTGCCGAGACCGATCGCGTCTGACACTGCGCCCATCCTCGCAGGTGAGCCTTTACGCACACGTAGTAGCGGTACAGTTTGGTCTTCTTGTTGACGTAGGTGTGGATCATTCCGGCGTCGCAACTGGCGCAACGCACCAGGCCTTTCAGCAATGCGCCGTGCTTGTTGCCGATGTTGCGGCCGCCACGGTGGCCATTGCGGCCCAGGGTACTCTGGACCCGGTTCCAAATGTCGTCGTCGGTAATGCGCTCGTGTTCTCCCTCGTAGACCTTGCCGCCATATTCGACTTTGCCGGTGTAGATTATGTTCGTCAGCATGTTGTAGAGGCTGTTCTTGGCAATCGGTCCCGCCCGCCTGCCGGCCTCCGCGTGTCGTCCAGGCCTTCATGCGCCATCCGCGGCGGTCCAGTTCTTCTACCACCGGGATCAACGACCCGAACTCAAGGTAGAGCCCAAAGATCTCGCGTACCCGCTGTGCCTCTACCTCGTTCACCAACAGAGAGCCGCCTTGCGGCGCGACGTCATAACCGAGCACCGGATTGCCGCCGACCCATTTTCCTTTGCGCCGCGCGGCGCTCATCTTGTCGTGCGTTCGTTCCGAGATCATCTCGCGTTCGAACTGCGCGAAGGACAGCAGGATGTGCAGCGTCAATCGGCCCAGCGAGTTGGTGGTGTTGAACTGTTGCGTCACCGACACAAACGTCACGCCCTTTTTGTCGAGGACCTCGATGATCCGGGAGAAATCAAGCAGTGAGCGTGTTAACCGGTCCACCTTGTAGACCACCACGCAGTTCACCACGCCGGATTCGACGTCGGCCAGCAACCGCTTCAGCGCGGGCCGATCCATGTTGGCGCCGGTGTAGCCGCCGTCGTCGTACTTCTGCTGCAGCGGCAACCAACCTTCGTGCCGCTGGCTGTTGATAAATGCCTCGGAAGCCTCTCGTTGCGCGTCGAGCGTGTTAAAGGACTGCTCCAGTCCTTCGTCCGTCGACTTCCGGGTGTAGATCGCGCACCGTACGACCGTGGGCATAGCAGGACCGTTGCCGTTTTCCTTCTTCCGCCGGTCAGCGACCATGTTTGGTCTCCTTGCCGAGCCCGAAGAAGGCGAAGCCATTCCACCGGGTGCCGGTGATGTTGCCGGCGATGGTGCTGAGCGAGGTGTAGTGCCGATCCTCGTATTCGAAGCCATCGTCCAGCACCTTCACCACCAGGGTTCGCCCCTTGTATTTCTTCGCGATCAGGCTTCCCGGCATTGGCAGCCGCGCATCCTGGGGCTGGCCAGCCACTTTCGTTGTGACGGACAACTCCGCCGGAATGGCGACTCGGCGGCGCAGTGCACTCTCTGAAACCCGTGTCCTCAGCTCTGTCCCTCGGGCGATCAAGATGGCGACTGACCGGACCGCCTCCGGAAGGCCGCCCTCCTTTGCCGCCTG
>JANYKD010000394.1 GCA_025361735.1 Phycisphaerales bacterium
CTACGAACAGCCCGCGACCTCTCCCGAAAGAATTGCCGCGCCGCGCACTCCGGAACCGGCCTCACCATCCGCCCTCATCCCGCCCTTCACATTCCGCATCCGCACTTCTTCGTGGCCCTTCGTGGTTGACAAATCCACCCCCACCCGTCCTCCAGCCCTCGAAAATTCCCCGAATCACCTCTTGACTTCATGGCTAACATTTAGGTACAATGTAAGATTGGCATTATCTTTGACGTCTTCACCCTTTTCCCCTCGGTGCCGCATTCTGCATTCCCCATTCCTCCCTCGTCCTGCCACCCGCTCCACTTCCTGCAGTCGCCTTCCCCCGGGACCCAAACAGGACCGAACGGGACACCTTTTGGACCCCTAAAGGACATCATTTTCCCGACCTACGGCGACCATACCGTAAACCGTAACCACTTTTGACTATTATGTTTATGTCCCGAATGCCCCGCCCAACTTCCCCAGGAAGTTAATTATCACTCACCTCCCCACACCCGACAGGGTCCGAAATGTTGCAGACGCGAACTACGGCTCACCCACCGCCCCGCAAACCCCAGCCAGACTCTTGAACTCTCGACCCCTTGACCCCTTGAACCCTTGAACCCTTGAACCCATCTCATCTTCCCGCCCCACGAAAAAGGTGCACGGCGCCGGGGTGGGTGGCCGGCGCCGTGCGGGGGGTTAGGAAAGGACCATTTTGGAGCCCGTGCGATATCCCGGCACCCCGTCAGGGGCGGTTCCCCCAACTGGGGGGGATGTGGTTCCGGCCGCCAGGAGAGGGGTCAAGAGTCGTATGGGCTCATCTCTTTTTTCGCGTCGCAGACATGTGTGATTTACGGTACGAAGCCCGGCCGGGCAAATGGATTTGGTGAATTCCAATCGTCCTGTAAAATGCCGTGCCCATAAACCAAGGAGCTACCGTGAACCATCCGCTGAGCCGTCGAAATGTTCTCGCTGGATTTGCCGCCGCCGCGGCCGCCGCCGCCTTGCAGACGCAAGCCGCCGCGGAGAAGACCGCCGTCGCCATCATCGGCTGCGCCCACATCCACACGCCGGGTTTTGGCAACATGCTCAAGAAACGCGACGACATCAGCGTGAAATATGTCTGGGACCACGACGCCGCCCGGGCCAAGGCCTACGTCGACAAGTTCGGCGCCAAGTTCATCGAGAAGCCGGCCGAGGCATTGGACGACCCGGCCGTCAAGGCGGTCATCATCTGCAGCGAGACCAACCGACACACCGATCTGGTTGTCCCCGCGGCCACTGCGAAGAAGGCCATCTTCGCAGAGAAGCCGCTGAGCGCCTCGGGCAAGGAAGCGCTGGCAATGGCCGAGGCGATCGAGAAGGCCGGCGTGGTCTTCTCGACGGGCTATTTCATGCGCGGCAGCCCGGTCAACATGTTCCTCAAGGAGCAGGTGGCGGCCGGCGTTTTCGGGAAGATCACCAAGGTCTACGCGTCGAACTGTCACAGCGGTTCGATCGGGCACTGGTTCGACAAGGAATGGCGCTGGATGGCCGACCCCAAGATCGCGGGCGTCGGCGGCTTCGGCGATCTGGGGACGCACTCGCTGGATATCCTCATGTGGGTGCTGGGGGACATCGAATCGGTGGCCGCCGACGTGGAGGTCGTGCTGGGCAATTACGGCGACTGCGACGAGAGCGGCCAGGCGTCGATCAAGTTCAAGAACGGCGCCCTGGGCACGCTGGTGGCCGGCTGGGTGGACATCGCCAATCCGGTGTCGATCATGATCTCCGGCACCGAGGGCACGGCGACCGTGTTCCATGACAAGCTCTATTTCAAATCCAACAAGGTCAAGGACTCAAACGACGCCCAGCCGTGGGCGGCGCTTCCGCCGGCCAAGCCGCACGCGTTCGACATGTTCCTCGACAAGATCACCGGCAAGGGTGAACCGATGCTGGTGACCCCGCGCGAAGCGGCCATGCGCGTGGTCGCCATGGAAGCCATGTACGCGGCGGCAAAAGAAAAGAAGTGGGTCAGCGTCGGGTAGGACATCATGATTCCCTCACCCCAGCCCTCTCCCGAAGGGAGAGGGACCAGGCCCCCTCTCCCTTCGGGAGAGGGTTGGGGTGAGGGCCCGCCGCCGCGGTCATTGCTCGCGGTTCTTCGCTCGCCGGGGCATTTCCGCTTCACCTGGACAAACCGAATCGGAGCCGACGCGTGCACTCGTTCGGTGGCGAGTTGTCGCTGCCGATCTTCAGCATTCTGGGTGTCCCGCGTTTCCATGCGAGCTGGTCCTTTCCATATCAGCTGCGGCGTAAGGTCACGTCCGCCGATAGCGCTGCGCGGTGCCACGGCGCTGCCAATTCGCGATTCGCGGCGCCGCCCAGGTGTCGCACGGCAGTAGCCATCGCCCTGAACCTCACGAAAACATAATTGACGACGTATGCGGCACGTTGGAAAAATCTTACGGTATTTATTGCTCATTATGTTGACATCTCCCCGACCCGTGTGGTATTCTGTCGTCAGTAAGATTTTGTGGGCTATTATAATATTATTTGTGGGTTGTTTTTCCGCCAGATGATGTAATTCGCATCTTCAGCTCGGGACAGGGAGCTTTGCGCAGGGAGACTCCCGGCATTTCACCGGCACCCGGTTTTGCCCGGGAAGTGCCGAACTTCTCGTTCATGACCCGGGTATTGGCGTTCTTTTAACAAATCCCTGCAGATGGGCGGATCATGTACACGTCGAAGTCCAAGTCGCGGTCCCGCAGGTTGGGTCGTAAGACAACCGAGGCGATTCGCACGGTGTGTGAGGTGCTCGAAGAGCGGCGATTGCTCTCGACGCTGACCTGGGTCAATCGGGATACCGACACCACCTTTGCTGCCCAATTCGGAGCCAATGCCGCTCTGGCGCGCGCGGCGGTCGACAGGGCGATGTCGGATTGGGGCGCGGTCATTCAGAATTTCAACTACAGTGACGGCACCAATACCCTGCCATTGACCATAACAGCGCAGGATCTTGGGCCCGGCGCCCGCGGTCAGACGAGCTACACGGCGATTGATGCCCAGGGAAAGCCCCGAAGCGCGGCCATCACGGTCGACAATGACGGAGGCGGCGCTGGCTGGTATTTTGACGCCAACACCGACGACGCCGAATTCACCACCCTCCGCACTCGGTTTACCGCCGACATGGACGGCAGCACGGCCGATATCTATCGGACGGTTGTCCACGAGATGGGACACGCCGTTGGTTTGGCTATCCAAAACGGGGTGGCGCTGATGAATCAGCTCTACCCGGATCCAAACACCCAGACCTTCCCGGCGGACCCCGTGAGCGCGGGGGACTTGTTGTGCTTTGTCAGCACTGACGGCGGCACGACCTTTAACGCCACTCTGACCACCAGCGGAGGAGGACATCTGTTCGAGGGACCCGCGTTTGGAACAATGCCCACCCACCCGGACGACCTCATGAATGCAGGACGGACGGTAACTCCACCGCCGCTCCGGCGTGAGTTGATTACGGATACCGACGCGGACATCCTGGAGAACGCGTATGGATATACCATCACGGCGCCATCGCAGGTGAAGACTTTCCTGGCCACTCAGGATCAGAACGGCAACGTCTTCGTCCGCGGGGAACCGGGGCTCGCCGATGTCGTGGAGATCACCAGTGATGCTTCGCAGATGTATGTGAACATCAACAATGCCGTCAGGTCGTTCTCGCTGAGCACGGCCGTCCGGCTCAACATCGACACCGGGGATGGCAACGATACGGTCACCATTGCAGGTAGCGTGACAAAACCCGCCTCGATCAGCGGGGGCAATGGCAACGACTCCCTGGTCGGTGGTGCCGGCAATGACACGATCGATGGCGGCGCCGGCAACGACACCCTTCAGGGCGGCGCCGGCAATGACACGCTCCAGGGCGGTGCCGGCAGTGACGCGCTCGACGGTGGGGCGGATGTGAACACGGTCAAGTTCACCGATCGCACCGCAAATCTGACCATAAGTCTCGCCACCAACACCGTCACTGGCGAATCGGACACCATCGCCAACTTCCGGCATGTTTTCGGAGGCTCGGGCAACGACACCATCACCGGCGACGGCAACGACAATGAGATCGCCGGCGGCGACGGCGATGATTTCCTGCTGGGCGGCAGTGGAAACGATTCGGTGTACGGCAATGAGGGTAGCGACTCGCTCCGCGGCAACGATGGCGATGACTTCATCACGGGCGGAGCCGGCAATGATTCGTTCAATGGCGGTAATGGCCAGGACACGCTTCGAGGCGGCAGTGGCAACAATGTCCTGGATGGCGGGACCGACATAAACACGGTCGATTATTCCGATCACACGGCCGCCGTGACAGTCGACCTCGCTGCCGGTACCGCCTCCAGCGGCAGCAACACGGACTCGCTCGCGAACTTCCGGAATATAATCGGCGGTTCCGGCGATGACTGGCTCGCCGGCAGCACCGCCGCCAACACCATCAACGGCGGCGACGGCAACGACACAATCGGTGGCAACAGCGGCAACGACTCGCTCGTCGGCGATGATGGCAACGACATGCTCTACGGAGACGCCGGCAATGACACTCTTAGTGGTCTCAACGGCGCGGACTCGATCGACGGCGGGGCGGGCGCCGACCTGATGTACGGCGGCGCCGGCAATGACTACTTCGCCGCCAACGACGGAACCGGCGATACTCTCGACGGCGGCGGTGGGACCGATCGCGCCTACAAGGACGTCAACGACTACCTTGTGAGCATCGAGACCATTCTGTAACGTTCGCTCACCGTCCGTACTCTGGTATCGCGCTCCAGCGCCTGTCGGGCGGGGCTGACAACACCAAAGGATCCGAGGCCCCGGCCTCGGGTCCTTTCTTCCTTCGGACGATCCAGCCGCCATTGGGTTCGCGCAAGCGCGACCGTTCACCGCCATCCGCGGAAACGGCTCGTGACATCTACGCGATCGCGACCACGAGAAGGGTGAGGCGTCGCCTGGAGTCCCCAATTCGGTCGGCTCCTCGCGAAGAGGCTACTCGACGATGGTCGCGTGCGTCACGACATGATATAAATCGGACACGCGACCGTTGGCAATTCCAAAGTCAGCGGCCGCGGGACTTCCGGCACAAGCAACGTGGAGGATACCGTGACGAGACAGTCTGCAATTTCCACCGTGTCGCCGCACCGCCGCAAGCTGATGAACATGATGCTCGTTCTCGGACTGGTGCTGGCCGGTGCGGCCGGCGGAGCCGAGGTTGACCAGAAGGTCAAGAGCGTCGTGCCGCTCAAGGCAGGGGATGATGCCGTCAGCGCCAGCTTCCGGCTTGGTGTGTCCGAAGGCGCGGGGACGGTCACGATCAACCTGGGCGATGGGGCGAAGCATACGTTTTTGGTGCGCTGTGAGCCGGAGAAACTTCGCCGAAGGGTGCAGGAGAACGGGCAGGGCGTGTGGAAGGAGGAGGTGCTGCCGGACGCGCTGGTCAGTTTCGCCGGGCTGGTGCGGTATCACAGCCGGCCGCGGATTCAGCGTTATACCAACGCACAGCAGGACGATCTGGTGAAGCGCTGGAACACGCTTCCGGCGGCGTCGCAACGATTTGTCACCATTGAGGCCCGGCAGGATGAGCAGGGGGTGGGCATTTATCTCGACGGGCTTTACGTGGGTCGCCGCGACGCGAAAGGGAAACTGGCGAGCCTGGCGTTCGTATTGCCGAAAGAGGCGGAGGTGCGCGAGCCCCGGTCGTTCCTCGCCTATCACAATTCCAGGTATCTGCCGCTGGATATGAAATCCATCGCCAGGCCGGGGGTCATGCGAGCGGCCACGTTGTCAGCACGGCCGGGATTGCAGACAATTAGAGGAATACCCCTGTTCGTGGCCACGGGCGACCAGAGCGTTGACGTCGGCGTGGTCAGGCAGATGAAAGGATCGTGGGCACTGGAGGCGGATGAGCATCTCTCCCGGACCGCGCTGGACGGCATGCCGGAGGCAGCCCATTTTTCGGTGCCGCAGGCGTACTACACGCGGGCGTGGGCGCTCTGCGCCGTGGATATGGACACGCGGCGCGAGCCCATCATCACCGCGCGACTGACCCGGTTCGCCGCTTCGGGACGCGGCGATGCGATTTCGGACACGACCTTGATTCTGCCGCGCGGCAACGAATCCTTGCCGGCGGGCGTGAGCAGGGTCGGGACCGTTCGATATCAGAAAGACGGAGCGTTGGTCGAGGCGGCGTTGCTGCTCGTGGAGTTCAAGCTCAAACCCGGCGACATTCTCGATCTGCTATCAGTGGAAAAGGACGCGACCGCGTCGATGACTGCCTTGCCATACCTGGACTTCGAGTTTCTGGGAAAACTGGGACAGGTATCGAATCAGTTTGATGCGCGGCATAAGCCGGACAATCAGTCCACCAGCGCGGTGCATGTTTTCGGCGTGACACTGGAGAAGAGCCCGGTCGAACTGCGGCTGGCGAGCGAGCAGCCGGGGAACATCTTCCACAACGACGAGAAGCCGGAGATGGCCGCGACGCTGACCGCGACCCGGCCGGGCCGGGTTGTACTCGAGCGGCGGACGCACGACGTAGCGGGCAAGGTGCTGAGCGAGGCCCGCGAGGAGATGTCGTTCACCGCGGCCGGTGAAACCAAACGCATAGTGCTCTCGCTGAACGCGGGCGGATTGGGCTGGTACGGCCTGGATTTGGCGATCCGCGACGAGGCCGGCCGCGAATTGCTCATGCATTCGGCCGCGTTTGCGCTGCTGGGACCGGACACACGCCAGGCCGGTTATGAGTCTCCCTACGGCACCTGGTGGTTCGCCGGGGCACACTATGGCGCCGGCGACAAGGACATCGCCGGGCCGATGCTGTTCAAGGCCGGGCTGCGCAAGACCACGTTTGGGTGGACGAAGTATTCGGAAAATGACATGGCAACGTGGAAGATCACCCAGAATCAGTTGGGCTGGGGACTTGCGCCCCGGGACAAGGAACACCTTGCTGAGGCCGAGAAGAAGATCCGCGAGGAACTGGAGCGGTTTCCACATTGCACGTCGGCCGATGTGTTTCACGAATCGTACAGGTACTATGTTCCGGACGAACTCCGCGATGTGAAACAGGCTGATGATGAGAAGGAGCGTGAGGCCGGGAAGGCACGGGCCGAACTGGCCGCGTTTGTCTCCCGGTTCTATCGCGAGAAGTTCCCGCAGATCAAGCTGCTGGCCGGCAACGGCAGCGATTCGTCGTCGATTACCGCTTCCCTGTTTCGCTACGGGCTCGACCCCAGGGCGGTGGACTACATCGGCGTGGAGGCGGTCGGCCAGACCTGCATGCCGGAGAAGCTCTGGGAGGGCGGGACCCAAGGCATCTGGCTGGCCCGCGAGGCCGCCCGCAGGTTCGGGCACGAACTGCCGGTGACCGGCTGCTTCGAGTTCACGGCCCGGACGGACCGCAACCTCGGTCTTCAGCGGCAGGCGGAATGGATCGTCCGCGACATGCTGTTGTGCCAAGCCTACCGGTTCGATCACATCAACCCAGCGATCCTGCACGATGTCGGCAACGCCTATTTCAATACCATCTACGGTGCGGGCGGCCTGTGCCGGCGAAACCCGTTGCTCTATCCCAAGCCGGCGTACGTTGGTGTAGCCACGCTGACCCGTGTCCTGGATCGGGTCAAACTGCTGGGCAGAGTGGATACCGGGTCGACAACCGTGTACGCGCTCGAATTTGCGCGGGCTGATGGCCGGTTTGTTTATGCCCTGTGGACGGCACGCGGCGAGGCGGAACTTCGGGCGGCCTTCGCGGAGACCGCGGACGTGACACGCGTTGGCTTCTATGGGCAGGCGGAAAAAGTGCCGGTTCCCACGGTGACCTGCGGAACGGCTCCGGTCTATATCGTCAGCTCCACCAAGGCGAGGTCGATCGAGATCAGCCGACGGAGATTTGCTGATCCGCCGGCATCGTTCGTGGCCGCCAACAAGATGGACGACCTTGGCCAATGGGAACTGGCCGAGGGAGACAAGAGCCTCGCCAGTATCGAATCGCGGTCGCTACCGCTGCGTGTGGCCGGGGATTTCGATCTGGTTCAGGCGCAGGACGACGAGAAGGGCGCGTGTCTGCAACTGACGCTCAATCGAAAGGGCAAACTGCCTGATATCGTCAGCGAATACACGGCGCTGCGGCTCAAGGAGCCGGCTGCGATCGCGGGCACGCCGGCCGCGGTCGGGCTGTGGGTAAAAGGGGACTCGGGCTGGGGCAAGATCATTTTCGAGATCGAAGATGCCCAAGGCGCCCGCTGGCGTACGGAAGGGACATATCACGACTGGCCGGGAGACTTGTCGATCTGTCACGATGGCTGGTGTTTCATGCGGTTTCCGCTCGACGGCAGTTCAAAGGAAGCGTCGCCGGGCAATGCCTG
>JANYKD010000428.1 GCA_025361735.1 Phycisphaerales bacterium
AGTGCCGCCGGTGTCCTCACCGGCGGTTTTCCGCGTTGTCGACACACATGACGGATTCCGCCGGTGAGGACACCGGCGGCACTACTACTTCGGCCCCAATGTCACGATGGTCATCGGATCGAATGGGAACTCGCCCATCAGTTGGCGAAGCGAGTCGGTGGTGATCGACATCAGCGTGGCCGTGTCCATTTCCAGCGAGCGATAGTCGCCGTTGTAGAGCCATTGGCCGCCGATGGCGCGCATGCGGCCGAGCGGGATTTCGCCGCCGAGAACGATGCTGCTGGCGATCTTGTTTTTCGCACGCTCAACCTCGGCGTCGTTGAGGTCGGCCTTGGCCCGCTCGAGTTCCTTGCGGGCGATCTCCAGACATTGATCGGTTCGCTCCGGATCCGTCACCAGCGACAGGTAGAAGCTGCCGCAACGGTCGTGCGGATAGAAACCAAACTCGGCGTCCTCCGCGATGGCATTATCCACCAGCGCCCAATAGAAGCGGCTGCCCTCGGCATCGCCGATGACATCCGATAGAACCCTGGCCGCGAAACGCCGTTCGTCCTGGGCGCTGGGTCCGGGTGTAAAAGCCATCGTGTAACTGCGATTCAGCTTGGCATCGACCATGCTCTTGCGCTTCGCAGTCACGACCGGCTGATCGAAGACTCGCGGCGCGTTGACGCGTGGCCAGTGTCCGCAATACTTCGTCACCATTTCGACGAGCCGGGGAAACTCGAGGTTGCCCGTGGCCGCGAACACGATGTTGCCGGGGCCGTAGCGCCTGGCGAAATACTCGGCCATCTGCTCGCGCGTCAGTTTCTTCACCGACTCGGCCGACCCCAGCACGCTCATGCTCAGCGGATGTTTCCCGAAATGCTCGGCCATCGCCCGCTCGTACAGCCTCTGCCCGGGATCATCGAGATACATGGCGATCTCTTCGAGAATGACGTTCTTTTCGGTATCGAAATCCTTCTGCCGTAAGGCGGGGCGAAGCAGGTGGGCCAGGTGCTCGACGGCCCGTTCGGTGAACTCGGGCAGGACATTGGCGTAATAGGCCGTGTTCTCCTGCGAGGTATAAGCGTTGTAGCGCGCGCCGATCTCATCGAAAATGCGGTTGACGTCCTCCCAGGTGTACTTTTCCGAGCCCTTGAACATCATGTGCTCGAGAAAGTGGGAAACCCCGTTGATCTCGGCCGACTCATCGCGCGATCCGGTTTGCACAAATATCCCGGCCGCCATCGAATGCGCATCCGGATTGGATTCAGCAATAATATCTAAACCGTTGGGAAGCTGATGATGGTGGAAAGTGAGGGGCATATGGGGTTTTCTATCTGTTATTCGGTAACTGTGTCGGGTTGCTCGTGATAACGCACGTCATAACGAACCTGGACCGGCCTGCATTGTTCCGCGCCAAGGCCCAGTAGCGCGATCCAACATACCGCCGGCAAGGGTCGTTGCAAAGCGTCCGACCCTGTTCACTGCCGTCCTTGTCGATCAGGGCCATCGTACGTGATTGCGCCGTGCCGGAAATTGACTCGCAGCAGGCCTCGCTTACACTCGGACATCGGCAGCGATATCCACATCGAAGGAACTCAGATGAGCCACGTCAAACCCGTACGGAAATTCCGCCCGACCAGCCACACCGCAGGGCCGCAGACGAGGCGTGGCGGCCCGGCCGAGTGCGTTTCAACCAAAGGCTGTGCGGTCCCGTCCCGCGCAACAATGCTGCTGCTCGGACTTGTGGGTGTGACGAGCCTGCTCTGCGGCGCCGTCCAGGCCGAAGCAGCCGTCCCAGCGACGATGCCTAGTCGCCTGCGCAACTTCATCACGCGCCAGGGCAACCGGCTCATGGATGGCGAACGGGAGTTTCGGTTCATCGGCGCCAATATGCCGGGGTTGATTCTGCCTTACGACTGGACGCTTTATCTGCCGGAGCGGCTTCACCTGCCGACGGCGTGGGAGCAGGAGGACGGATTCAAGACGCTGGACCAGATGAACCTCCGCGTTGTGCGACTGTGGAATCTGCCCATTCGCAGCCCGAATGACAAGCCCGCCGATGGCCGGTTGACCTGGCATTATGTCCAGGGTCCCGGTCAGTTCAACGACGAGTCGTTCAAGGTCGTTGATAGTCTGCTGGCCCTGGCCAATCGCTACGGCGTGCGCGTGATGTTCGACTTCACGGCGGAGTCCGGCGATTACCTCGGCGGCATCGGCACCTACGCCGCACATCGTGGCAAGAAAGCCGGCCAGTTCTACACGGATCCACAACTCAAGGAGGACTACAAGGCCACCGTGCGTTACGTTCTCGGCCGCACCAACACCATCTCCGGAGTACCCTACAAAGAGGACAAGGCAATTCTGGCCTGGCAATTCGGCAACGAGATGCACGGCGCGCCAACTCCCTGGCTGGCGGAGATGGCCGCGTACATCAAGAGCCTTGACGCCAACCACCTCGTGGCCGAAACCCGCCACCGCCCGGGCACGCCCCTGGATATCGATCCCAACATCGATCTCTATACGCGGCACCTTTACGGCAACTATCCGGGCCTTGGCGGCGGCTGGCCGAAATCCTGCCGCGAAGAGTTGGCGAAACTCAAGGGCCAGCGGCCGCTCTTCATCGGCGAGTTTGGACCTTACATCGACGGTAAGAGTCTCACACAAGAGAACGTACAGGACAGGATGCGGGAGTTCTTGGATTACGTGCGCGGCGAGGACGGCGTACCGGGCGCGCTGATCTGGAGTATGTACTTCCACCACAACGATGGTGGTTTCTACTGGCACCAGATCATGACCTATCCGGCCGTCTGGTCTTATCACTGGCCGGGCTTTCCCAGCGCCGATGCCCAACGCGAGCAGGGCCTCATGTCCTTGATGCGCGAGGCGGCATTTAAGACACAAGGGCTGCCGGTCCCGGCTGTCCCGGTTCCCGATGCACCGGAACTGCTGCCCATCGGTGATGTGCCGCTGCTCTCGTGGCGCGGATCCGCAGGCGCGACGGACTACGACATCGAGCGCGCTGCCCACGCGGCCGGCCCATGGACCACTCTTGCGGCCGGGGTCTGCGACGCGGACGTGGCCTACCGCCCGCTCTACAGCGATACCAACGCCGCCGCCGGGCAGACCTGGTTCTACCGTGTCACCGCCCGGAATGTCTCCGGGGCATCCAAGCCGTCAAACACCGTTGGGCCGGTTGTGGTCAAACGGGTCTGCCTGGTCGACGAATTGCAGGACTTTTCCCGCGCCAAGGCGAAGTCCGCCGGTCTGACCTTGAACAACGCGTACAACGCTCTTTACGCCGAATACCTCTTCCGTGCCAAGGGTGATGCCGGAGATTGGATCACCTATCAGGTGCCCGCGCCACTGGAGTCGGTCAAGGTGGTCGCCTTCTTCGCAAGAGACATTGCGGATCTGTCTCTGGAATCCTCCACTGATGGCACGGACTTCACCATCCTCAAACCCACTCGAAAAGAAAGGCGCTTGCCTGCTCCTCCCGGTGGCGCAGCGGGCGGCCAGCGGCGAACGATGATCGAGTACGATTGCGCGGTGCCCGCGGGCAATCAGCAACTGAAGATCGTCTGGAAAGGCCCGGCCGAACTGGATCGGGTCGAACTCTACCATCGCTGAAGAACCGGTATGACGAACGTGGCATACCGGCACTACCCTGGCATGGCACATCCGCGCGTGGTCACGGCTGTGGAGGCTTGGCGAGAATTGGAACACCACAGAACGTCAACGCTGCGATGCCGTTCTCTCCGTAGAGGATGTTGTTCTGGCTCCAGGCGCGACAATCAAGATACGTGATTCTCTCGGCCGCCGCGGCCGTTGCCAGTCTCAGCGTGACGACCTTTCCGGCTACGCTTCCTGATACGACATTGCCCTTGACTCCGTCCAGATAGAACTGGCTCGCCAACGAGTCCTTCCACTCCACAGGTTGGTCGAACTCCAGCGCGATCGCGTCCTTTTTCTCATTCGTGAAATACGCGTGCTTTAGATCAGCGGGCGTGATCGAGCTGCTGAACACGCCCCCGTAATTGTCCCGCTCGATCAGCGGCTGGATCAATCGCGCAAACTCCGCCCAGCCGGCAAGCGGATAATGGCACCCACCGGGCGGTTTAATGCCCAGCGTCGACATGATGCTCATGTTGGAGTAGAGGCAAGGCAGCGTCCGCTGCGCTTCACGCAGCATGTCACCGGAACCGTTGCCACCCATCGAGCATGCGTTCGGCCAGATCTGGAAGATGTAGTAGTTCTGGATGTTCGGATAGTCCCCCTTCCACGCCGCCGACATATCGACGAAGTACTGTTGATATGTCTCCCAGCCATAGCGCCCGGTCGGGCCATCCGCTCCCTGGTCGTTCTCGCCCTGGTGCCAGAGGACGCCGCGAATTCCGTGCGTCAACTTCGCCTGACGAACACGCCAGAGCATTCGTCCATAGATCGTGGTCACATCTTCCGGATCGGCGGGGTTTCGCTGGTGCACGTCAATCCGGGAGCCGCCGACGGCGCCATTGATGATGCAGATGGGCATCTTCTGGCTCTCCACCAGGCGCCTGCCAAGTTCCAACCCCCAATACCCAACCTGCAACTTGGCGCCGTTGCGGCCCCGGCAGATCGCGTTGCCCCAGAGTTTCGACCGTGCATTTCCCGGGTCCCCGGCCATGCTGCCGTAACTGCGAACCCACTCATTCGTATACGGGAGATCATCCTTGCCGATGTCGGTGGCTTCCGCATTGGACTGACCGTCGATCAGGTAGGCGTCCCCGCACACGAGATTGGTCGCGACGTGGAGCACCTCATCGCGGTTCCCGTTCCTGGTGCCGAATTGCACCTTGTATTTGATGAGACCCGGCTTGAGCTTGACCGCAAAAGCATAGCGTCGATCGGCCGCCAGCTTCCGGGATTCGGTGTTGTACAAATGATCGTCAGCAAACACCTCCAGGAACACGGAGTCGGCCGCCTGATCCAGCGTTCCATTGTAGTACAACGTGCCTTCGTTCTGGTCATCGCGGGCATAGAACTGATTGTTCTCCGGCTTCTCCTCCGTCGCGGGCGTCCGCTGCACCCAGGCATCTTTCTTCGGTTCATTGACGTCAATGGTCGCCTGGCCACGGACTGCAGCGCCGCCGTTGTTGACGGCCAGCGTGACCGTCATCCTGCCGCTGTTCTGTGCCCTCGTGAGAATCAGCTTTCCGGGCCCGATCTCTTTGATCACGGCGATGTTCGAAACGCTCCAGGCGTAGTCCAGGCCGCCGGCACCTTTGGCCTGCATTTCACTCAGATTGGCGATCTGCGGCACGACCTCGATGGTCTGGCGTCCATCCCATGTCGCCGGCGCCTGCAATGTGAAAACCGGTTCCGGGATGTTTTCCTTCACCGTAACCGGGATCTCTTTGGTTTTCACCTCATTGGCATAGACGGCTTTGAACTGGAGCGTAAACGACCGGTCGCCAACCACCCGGCCAGCATCCAGCGCGAAAGAGAAGCGGTCCACCGCGGCCACGGCCTCCTTGCCATCTCTTTTCACGATCCAGTAGATCTTCTCCGCGCCGCCAGCCTGTGCGGCTATGGTGACGCTCTTGCCTTCCATCACGGTAATTTGCGCCGGTGACACCGTGAAGGCGTTCCCCGGCTGCACTACAGGACCAACCAGGGTTTGCAGAGGTTTCTGATTCTCATATTGCAGCCGGATCCAGTCGGCGGAGCGGGCGACGCTGGAGATCCGCACTTCGTCGATATCGCCGACAAAGTCGTAGTTGTTGTACCAGCCACCGATCCACATCCTGGCCGGGCTCTTGATACCCAGCATCGGCGACGCGGAACCATCGAGCCGGCCGTTGATATAGATTCTCCCATCCCCCCTGCTGTAGGTGTGGACGACGTGAATCCACTCGGACATTGGCAACATACTGTCGCCGTTGACATCGGAAAAATCGCTGTCGATATGCACATGCGGCGGACTGCGGAACTGCATCCTCACCTTGCTGCCGCGGCCGCCCCCTTCATTGCCCCAGCCGATGATAGTCGCATTCGGCTTCTCCGCGCGGAACCAGGCTTCGGTGCTGTGCGAACTCGCACCCGAAGGATAGTTGGCGATCTTCTCCCCGCAGAATACCCCCTGCTTGCCCGCGAAATGCCTCGCCTGACCTGCCATCCCTGCCGAAGAGGTCGTGCCCACATCCTTGGATTCGAGCGTGCCCACCTCGTCCTTCAAGGGCTCGTTCATATGCCATACGCTGAGATATCCGTTGGCCTCGTTGAACACGGCCTTGCCACTCGACTCGCTGGCTGCGTCGGCTTTGCCCCAATGCAGTTTGATCTCCTGACGCGCATTGCCTTTGATCGTGGGGATACGCACCCAGATACTGGCGATGCCTTTTGCCGGGTCCCATTCTTCAATCTGGTATGGCAGGGATTCCCCATCCCTGGTGGAGAAGCGGATGTCGTCGCCGTTGGCTTTTGCCTGACTGAAATCAAAGAAATCCCGGTGCAATCGCACCAGCAGTGGGAAGCCGTCTTCCGAGGCCGGCGCAGGCAAATTCGCGCCGTCGGGCGTGGTGAGCAGAATGAGAGATCCGGAATGCAGCCAGCCTGCGTAATTGACGGGGCGATTGGCAGGCTTGTCCTCAGCAGCGCCCAGCGGCGCCGCCCGAACAATTAGCAGGGCGGCGAGGACGAGCAGGATGGTTGATTGGTATTTCATGGTTGTCCAGGGCTTGAGAAGTGGCTGGTGTGCCCTCATCGCGATTCCGGCGTACGCGGCAATCACACGCTTCATAGCGACATCCCTCACAAACTCTCCCAATGAACTCGCTTTACGCGACTCTTCGCAGGATCGAGGCGGTCCTGCCATAGCCTAACAGTTTGGTACTGGGGTTCAACGCGTGGGGTTGGCGCGAATCTCCCCTTCGTCTCGACCCGCGTCAACTGCTCAGCGGAAGCAACGGCCGCAACCGGCTGTCTCGCAGCAACAATCCCAGCCAGAGCAGCACGCCGACAACGACGGGCATGATGAATGCCAGATCGCCGACTGGGGGGAGCTACTTCCGCGCGACGACCACCAAATTCAAATTCGCCAGGCCTTTTTCGAAATCACCGCCGACCGTCTTGTCCATGTCCATAAAAAGGCAAACGGCTTCGCTGATGAAGTTCTTTCGGCCGGACATGCTCCAGGCGACCACAGTCTGATCGCCCAGGGCCTTGAAGGTGAACTCGACTATGTTGGTGCCTGCGAAGGGCTTCACAAAATCAAGCCTGATCCGGATGAGGTCGTGGGGATGGCTCTCGGTAAGCGTCATGCTTCCTTCGCCCACCTTGTCATTGCCGGACCAGGTGAAGTTGGCGCCAACGCCTGCTGGAGGACCGGCGAAGGAGTTCTTCGCCGCCGGATCGAGTTTCGCCCAGGGAGACCATGCTTCCCAGTTGTGGAAGTCGTTGACCTGGGCAAAGACGACGGATGTCGGCGCGGAGATCGTCGCCGACCTGCTGACGCGAAACTCAGCCGGCTGCATGGCCACGAAGCCGGCGAAACCGGCGAGGATGAGCACGATGACCGCGAGAGCGATGAGGATCTTCTTTCGCATGGCGATTGTTCTCCTGAAGGAATCCGGCCAATTTCGCTACGAGATAAATCATAAGCCTCGCGGCCGCGCGGCGATGTGGCGTTTCATATTGCCGCTGTGGCCGAGCCACCATCGAGACAACTACCACGAGGCTTCAGACGATTTTGCGGTTTGCCGGAAGGCGGGGCGGCGATCTAGGATCCGGGAGTGCCGGACAGGGCATCAAACAACGGCAGCGCAATGACCCAGAGTGGCAAAGTGTAAGATGGACCAGATTCAGTTCCATCGATCAGGCAGTCTTCACTGCCCGGCTCCATCGGGGAGCCATTCCAGGAACGGATTTGGCGGCATGAGAATACTCCAGACAATTTCCGACGCGAGGCGGTTCAGGATGCCGCGGCCGGGATATGCACCTCGACATAATCCACCAGTGTTCCCGGATCGGGTATGGGAGCGCCGTCTTCGACGAGTCCCTCAATGTGGAACTCGATCGCCTCGCGAATCGAAGACAACACCTCCTGGACGGTCTTGCCTGTGGCTACACAGCCCGGAAGATCCGGTACGTATGCGGAATAGTTGCGCTTGGCTTTCTCAAGTACGACCGCGTATCGCATTGCTCACCTCTGCCGGAGTCCGGCTTGTCGAAGGATGCTGTTGAGGGTTCCGAGTCTTACTTCATCACCTGGATGTCCGGCCACCGTCACGCGGCCCGCCTTCGACGGATGTTTATACTGACGATGGCTTCCTCGCCGGGCAACCATGTACCAGCCATCGGCTTCGATGACTCGTAACACGTCTCGCACTTTCATGGCAATCATAGTACCTCCATCAAAGGCCCGCTGCAAAACAGAGAACCCCGCTGTCCTTCCCGGGCAGCGGGGTTCGAATGAGAACGCGATGGTCTAACCGAGCATCAGCCACACTCCGAAGAATGCCGGTGAGGGCACCGGCTCTACTTAGATCCCTTCGGCGTTGCGACGCAACTGATCGGCGTTCGAGCAGTCACGGGTGACGGTGTAGCCCTTGAGCGGCAGAATGTGCTCGTGGACGGCGTCGATGATGTCGACGACGAAGGGGAAGAAGGCGTCCTCGACTTCGTCGGCCGGGGTGATCCAGTTGCGGGCGCCCACGACGACCGGCGGCGCGTCGAGTTCGTCGAAGGCGAACTGCGTGATCTTGGCGGCCATGGTCTGCAGGGCGCTTCCACGCTCGCAGGCATCCGACGCCAGCAGAATCTTGCGGGTCTTCTTTACCGACTCGATCACCTTGGCGTAGTTGAACGGCACGATCGAACGGGCGTCGATCACTTCGCAGGAGATGCCGTACTTCTCCTCAAGCTGTTTGGCGGCTTCGAGGGCGCGGTAGAGCGTGGCGCCGACGGTGAGAATGGTCAGATCCTTGCCGGGTTTCTTGATGTCGGGTTCGCCGAAGGGGATCTCGTAGTAGCCGACCGGGACGCCGCCTTTGACGAACTGCTCGGGCTCGTCGTAGATGCGCTGGCTCTCGAAGAAGATCACCGGGTCAGTGCCGACGAGGGCGGAATTCATGAGGCCCTTAGCGTCGTAGGGCGTGGCGGGGAAGACGACTTTCAGGCCGGGAATGTGGGCGCACATGCTGGACCAGTCTTGCGAGTGCTGCGCGCCGTACTTGGAACCGACGCTGACGCGGAGCACAACGGGCATCTTCAGCAGGCCACCGGACATGGATTGCCATTTGGCGAGCTGGTTGAAAATCTCATCGCCGGCCCGGCCCATGAAATCGCAGTACATCAGTTCGACCAGTGGGCGGCCGCCTTCAAGGGCGTAGCCGACGGCAGTGCCGACAATGGCGCCTTCGCTGATGGGTGAGTTGAAGAGGCGATGATAAGGCAGGGCCTCGGTGAGGCCGCGATAGACGGCGAAGGCGCCACCCCAGTCACGGTTTTCTTCGCCGTAGGCGACCAGCGTGGGATCGACATAGAAGCGGTCGAGGATGGCTTCGAACAGCGCATCGCGAATGCCGACGCACTTGCTCTTGGGCAGCTTGGCGCCTTTGTCGTCGAACGCGGAGCGGCTGCGCTGGGCAAGCTGTTTGACGCGCGGGTTCTCTTCCTTGGTGAGCAGCACGTCCGGCTTGCGGCCGGGGTCCATGGACTCCACCTTCTGGTTGGAGAACATGGTGCGCTCGAGGATGCAGTTCTTGAGCTTGAGATCGCTGCGCGGGCTGATCTTCATGTCCACGGCCTTCTTGAAGGCTTTGAGGATCAAGGCCTCAGCCTGGGCGTGAATCTGATCAATCTCGGCGCGGGTGCAGATCTTGGCATCTACAAGTTCTTGGGCGAAGGAAACGAGCGAGTCGTGCTTCTGCCAAGCCTCGACCTCGGACTTATCACGATAGCTGGAGGCATCGGACGGCGAGTGGCCGGAGAAGCGATAGGTGACCGTGTCGAGCAGCACGGGGCCGTTGCGATCCTCGATGATCTTCTTCTTGCGGCCGATGGCGTCGATGACGGCGAGCGGGTTGTAGCCGTCAACGCGTTCAGCGTGCATTTGTTCAGGATTGACGCCGGCGCCGAGGCGGGCGAGCACCTTGAAGCCCATGGTTTCGCCGACGGGCTGGCCGCCCATGCCGTAGAAATTGTTGACGAAGTTGATGATCAGCGGCAGCCCGCCGCGATGCTTCTCATCCCAGAGGGTCTTGAACTGATCCATGGTGGCAAAGCAGATGCCTTCCCAGACCGGACCGCAGCCCAGCGAGGCGTCGCCGATGTTGGCGATGACGATGCCAGGCTTTTTATTGACATGCTTGAAGAGGGCCGCACCAACGGAGATATCGCCCGAGCCGCCGACGATGGCGTTGTTGGGCATGACGCCGAACGGCGGGAAGAAGGCGTGCATCGACCCGCCCAGCCCGCGATTGAAGCCGTAGTCCTTGGCGAAAATCTCGGCCAGCGCGCCATAGACGAGGAAGTCCATGGCGAGATCCTGAGTCGGGCCGGATCCGTCCTTCTCGACGACGCGGAAGGTGTCGCCGCCGAAATAACTCGACATGATCTTGAGCAGGGCTTCGTCGGAGAGTTTGGCGATCGCGGACAGACCCTTGGCGAGAATGTCGCCGTGGCTGCGGTGCGAGCCGTAGATGTGGTCGTCAACGCCCAGCAGATAGGCCTGACCGACGGCCGACGCTTCCTGGCCGATGGAAAGGTGCGCCGGGCCGCGGTGGTTGTACTCGATGCCCAGGAAGCTGCCGCGGAGTTTGATCTCGTTGAGCATGTTCTCAAAGGCGCGGATGATCTCCATGTCGCGCTGGATGCGCAACAGGTCGGCCTTGGAGAAACGCTTGGAGGCGAACTCTTCCTGGATGGTCTTCTTGTACGAGTTCAGCGGAATCGGCGTGAAATCGAGCTGGCCGGGCAGACGTTTCTTAACGGGATCAATCATCAGACTCTTAGGCATGTGCGAACTCCTTATGATTCCTCTGGAAAGTCAACTTGAATGCCCCGGGCGCTCAGAAAATCCATCCACTCCGGCGTAGGGGCACGGTCGGTCACGAGCCGGGAGACGGAAGCCCAATCCACCACCTTGAACAGCGAGGCGGTGGAGAATTTGGTGTGGTCAACAAGCAATACGGTCTGGCGTGAATTGCGGACGGCGCGGCGGTTGAGGTCGGCGCTTTCGATGTCCACGGCGGCCGGCCCGAAATCGCGATCCAGCCCGTCAGCACCGATAAAGCAGATGTAGCCGCGGAGTTGTTCGAGGGTCGCCGTGGCCAGCGGGCCGACGGTGTCCATGCGGTCCGGGCGATACTGGCCGCCGAGCAGAATCACGGAGATCCCCGGCGTATCAAGCTCGAGCGCCAACCGCGCGGAAGTACAGATGATGGAAAGTTGGCGGCGGGATTTGAGAAAAGGGATCATCTCGAAACAGGTGGTGCCGGAATCGAGAAAAATCTGTTCATTGTCGGCGATGAGGTCGGCCGCGAGCCGGCCGATGACGCGCTTGGCCTCGACGTTCCGTTCGCCTTTGGAGCGGAACGAGTAGTCGGAAGGCCGGCGGAGCGTGGCGCCCCCGTAGACGAGTTCGACTTGTCCGGTGTCGGCCATCGCCTTGAGGTCGCGGCGGACGGTGGCCTCAGAAACGGCGATCTGGGCCGCCAGATCTCTGGCGGTGACGTGCCGTTTCTCGAAGATGGCCGCGAGGATTTGTTCGCGACGTTGCGTGGACGCGCTCATGGCGTTTGTCGAAACTCCGACGATAGTAAACCCTATTCTGACGGAGAAATCAACCAGTTTTGCAATAAATATGCTTGACTTATGATTTTTTTTGACGAAACTATTTCACTTCTGGTAGCAAGTTCAATCAGGAACGGACGTATTATGCCAACGCTCACATTGCCGCAGGCAGGCAAATCCGCTTCGAATGCCACGGTTCTCCGCTGGCGAAAGAAGGCCGGGGATGCCGTCAATAAAGGCGATATTCTGCTCGAAGTTGAAACTGACGACGGGCTGGCCGAAATCGAGTCGGGGCTTGAAGGCACGCTCACGGAGGTGCTTGCTCCGGCCGGTAAGACGATTCCGGTTGGCGCGCCGCTGGCGATCATCGGCAGCGGCGGTACCGCCAGTGTCGCCACCGACGAAATCCAAACACCGACACACAAAGTAAAGACCGCCGGTGAGGACACCGCCGGCACTCATCCCAAGGCCCATCCCATGTCCAATGCAAATCCTCCCGCCGGCAAAGTGATTCCGATTCTCATGCCCAAAGCCGGGCAGAGCATGGAAGAAGGCGTGATCGTCAAGTGGCACGTCCAACCCGGCTCGGCCATCAAGAAGGGCGACATCATCTTCGAGATCGAAACCGACAAGGCGACGATGGAAGTCGAAGCCCCGGACGCCGGACGCTTGGCCCGCATTGTGGTGGCCGACGGCGGCAACAGCGCCGTGCTGCTGCCGGTGGCGTATCTGGCGGATAACGACGCCGATGTGGATGCGTTTATCGCGACCCAAGGCGGAAGCGTGGCACCGGCGGCAGCGAGCACCGCGACGCCGACGGCCGCCACACCAGCGACGACCGTGTCCGCTCCCGCGGCGACCACTGAATCGGGGCGCGTAAAAGCTTCTCCGGCCGCACGCAAGGTCGCGGGCGAACGCGGCGTGGACCTGGCAAACGTTGCCCAGGGTTCCGGGCCGGGCGGTCGTATCCTGTCGGCCGATGTTCCCGCGGCCGGGGCTGCGAAGCCGGCGGCGGCTCCCGTAGCTGTGCCAATCGCCCAGGGCGAACTGCCGGCCGGCGTGGTTCGCAAGCGTATGAGCAACATGCGGAAGGCGATCGCACGCAACCTGACCCTTTCCAAGACGACGATTCCGCACTGGTATATCAGCAGCCGGATCAATGCCGGGGCGCTGATGAGTTTCTACAAGAGCCAGAAGGCCAAGTTCGGCTGCAGCGTGAACGATGTGATCGTCCTGGCGTGCGCCAAGGCAATCATGGAATTCCCCGCCATGCACAGCCGGGTGGATGGAGAAACAATTCTCGAATTCCCCGGCGCGAACATCGGGGTGGCAGTGGGAATGGACGAGGGGCTGGTCGTCCCGGTGGTGATGAACGCGGAAAAGTACACCCTGGAGCAACTGAGCGTCGAAACCAAGCGGCTGGCCAACCAGGCCCGCGCGGGCAAGATCGAGAACATGGGCCTGGGGATCTTCACGATCTCCAACCTCGGGATGTTTGGCGTGGATGAGTTTGTGGCGATCGTGAATCCGCCGGAGGCGGCGATCCTGGCGGTCAGTTCGGTGCGCGAGGATGTGATCGTGAAGGACGGCGCGATCAAGGCCGGGCAGACGATGAATATCACGCTCAGTTCCGACCATCGGCTGATTGACGGGACGCTGGGCGCGCAGTTCATGGCGAAGTTGAAGGCGCTGCTGGAGAATCCAGTGCAGTTGATTGCATAGACGGCAGAGTATTGCCCACTAAGGGCCACGAAGGTGGCGCGAAGAAGAGGATGGGCGAGCCTGTGTAGGGTCCGCTTCAGCGGACGCGGAAAATGTGGCCACGACAAATTAGCCGCGAAGACACGATGGCGCGAAGGCAGACGCGAAGAAATGCAGAAACGCATGGGCGAGACGCCCATGCCACGAGATTTCTAGTGAATCCACGGCTATTTCACACGAGTGCGTTATGAATAAACATTATGCGATTGCAGTTCTCGGAGCCGGACCCGGCGGATATGTGGCGGCACTGAAGGCGGCGCAGCTGGGGGCGAGCGTGGCGATTGTCGAGAAGGAACAACTGGGCGGGACGTGCCTGAATTACGGGTGCATTCCGTCCAAGGCGCTGCTCGGGTCGGCCGAGCTGATGCACCATGTGCAGCACGCGGCGGAGATGGGGATCGATGTTCCGGCCGGGACGACGGTGAATTGGGCGAAGATTCAGTCGCGTAAGGACAAGGTCCTGCAGACGCTGCGCACCGGCATCAAGGGGTTGCTCGGGGCGCGGAAGGTGACGATCTATCAGGGGCGCGCGGCCCTGGCCGGCGCGGGAAAGATTGTGGTCACGAAGACGGGCGGTGCGGCGGAGGAATTCACCGCGGACAAAGTCATTCTCGCGGTGGGATCGATTCCGTCGCGGATACCGGGGTGGCCGACGGATGTGAATATTGTCTGCACCAGCGACGAGGCGCTGCACTGGAAGACGTTGCCGAAGAAACTGCTGATCGTGGGCGGCGGCGTGATCGGGTGCGAGTTCGCGTGCATGATGCAGGCACTGGGCGTGGACGTCACGGTCGTGGAAATGCTGCCGCAGATTTTGCCGAACCTGGATGGACAGATCGCGCAGGTGCTCAGCAAGATATTTACGGCACGCGGCATCAAGATAACCACTGGAGTGAAGATCGAAAGCCTGTCCCTGGGAGGCTCGGGCGCGATTGCCAAACTAGGTGACGGACAGAGCATCGACGTGGATCGCGTACTGGTTGCCACAGGGCGGCGGCCGAACACTGCGGACATCGGTCTCGAAAGCGTCGGCATCACCAGCGACCGCGGCTTTGTCCGCGTGAACGATCGCATGGAGACGCCGGTCAAGAATTATTACTGCATCGGCGATGCCAATGGCCGGTGCCTGCTGGCGCACGCCGCATCCGCACACGGCGTGACGGCTGTCGAGAACGCACTGGGCCAGGGGCACGAGTTCCATGCTCCGATCCCCAATGCGGTATACACCTTCCCCGAAGTGGGTACGGTGGGTCTGACGGCCGACGAAGCCAGGGCCAAGGGAATGCCGGTATCGGTCGGAAACTTCCCGCTGTCGCATCTGGGCAAAGCGCTCGCAGTAAACGATAATGATGGTTTCGCCAAGGTCGTGCGGCATCGCGAGACCGGCCAGTTGCTGGGCGTACACATGATCGGGCACAATGTCACCGAGTGCATCGCGGCGGCCGGAGCGTTGTTGCATCAGAAGGTGAGCGTGCTGGATGTCGCGGAGACGGTTTTCGCGCATCCGACGATCAGCGAATCGATCAAGGAGGCGGCCGAGGACGCCCTGGCGATGGGCCTGCATCTGCCGCCGAAGAAGATGTTGCGTGTGGCGGCGGGCGTTGCGTGAACGAAGTTCGGAAAGAAGAATTGAAACACAGAGAGCACAGAGACGTTCATGGTGTTTCTATATCTAGTGGCGATCTAGAGTGTTTGGTCTTTGGAGCTTAGATTTGCGGAATTGCATCGCAGGACAAGACGGTCTCTGTGATCTCTGTGTTTCAATTGCCTGGTACTAAGGAAGAAATACTATGTCGAAAGGTGTTACGGAAGCACTCGCGTTCTTGAAGAGCCTGGGCACTCCGGCGGAGTTGGAGAACAGCGTCCGCAAGGGATACGCTCCGTCGACGCAGTTGAAAGTGAACAGCCACATCCATCTGCCGCCAAATTTCTCGGCGTTTAATTCGGTTGCCCAAGCGATCGAACTGGCGGCCGCACAGCAGATCGGGGTGCTGGGGGTCAGTAACTATTATGACTATGACGTCTACGGCGACTTCGTCGCGGGCGCCCGCAAGGCCGGGATCTTCCCGTTGTTCGGGCTGGAGATCATCTGCCTCATCGACGATCTTGTGAAGGGCGGCGTGAAGATCAACGACCCGGGCAATCCGGGCAAGATGTACATCTGCGGCAAGGGGATCACGCGCTTCGCCCCTTTCAATGCCGAAGCCGATAAGCTGATCGGCATCATCCGCAAAAGCGACACCACGCGGATGCGCGAGGTGATTCGCAAACTGGCCGACGTGCTCGCCCAGCGTGGCCTTCCGATCAACCTGACTGAATCCGATGTGATCGACATGGTCGCCAAGCGCCACGGCTGCCCGCGCGAGCGGATCTATCTCCAGGAACGCCACGTCTGTCAGGCATTTCAGGAAGCGATATTTGCCAAAGTCCCGGCCGGGCAGCGTATCGAGAAACTCACCAAGGCGTTTGGTCTGTCCGCGGCTCCGAAATTCGGGCCTGACGAAGCGGTGAAGATTCAAAACGAAATTCGCGCCCAACTCATGAAAGCGGGCAAGCCGGCCTATGTGGACGAGACGTTCGTCAACTTTGACCAGGCATTCCGGCTGATTCTCGAACTCGGCGGCATCCCGGCCTATCCGACGCTGGCCGATGGCACGAGCCCGATCTGCCCGTTCGAGGAACCGGTGGAGACGCTGATCGCGAACATCAAGGGCCGCGGGTTTGTCGCGGCCGAGTTTATCCCGATCCGCAACACGCCGGAAGTGCTGAGCAAGTATGTCAAGGCGATGCGGGCCGCGGGGCTGGTGGTCACCGCGGGCACCGAGCACAACACACTTGATCTGCTGCCCATCGAGCCCGCGTGCCTGAAGGGCGTACCTGTCCCCGATGATGTGAAGGAGATCTTCTGGGAAGGCGCCTGCGTGGTGGCCGCCCACCAGTTCCTCACGCTGCACGGTGAGTGCGGTTTCGTCGATGCTCAGGGCAAACCGAATCCGAAGTATCCAAACACCACCACCCGCATCGCGGCGTTTAAGTCGCTCGGCGGAGCTGTGATTCGGCGTTATATGGAGAAGAAGTGAAGGAAAAAGGTAAAAGCTAAAAGGTAAAAGGAAGACGGAGATCTCCAATCAGATTTGAAATTTGAGATTTAAACCACTCTTGAACCCTTGAACCTTTGAACCCTTGAACTCTTGAACCCTACTCAGCACTCAGGACTCAGCACTATGTCATCCAATTGGCCCACTTTCTCCAAGTCTGACACACCCATGGACGTTCTCGTGAAGCTCTCGCACTTCTACGGGGCCGATCCGGAATTCGTCATCGCCGGCGGCGGAAATACCTCGGCGAAGGTCGGCGACCGGCTATTCGTCAAGGGCAGCGGACACGCGCTGGCGACGATGCCGGTGGAAGGCTTTGTCGAGATGGACCGCACCAAGCTCGAGGCCCTGCTCAACAGCACGCTCTCGACAGATCGAATGAAGCGCGAGGAAGAGTTCAAGGCCGCAACGCTGGCCGCGCGAATCCACCCGGGGAAAAACCAGCGTCCGAGCGTCGAGGCACTGCTGCATCATCTCATGCCCCGACAGTACGTGGTCCACACGCACAGTACGCTCGTGAACATGGTCACCTGCTGCTCCAAGGGGCCGGAACTGGCGAAGCAACTGGCCAAGGACGTGGTCTGGATTCCCGAGGTCGATCCCGGGTATATCCTCTCGCAGACGCTCCGGCAGTCGCTGGCGGATTTCAAGAAGGCCACCGGCCGCGATTGCCCGCGGGCGATCTTCATGCAAAACCATGGGCTGGTGATCTGTGGCGATATGGCCGAGGAAATCCGCGAGCACACCGCCTGGCTCGTCGAAACGCTGCGTAAACAGCTCGCGGCCGCCGGCGCGGCGCCGGCC
>JANYKD010000436.1 GCA_025361735.1 Phycisphaerales bacterium
CACCAGCGCCAGCCCGATGCCGCTGCCTTCCTTCTTGCTCGTCTGGAACGGTTTGAACAGCCGCTCCAGCATTTCGGGCGGAATCCCCGGCCCGGTGTCGGTAACCGAGATAATCCCAAACCCCGCATCCTTCCTGATGCCTACCGTAATTCTTCCTCCGTGCCCCATTGCCTGCTGGGCATTGAGCACGAGATTCATCAGGATTTGCCTCAAGGCATGTTGATCGCACGACACCACGACATCCGACCCGGCCGGCAGGACCAGTTCGGTCTGCTCGCTCTTGAGCAGCGCCTCCATGACCGTTCGCAGGCCCGCTGCAGCTTCCAGCAGCGACACAGCCTCCGCGTGAAATGCCTGCGCCTTCTCGTGTGCGAGGTAATCCTGCACCAGCCGCTGAATCCGCTCCAGTTCCGAGTCGATGGTGTCGGCCGTCGCCCCGACACGCTCGGAATCGCCCGCGTTCTTGCGTAACGAGTGCAGTTGAAACCGCAACGCTTGCAGCGGATTGCGTATCTCGTGGGCGAGCACCGCCGCCGTCAGGCCGCGCTCGGCCAGCAGTCCCATCTGTTCCATTTCGGCCCGCTCGCGCTGCCGGGCGGCCGATCCCCACATGTGAAACGCCAGCGCCCCGGCCAGCCCCAGGATCAGCGTCGCCGACGCGGTCTGCACCCCGACGCGCCACATCAGCTTGCCCTCGGTCTGCCAGAATCTGCTCCACAAAGCTGGTCGTGAGAGCTCGATGTAGACGTGTGCATACACGCGATCCGGCGGCGCGCCGACATTGTACAGATAGCGATAGCTGTTTGGATCGGCGGCGATCATTCTCAAGGCCGCCTCCGCCGATTCCGGGAGCTGCGTGGTGCTCTGTCGCACATAGGACCGCGGAGCGGCATCCCCTTTGATCCAGATGCGCCACGCCGTGACCGTTGAGTCCTTAAGCAATTCCTCGTAGAGCGGAATCAGGATCTGCGGGTTCCGCATGTTTTCCGCCAGGCGCAGGTGTGTCTGAATCCGGTCGGCCAGCAGGCGGGCCTGCTCGTTGACGTCCCGTTCGTAGGCCGCCAGCATGATCCAGAATGTCCACGGGACCGTCAGTGCCGCAGCCAGCAAGATCATGCCGGCCGCGGCCCACCACTGTCGCGGAATGCCCAGGATGCGTTTCATTCAGGGACCGTGCGAAGCCCGGCCATCATAGCAGATTGGCGGCTTTCTTCAGCCTTGACTATCTGCATAAGTTTCAGCGGATCGACCGGCTTGTTCATCCAGCCCGCCAGCACCCCGCCTGCATGCGCCGGACGAAGATGCGGCAAGTCGAACGCCGTCATCACGATGACCCGGCAGCGGTCCCCGTTCGACACAACCTTGTTCAGCAGTTCCAGCCCGCTTCCATCCGGCAGGTTCAGGTCCAACAGGCACAGCCACGGCCGGTGCTCACCGAGCAATTCAAGGCCTTTCTTCAACGTGTCGGCAGTCACCGTCTGGTAGCCATGATCCACGAGAAACTGCTTCAGGCACTTGCAGAGCGACGTGTTATCTTCCACCAGGAGAATGTGCGAGGAGGCTGAAGGCTCGAAGTGAGACATGATTTCCACGACGCCTACGCTAGCAAACCGCGTTCCGGACAGGAGTTGCGTAACCGACAGCGATATTACCAGCCACGGCGGGTCGCCGGCACTTCTTGGACCCTTGAACCCTTAAACTCGTGAACCTCTGGACCATCTTCAACCGGGCAGGTGTGCCAGTGTGTCACGCTCCTGTCACAGAAACCGGTGCCAAGTGAGACCGGCAGGGCATCCTACCACAGAATTCGGGCCGGAGAATCATGACATTATCCGGCACGTAGGTTGCTCTGTCCCCAACAGAGAGAAACTGAAGCCTCGTACGTGTCGCAGATTTCAAGCAATGAACGAACTTGGTCAAGCCGGCCGGAGGTCGCATCCGAGGCCGCTAGAACAGGAGGTTGCTGGATGAATCAACTTGGGGATCCGAATTGAGTCCCCGCCCGAAAAAGTGTTCTTCCCGGAGAGAATCGTCCCCCACTGGGGACGATTCTCTGTTTTACAACCCGCCGCCGCCCGGTATCTTTTCCCGCATGGCCGGCGAACGAGATTTGCGAATCTTTCTGCGCGTCAGCGGCACCATCTCCCTGCTGGCCATCTTCGCCGTGTTCATGCCCCGGAGCATGATGGACGCGGCCGCTCGCCTGCTGGGCCTGGGCTCGATGCCTGCCACGCCAATCTTCGAGTATCTCGCCCGGTCGGAATCCGCACTTTACGCGATCATGGGCGCCATGCTCTGGGTTCTCTCCTTCGACATCCGCCGCTTCAGGCCCCTCATCGTCGCCTATGCCTGCTTCTATCTCCTGTTCGGCGTGACCATGTTCGGAATCGACTGGCGAATCGGCCTGCCGACGTGGTGGATCGCGATCGAAGGTCCGATCGTGGTCATTCTGGGAACGGCGACGTTGGTCCTGTTGCGACGGATTGATTCTACGCGATGAGGTCGGGGACGTGGTCGGTGAACCGACCACGCCGCAAGGGGGGATTGGTTATTCGCCATCGGGGGTGCAATAATGACTCCCATGGCCGAAGTCCTAAACTACGAGACCCCAGCGCTGACGCCGCCCACGCCGCCCCGGTTCGCACTGCTGACGATCTTCCTGATCGTCTTCGTCGACCTCCTGGGTTTTGGCATCATCATCCCGGCATTGCCCGTCTATGCCCTGAAGTTTCATGCCTCGCCCGTGCAGGTCGGGTTGATCTTCTCGATATTCTCGGCCTGCCAGTTCATCGCCACCCCAATCCTCGGCGCCTGGTCCGACCGCATCGGCCGAAAACCTGTGCTGGTCCTGTCGCAATTCGGCAGTGCCATCGGGTACGTCATGCTGGGGCTGATCAACCAGGATCTCTGGGGCAGCGGAGCCCTGGCACTCATGCTGCTCTACGTCTCGCGAATCATCGACGGCGTCAGTGGCGGAAATATCTCCACTGCCCAGGCCTACATCGCGGACATCACGACCGCCGAGAAACGCGCCAAGGGCATGGGCGTGCTCGGCGCTGCGTTCGGACTGGGTTTCACGCTGGGTCCGCCCTTGGGCGGTATTTTCGGCGAGAAGCACATCTGGCTGCCCGCCTACCTGGCGGCCGGCGCGAGCTTCATTTCCTGCCTCATGACCCTGTTTCTGCTCCGCGAGTCCCGGGTTCACAAACCCATCGACGCCGAAGCCTGGCTGCATCCCCGCACTTTCCTGCCCGTGTTCCGCGACCCCTTGCTGCGGGCGCTGTTGCTGACATCGTTCCTGTGCATGGCCGCGTTCGTCATGATGGAGGCGTCGCTGGTCATGTTCCTGATCGACCGCTTCCATGTGACGATCCGGAAGGCCGCGTTGTACATGGGTTTCCTGGGGGTCGTGATCGTCATTGTCCAGGGCGGACTGATTCACCGCCTGAACAAGCGGTTCAACGAGTGGACGCTGGCCATCTGGGGACTGGTACTGGCGGCGGCCGGCATGCTCGGCTACGTCCAGGCCGATCTGTATCCCGTGATAATCCTGCTATTTGTGGCCGGGTTCTTCAATGCGGTCGGGCGCAGCATGTGGCAGCCGACGTTCCAATCGCTGGTGTCCAAGGCCACGCCACCGGACAAACAGGGCGTCGTCTTCGGGCTTTACTGGGGCATGTCATCGCTGGCTCGCGTGGTCGGACCAATACTCGGGACGCTGTTCTACTGGAAGAACCGCGGCCTCGGCCCATTCGCCATGGCGGCAGGGCTGCTCCTGGCGGCAGCGATGTGGACAACGGCCGTGCGTAACCACCTGCGTCGACCGACCGATGAGCCGACCATGGCTGTCGAGGCGGCCTGACGATCATTCGCCCGGGAGGACCGGCGTGACGGTCGAACCGTCGGCGCTGGTTATCGTCCGAACCTGCGCCGCCCCGGTCGGGTCCGTCGCCGGGTTCACCCACTTGTTGCTTGCCCCGGGCTTCTTCACCAGTTTCTCGCTCGCTTCCAACGGATACAACTCCGTGCGAAGCCGCTGCTTGTGTGCTGTGTCGGCGAGAATCTCTTCCTTCTTCTGCCTGCCGACGTCCGTGTACTTCTCCATATAGCCGACGAACGGCTTGCCTTTGCCGGCGCGGAAGACAAATGCGAGCACGGCGTCGCGGCCGTCGTGCTTGAACGGAGCGACCTTGCCGTAGGTATCCGGGAAGTAGGATGCTCCGTCATCGTCGGTGTAGAACTGCTTCAGATCGCCCTGCACGATCGGGCGCGCGGGCCACAATAGCCAGACCACCCATATCAGGGTCACGGCAATAAGGCCGACGGCAACACCGGTCGCCGCACGCGGATTCTCGTTAAGTGTTTCTCGAATTCCCACAGACGACTCCTTCCTCAAACAAAACGGATTTGAACAACGATCACGGGGCGACAAGAGATTTCCGACTCGCTTGAGTGAGACGTGTCAACCACTCAGCATCAGGAATTGTAAGAGCCCAACGCCGGGACCACAAGACATCCCCACCGATTAACCTCAGGGCTGATAATGTCTGTCGCGGCGGGCAACACTGGTTTCAAGCCAGGGTAAAAAATCGGAGGGTTGATTGCATATCTTGTGCGTCAACCTCGCTTCACTTGGAACAGGAGAGCGGGAATGAACCGATGGATTTCCTTCGTCGTCGCACTCGCCGCGGTGTCCACCGCATCCGCTGCCGCACCCCCGGCTACCAGGCCGTCGCTACCCGGTGAACCTCCTCTCCGCAACAAGACCCTTGTCGCCTGGGTTTCGCCCGCCAACCTGACTCAGCGGGGCGGGGGCGTCCTCACCATCGACGACCAGCGGGGCCGTTTCGACGCCATTGTCTTCGCCGAGCTCGCCCCGGCAAAGTGGATGGCCGGGAGCGATTTCTTCCGCCGCACGCAAAAAAATCAGAGCACGTATCCCGTCGAGACGGCCGGCAGCAGTTTCGTGCAGGTCGCCATCGTCTACCAGGATCGACTCGTCACCGTCTATCGCGATGGCCAACTGTACGCCCGGCACACGATGAGCGTCCCGCCCCAGGAATTCGGCCCGGATGCCATGGTCTTCATGGGCAAGCGACACCAGGCGCAGAACGATAACGCCCGGTTCGCCGGCGCCATCGACGATGCCCGGGTTTACGACCGAGCCCTCAGCGGCGAACAGATCGCTGCGCTGAAGCCCAATGTGGCGTCCGACCCCAAACCCTGGGCGTGGTGGACATTCGATGATGCACAGGCCACCGAGCGCACGGGCCGGTTTGTCGAGACCCAACTCCTTGGCGGAGCCCGTGTGCTGGACGGCAAACTCCTGCTCGACGGAGCCGCCGCCACGCTGGTGGGCAGCACGGGCGTTCATGTCCCCTTCGAACCCGAAACCCCCGCAATGCCGGCCAATCCGCCCGCGACATGGCTTACCTATCACCTT
This sequence comes from Phycisphaerales bacterium, assembly GCA_025361735.1. Classification (GTDB taxonomy): domain Bacteria; phylum Planctomycetota; class Phycisphaerae; order Tepidisphaerales; family Tepidisphaeraceae; genus JANYKD01. The sequence continues at coordinate 5,444 of JANYKD010000436.1, forward strand.
GCCCACCCCGGCCCGGGGGCAGCCTATCCCGGGGACCCGAATTGCGCTTTCTTCTGGAAGGGACGTTACCACCTCCACTACATCTACAAGAACGACAGCGGCTTCGCGTTCGCCCATGTCTCCAGTGACGATCTCCTGCACTGGAAGTGGCACCCCACGACACTCACTCCGCCCGTCACCGGCCACGGAATGTTCAGCGGCACCGGTTTCTTCACCAGGGACGGCAAACCCGCGATCATCTATCACGGCCAGGGCTCGGGACGCAACCAGGTCGCCATTGCCTTGGACGACCAACTTGAGAAATGGACGCACCCGATCGCGGTTGAACCCCGCGTCCGCCCCGATCAGGATGGCAGCAAGATCGCCAACTGGGATCCGGATGCGTGGCTCGACGGCGACACCTACTACGCCCTCTCCGGCGGCAATCCCGGCAGCGGCAAGCCGCCCACGCTCATGAAATCCCCGGACCTCAAGACCTGGGATTACCTGGGCTTGTTCATGCCGCAAGACATGCCCGATGTGCAGAAGGATGAGGATGTCTCCTGCCCGAACTTCTTCAAGATCGGGAACAAGCACATGCTCCTGTGCATCAGCCACAACAAAGGCTGCCGCTACTATCTCGGCCAATGGAAGGACGAGAAGTTTACCCCCGATTTCCACGTCCGGATGAACTGGAACCAGCGTGATTTCTTCGCCCCCGAGAGTGTCCTGACGCCGGACGGCCGCCGCATCATGTGGGCGTGGTGCGTCCTGAATGACCCGAAACTCCAGACCGGCATCCAGTCTCTGCCTCGGGAGCTTTCTCTTCCGCCCGACGGGGTCTTGCGCATCAAGCCCACGCGCGAAATCGACACACTTCGATACGCCGAAACCATCGAACCCGACGTCACCGTGAACGCCAATACCCAATACACGCTCAAGAACATCGCCGGCGACACGCTTGAGCTCAAGCTCACGCTCAAGCCCGCCGCCTCCTCGCCGTTCGGCCTCCGGGTCTTCTGTGACAAGGAAGGCAACAACGGATTCCCGATTACCCTCGACCTCCAGGCCAAAACCCTGGCGCTCGGCACGATCAAAGCGCCGTTCGAAGCGCCGTCAGGTGAAAAGATCGAGCTGCGCATCTTCCTCGATAAGAGCATGATCGAAGTCTTCGCCAACGACCGCCAGGCGGCCGTTGCGGCCTACCCGCACCGCGCCGAGAACCAAGTTATCACCCTGTTCTCCCAGGCGGCGGGCCTTCAGGCCAGCGGCATCCAGGCTTGGAAGATGAAGTCCGTCTACGCGCCGGCAATCGGCGGGAAAGCGAATTGAGTTGAAGACCCTCGCCATGCATCGACTTGACGGGTTTGTCCTCCCCGGCCACGGCATCCCGGGGATGCGGCCGATAGAAATAGAACAGCGCGTCCCTCGGTGCTGGCTGCCCGCCCGTCTTGTACCACTCAATGTAATAGCGGTTCAACTCGAGGTAGCCCGCGTGGCTCGGGCGCGATTGCACGTACGACGGAGCCCGGGCCGTGCCCGGCGGATCGACGGGGCAGATGTAACTCTCGTTGAAGTCGTTCCAGGTGACGATCTCCACCCAGTCCGGCCGATTCTCGATGATCGCTTTCCATTGCTGCGCTGATACGACACTCATATACTCCGTTGCTCGGATGCGTTGTCACCCACACGCCGAATCCAAGGAGACGCCCATGCGACGAACGCTGCTTGTGCTGGTGAGCCTGCTGTTGTCTCTGTCGTGTACCCAACAGAAGCCGGCACATGTCGTCATCGTCACCATCGACGGCTTTCCAGCAGCCATGATCGACGACCCCAAGGCACCGATCCCGACACTGCGGGAACTGGCCAAGCAGGGTGTCGTGGCCCAAGGAATGCATGTGATCGACCCGGCCATCACCTGGCCGAACCATACCACGCTCGTAACCGGCGTGCGGGCGGACAAACACTCGGTGCTGTTCAACGGCGTGCTCGTGCGTTCGGGGCCGGACAAGCCCGTGAAGATCGACCCGGCCCGCGACCAGGCCGACCTCGTGCAGGCGCCGACACTCTTCGATCTGCTGCATCGCGCCGGACTGCGAACGTCGGCCATCAACTGGCCCTGCACGCGCAACGCGCCGGGGCTGGATGACAACTTCCCCGATGTGCCCGACCAGATTGCGCACATGTCGCCCTGGCTGCGGCGCGATCTGGTCGCCGCGTCCGTGCTGACGGAGCCGACCGACCCCGCGTTCAAGCGGCTCAGCAGCGCGGCCCACGACCAGGTGTGGACGGCGGCCGCCTGCCGGAGCATCCGCGAGCACCGGCCGAATCTCCTGCTGTTTCACCTGCTGGTCGTGGACGGCCTGCACCACAACTACGGCGCCGGCAGTTCGGCCGGTTATGCCGGCCTGGCCCTGGCGGACAACAGCGTTCGCGAGGTCTTGCAGTCGCTGGAAGCCGCGGGGATCCGCGAGCAGACCACGGTGTTTGTCGTGGCCGACCATGGTTTTGCTTCCGCGGACAAGCAGTTGTTCCCCAACATCCTGCTTCGCAAGGCCGGCCTGCTGACGGCCGGCCCCACCACCGTCGTGAAGGCCAAGGCCATGGCGATATCCGAAGGCGGCAGCGCCCTGGTGTATCTGACCGATCGGAGCAATGCCGTCGCGGACCGCGCCAAGCTGGTGGAAATCTTCAAGGGCCAGGAGGGCATCGACAAGATCGTCGAGCCGGCCGGCTTCCCGGCCATGGGCATTCCGCTTCCCGACAGCAACGCACAGGCCCCGGACTTGATTCTGTCGGCGGCCGATGGCTATGCCTTTTCCAACACCGCAACGGGCGAAGATTTTGTGTCACCGATCGTGATGGGCCGCCACAACGTCGGCTACCACGGCTATCTGGCCGCCAAGCCGAGCATGGATGCCCTGTTCATCGCCTCCGGCCGCGGCGTTCGCTCCGGCGCCCGCGTGGGCTTCATGCAGAACGTCAACGTCGCCCCGACCGCCGCATGGCTGCTGGGTCAGAAAATGGAGGGGACTGATGGGAAACTGATTCGGGAGATCCTCAAGGATCGCCCAGGCGATTAGGCCTGGCGCCGAATCAAGCCAGCGTCCGCCGGGCCGGCCGCCAAAGGAGGCGAAACGATGAAGACGGACTCCGACACCCGCTTCATTCGCTGGATAGCGTGAGAAACTCAAATCTGGCTGGCCAGAACAGCAGGTATCTACCGGGGTACAAACCAACGGAGTTCCGGCTTGCAATCCGCGAGGAAACACCATGATCGAATGGGCATGCGAGATCGAAGAGAAAGCAGCTCTAAAGAGACGATTGATGGAGGTGGATCGAATTTTGACGCACTATCTTCCGCAGCCGCCTGCCTCCGCTGCCAGTATTGCCGACGCGGAAGCTACACTCGGGGTCTCGCTTGATTCACAGTATCGCGATTTCCTCCGATATACCGACGGCTGGAAAGCCTTTGCATGCGATGCACATCTGTTCGGCACCGAAGACCTGATCGGGAAAAGTGCATTGCGACCGTTTGCAGAGCAAATGTTGAACGCGTTTAATCTGGAAGGTGCCTTTCCAGACCGGATTTTGAAGAATCGGGACGTTGTCATTATCGGCACAGCTCACCCGGAACTCAATCTGTTGCTCTTGGTGAAGGCGGGTTGTCAAAAAGAAGGACATGTGGTGCGCATCTTCGGCAGTCAGCTATTCGAATACTCTTCATTCTATGAATTCTATCGATCTACAGTCGACGAGGATCTCCATTTGATTGAATGTGCAATTCATGGTCGATAGCTAGCCATGAACAGGGGACACTGGACATCAATTCTGTCGCATATTGTCGAGTGTCCGCCGTTCATGGCTCCATAAGGAGCAGCAGCATGCATCAAGATGTCATACTCAAGATGATTCACGACATCGGTTCTGAGACACAAAGCACTAGCGACGATGCGTCGTTGCGCGTCCTGTTGCGGCAAGCAAAGGAGAAGCTTGGTGTCGAGATCGTTGAGTGCGCATGCGGAGATTTGTGTATGTGGATCGCGAGACGAGCAGTGGGCGCCACACGGGATCCCTGGGAACTTCGAGCACACAGCGCCCGCGCGGCCGTATTGCGAGACATCATTGTGTCTTCGCAGGTTCTTTCGACCGTGTTTCACTTAGGCGATGGATTACTGGATATCAAGTCGCATGTGCCCAGATCCGTTTGTGAGACTCTTGAACGCATCGTCCGAGAGAACTACCGTCCGCATATCATCGAGTGAAGACAAGGCGGCGAACGAAACGGTGTCGGGGTTCCGTTTCTTGACTGCTCCAGCCCCCGCGGTCTTATGCCGTCCGTTCGTCACCGAGACTCGCAAGCTTCCCGACTCGTTCCCATTCTATCACCGCTTCCAGAACGGCCCACTTACGCATGGACAAGCGAATGCCGGCCACGTTTGCACCTATAAGACCGGTAATGAAACCAGCAGACCATGGCAACAGTGGCGACTTCTCGCCCCCAGTCACCACTACGCATGCTGCCAGCAGGACCGACCAGACGAGAATGATTCGCATCAGCTTGAACAGTGACCGGCGCCAGCTTGGTGGACGACCGTGCAACGCAAGAAGCTGCTTTAGAATCTGTTGTTGGCGCGGGGTTGGGCTCAGAAGCACACGATTGGCGCTCATAGTGGATAACCTCGTCACGATGCGACACACCGTCGGGCGACCGGGGTATCTTACGACGATACCGCGGAGGCAATCAATTATGGGCGAACGAAACGTCGAACGAAACGGTGTCGGCGAATGAAACGATGTCGGGGCGCGATATCCTCAAAAGGCAACATCCTTTAATGGCTTGCCGTCTGACGGCCGGCACGATTCGACTCCGTCTAGCCACTGCCGCCATCGTCTCACACATGTCGCAGCCGAGCGAAATAATCTCGAAAATCCGTCGCAAATTCACAACCACAATCCCGGCCGGCACTTACGTCAATCACGCTGCGCATTCCCCGCAGAAGCGCGCAACACCCCGGGTATATATAGAGGAGCGTGTTTTCGCACCTCCTTCGCGCTGTCCCGCCTCCGAGCGGGCCAGCGCACAACCCCACCGCCGCCGCCCGGCCGTCGGCCTCGTTCTTTAACATCTTGTCGAGAGTTGCCAGTTGTTAGTTGTTAGTTGCCAGGGCCCATTCGGCATTCGGCATTCGTCCTTCATTCCTCATTGTTCCTCGCCTCTCCACCGATCACCGATGACAGATCACCGCCCACCGGGCCAGACCGGGACTGATCGGGACGGCTTTTGGACGTGGAAAGGACGGGGTTCTTGTTGCCTCTCGCCGACGCCCTCCCCAATCATAATCCCTTTACAGAAAGCCCCTTATGCCTCACGTCCTCGAAACTGCGATCCTCCAAACGTTTTTTTGCAGTCCACGCCCCACCCAACGCCCACGGAGCTTGCTCCGTGGGTTTCAGCACTAACGCGGTCCGGCGGCGCACTCCCGGATGGCCTCCTGGACCAGCGTCGGATAACCGGAGATCTTCGCCGCGGGTCCCTTGATCGTGATGCAGCCCACCTTGCGCCCGTCGCCCGCGGGAATCGCAACATTGCCAATCGCCAGGAAGCCGTCCGGGTGGCCGAAATCACCCATCGGCGCACCGAAGACTTTCGCATCCCGGATGAGTGTCAGCCCCATGCTGCCGAACGCGCGATCGCCCTGCAGGGCGTGGCGGAGCAGTCGCGCTGCCAGTCCGGGCGGAATCAAGGCTGCCGCATCCAGCGTACTGCAACTTTCGCTCGCACGGCGGCGAGTGAGTTCCAACTGGCGATTGAAATCCTGCACGTACTGCACCAGTCCATCCTTGCGCTGCCGGTAGTCGGCCGGGCGGACGACCACGACGCCTACGCCGCGCCCCAGCCCGTCGATCGGGGGCACGTCCACCGTTGTGCCCATGCATATTCCGGCAAACGCGGGTTGACGGGCCAGGCACCAGAGTATCGCGGCCGACAGGGTCATGGCCTCGGGCAGTCGCGCGTTTTCCGTCTTCCTCCACTCCAGCAGCGGCCCAAAGTCCATGAAGGCCTGCACCTGCGCGAGGCCCTCGCGCCCCGCGCACGGGCGAAGTTCCGCATGGGGCACGAAGCTGTCGGGTGTCGGATATACAACATCCTCAGCGATGCCCCACGCAGCTTCCAGTCGCGAGAGCATCTCCTGAACGGCCACACCGTCGATGCCGACATGATTGATGCACAACCAGACATCGCCACCTCCGCCGCGGCCAATCCGCCCAACCACGTTCAACAGCAGGTCAGTCGAAGCCTCGCTCCGCTGCAGATGATCTTCACCAGCCCAATTGCCCGGAGGCACAAATCTCGCCGGACCGTCGGGCCGGTCTTCAAAACCCAGGCTGTAGCTCGGACCGCCACACGGCTCGGCGCAATCCTCCAGAGTTCCCCGCCTGACGCAAACGTGACAGTCGGCCTCACCCGCGAGGAAACACGCCAGCCGCCCGGCAAAGTGCTCCTGCGAAGCGGCCACACTCGGCGCCACAGGCCGCTCGACATCGGACCAGATATCGAGGCCAAATGCCGACAGCACAAATGTCGCGGCCTCCCCGCGCAGCACCAGCCCGGCCCCGCGCCGCCAACCATCGACGCGCCGGCGCAATCCAACACGTAGCATCAGCTTGTTTCCCAGCAGCAGCGCGATGCCTGCCGGCAGGGCCGACCGTTCTTTGAACTTCGAGAACCACATTGGCTGCTTCCTGCCTTCCGACCCACGGCCGTCCCCGAAGTCTAGCCCGCGTGTAATCACGCATTCCACCCGTCCGCCCGGGTTCTGTGGCACCGTCATCCGCGTCCTGCCCGAGCCCGTCCCAATGCTCCATAAGCCTGGACCAAGGCTCTACGGGCACTTGAACATGTCTCGAATTCCGCTGACTGCAATCCAATGCAGAATCGCAGAATCCTCTTGCGGCATTCTTCCAGCATGCGTATAAAAGTGCGGTATGGAACCGGTCGCTGGTGGTCGGTGGATGCGACCAAGGAAGATCGTGACAGAATGATCGCTGCGGAAACCTACAGTTCTTATGTGGAGTGTCTGCTTCGTGGCGACAGATCCCGATGCGGGTCCATCGTCGAACAACTTCTCAAAGCCCGCGTCGACCCGCGTGATATTTGCCTGGGACTGTTCCAGCGATCACTCTACCAGGTGGGCGACCTCTGGGCGTGTCACGAAGTGTCAGTGGCAGTTGAGCATGTTGCCTCGGCCTTGACCGAGAATCTGCTCTGTCTTGTTGAACCGGCGATGCTGTCCACCGAACGAACCGGCGGCACTGTGGTGGTTTCCTGCGGGTGCAATGAGTACCACCACATCGGAGCGAGGATTGTCGCGGATTTCTTCGAGTTCCACGGATGGCAGACCATCTTCGTCGGAGCGAACGTACCTCCTGCGGATTTGCTGCGGTTGATCGATGTCAAGCATCCCGACCTCGTGGCTCTTTCCCAAACCGTCCCGTTCAACATGCCTCTGCTGCTCGATTCCCTGGACAGAATAACCAGCAGCCATCCCGAAATCCCGGTCCTCGTTGGCGGACAGGCGTTCAGTGGCGCTGGCGCGGACGCGATTGCCCGCTATTCAAATGTCGAACATGTTTCCACCGTCGAGGATGCCGAAGTCCTTATCGCGAAGGGCGGACGTTATGGACCACGATCGCGTCGGTGAAATCTGCCTCGGGTATCTTTGGGAAGAACCGCTGGTGATCCTTCTCATTCTCGATCGGCTCGGAATCATACTTGATGCAAATCGCCACGCGATCGAAATGTTGCCCGAAGGCTTTCGGGGCAAGAGCCTCTCGGAATTGCCAATTGAGTTTCATGCAAGACCATCGCTTGCCGTCTTGACGGCCAATTCCCAAGCCGTTCATCGGATGAACCTCTCTGCCGCGACCAGAGTGCCACAGACATACCTGTTTCGATGTTTTGAACAAGGCGACCACTTCGTTCTCATTGGCAGGCCGGATGTCGAGGGGCTTCACGAAACCCGGGCTGGCCTTGTCTCGCTTCATCGCGAGTTGGCCGAGCAGGTGCGGACCCTGCATCAGGCCAGCGCGAAACTGGAGAGACGCAATCAGTTGAAGAACTTGCTTTTGGGAATGGCCACTCACGACCTGCGTAATCCGCTCACCGCAATTCTCGGGTTCAGTGAACAACTGATGCGTCAAACGGCGAACTCGGATTCCCATGACCTTATGCTGGCCCGCATCCATGAGGCTGCCAAAGGAATGCTGCGTATTGTCGAAGATTACCTCGGCCTTGCGATCGCCGAATCCAGTGAACTCAAGCTAAGGCGCCAACCGGAGAACCTCGTTGGCCTGATCAATCGGGCTCGCGACCTGACAGCGGCGCGGGCCGAGCGAAACCACGTTCGTATCGCGGTGGATGATCTCGATGCGAATCCGGAAGTTCCGGTTGATGGCCCGAAGATCGTTCAAGTGCTTGGCAATCTCCTGACCAATGCAGTTCAACATTCCCCGGAAGGCGCAATTGTCTGCGTGGGCCTTTCGAATGATCGTGGCAACACCGTGATTTCCGTCACCGACCAGGGGCCGGGAATTGCACCCGAGGAGGCCGCGACGCTTTTCCAGCCATTCAGGTCCGGGGTGGCTGCCAAGTCCGCAAATGAGAAGAGCATCGGCCTGGGCCTGTTCATTAGCCGGAAGATCATTGAAGCACACGGCGGCCGGATCTGGATTGAGAGTGGATCGGGCTGCGGATCGGCATTTCGGTTCTCCTTGCCATCAGAGTTGCCCGTCGGGACCACTTTCGGCTCCTGACGGCCGGCGATCGGTCAGATTCTGGGTTCCTGCACCTCGCAAGAAGCATGCGGAATCGACTACTGACTGCCGACTCCGCATAGCGGCGCGCTCGTATGCGGAACCCGCCCGCTTCGTGTAGCATCATACGATTTGGAATCAGTCCATGGCATCGTCGCGCCGCGTCCACATCCTCCTGCTCGTCCTCATCGCCCTGCTGCTGCTGGCGCCCAAGCTCGCACTCTGGTCCTACATGCAGCATGGCATTCCGGCCGATTTCGGGCGGCCGGCGTTTGGCCGGTCACTGCTGCAGGATCTTGCGCTTTCCATCGGGGTGTTCACCTGCCTCTGTTTCTTTATGAGGACCAGGTCCCTGGTGCGTGTGGCTGTGGGCTATGCCGGCACCGCCGTGCTGCTCGGGGTGTTGCTGTTCGATATCCGTGTCCGGGAACTCTGGGCCCGGCCGCTGGGGTGGGACCTGGTGCATTACTACCACAAATACGCCAGCGATCTCGCCGACGGCGCGCCCGCGTTCTGGGTATACGACGCCGGGCTGGGTATGAACTTCCGCTGGCTGTTCAGCGTGCTCATGCTCCTGATGACACTGCTCTGGTGCCTCGTGTTTTTCGCCGGCCGCCGCGATGCGAGCCCCGCCCGGAGAACGAGCGAATGGAAATGGGCCGGAGCCGCGGCGCTTTCGGCTTCGGCATGCCTGGCGATCGGGGTGGTCTCCATCATGGATCGCCGGGCGCCCTCGCAGGTCTGGAGCGCTGAAAAGAACCTGTTGTACGATTATGCAGCCGATAGCGTCGATGCCTGGACATCTCGCGCCGACGCGGCCGCCGACCCGGCCGCCAGTTTCGACCAACCCGTGTGTCCGCTGGCCAGCGCCATCGGCGAACGCCGGCCCGAATTCGCGGGCATCCCGCCCTTCAAAAACGTCGTCATCATCATGATGGAGTCCATCCGCTGGGAAGGCCTGGACCTCGACAAGGAATCCTCATCCAAAGCCCCCGCGCTGCATGCCATGGCGAAGGATGGACTGCTCAGCAAATGCTACGTCAGTGTGCCCCATTCGGAAAAGTCCGAATACGCCATCCTCACCGGCCGCCATCCGTTCCCGGGATTTGCCCTGAAGGAAAACCAGGCGTCGCGGCAGCCTTCGCTCTTCTGGTCGCTTCGCGAGAAACTTGGCGTGCATGCCTTCTGCTTCAGTACGGCCAGCCTCTGGTTCGAGAACACCCGCGGCCTGCTGGCTTCCTGCGGCGCCGACCCCGTACTAAGCATCCCCGACATCAGTAACGGCGGTAAGCCCACCTCGCCGCGGACACCCTACGGCATCTATGATACCCCGCTGGCCAGCAAGTTCGCCACGACCGCCGCCGAAACCGGCGCTCCGTTCGCCGCGGCCGTGGTCACGCACGCGGCCCATTACCCCTACATCTACCCCGGCAAGCAGGACATCCCCGACATCTCGATCGAAAGCTACTGGGCCTCGACGACGTACCTCGACAGTGTCATGGCCGATATGGTCGCCGCCTTCCGGGCCGCGAAAGTGCTGGATGACACGCTCTTCGTCTTCGTCGGCGATCACGGCGAATCCTTCGGCGAGCATGGCACCTACATCCACAACAACAACATGTACGAGGAAGAGATCGCCGTGCCGCTGATCTTCTGGTCGGCTGACGGCCGCCTGCGCAGCACGACGCGTAAGCCGGTGGAGCGATCGCGTCAGATCGACATCGCCCCGACCGTGGCCGACCTGATGGGCGTTCGCGACCCGGCTTGGGGTGTGCAGGGCGTCAGCATCATCGGCGAGAACTCTCGCGACACCATCTACTGCGCCAGTTTCTTCAGCGGCATCAGTCGCTGCATGATCAAGGGTTCCCGCAAGTGGATCCATTTCGGCGGCACCGCCCGCCCGGTGGCGTACGACCTGGTCAATGATCCCGGCGAGAAGCACGGGCTCACAGTGAGCCCCGAGGAAACAGCGGCCGCCAAACGCGAGTTGGATGCGTTTGAGAGATATGAACGAAACATGTTTGGGAGGTAGCCGGCGCGATTGGTCTTCGTGTGTGGGCTTCTGCGGTTGTCTATTACCGGTTAATTGTGTAAGATACCCTGCATGGCACGCCTGTTTCGGTGGAACATCTGGAACGTTGAGCACATTGCCGAGCATGGCGTTTCCGTTGAAGAGGCGGAATATGTTATCGACGCGCAATCGCCGCCGTGGCCCGAGAAGATTGAGAACGACAAACGACGCGTCTGGGGCCGAACCGTTGAAGGTCGATACCTTCAAGTCATTTACATCTTCGATCCGCCGGGCGTCGTGTATGTCATCCACGCTCGCGAACTGACTGATCGGGAGAAGCGACAATGCCGAAAACGAAACCGCCAATGAAGGCCAAGCCGTACAGCCAAATGACAACTGCCGAACTGCGCCACGTCACAAGGCGGTTCGACGATCCGGCATACCAACCGCCGACCCAGCCGATGACACCGGAAGATCGCAAGATGGAAGCACTGGCCGAATCGCTGGCCGCAGTCGCCAAACGTGGGGGACGGCCGCGCATCGGACTTGGTGCCGAGCGAGTGCAGATTGCCTTGGAACGTGGTCTCTTGGCCGCCGCCGGGGATTATGCTCGCCGACACAAATTGAGCCGATCCAAGTTGATTGCCGAAGCATTGAAGATGTTTCTGGCGCACGCGGCGTAGTCTGTCTTCATCGCGCAAGGAGTCCCTCATGTCTCAGCTTTCCCGTCGTTCATTCGTGGCCGCTTCCGCCGTCGCCGTGGGTGCTTTGGGATTGCCCGCGGTTTACGCGGCCGGTTCCACGCGGAAGTTGGTCATGATTGCCGGAACACAGTCGCACGGCCCGGGGGAACATGAATTCAACGCGGGCGTGCAACTGCTCCATAAATGCCTGGGGTCGGTGAAGAATCTGGAGATCGCGGTCAATCTCAACGGGTATCCGAAGGACGAGGCGATCTTCAATGGCGCCGACGCCATCTTCATCTACTGCGACGGCGGCGGTGGGCATCCGCTGGTCCAGGGGAACCGGCTGGAGACGATCAACGGTCTCATGAACAAGGGCGTGAGCCTGGTGTGCGCCCACTTCGCGGTCGAAGTGCCCAAGGACAAGGGCGGCAAGCAGTTCAAGGAATGGATCGGCGGGTACTACGAGGACAAGTACTCGTGCAACCCGATGTGGGTGCCGGAGTACCGGGAGTTCCCGGATCACCCGATCGCCAAGGGCGTGCATTCGTACGGCATCCGCGACGAGTGGTATTTCAACATGCGCTTCCGCGAGGAGATGAAGGGCATCACCCCGATCCTGACGGCCAAGCCGTCGGACGCCGTGCGCAATGGTCCGTATGTCTGGCCGGCCGGCCCGTATTCGCACATCCAGGAAGCGGCTGGCAGGGCCGAGCACATGATGTGGTGCGTCGAACGCCCCGACGGCGGCCGGGGCTGCGGGTTTACCGGCGGGCATTACCACCGGAACTGGATGGAGGACAACTTCCGCAAGGTCGTGTTGAACTCGCTCGTCTGGGCCGCCAAGCTCGATGTGCCGGCGACGGGGATCGAGTCGACGGTGACGGAAGACGAGATCAAGGCGAATCTGGATGCGAAGAAGGCAAGGTAGAAGGCAAAAGGTAAAAGGTAAAGGGTAAAAGAGAGGAGAGAGAACACAAAACTCAACGCTTCTTGTTTTTTCTTTTCCCTTTTACCTTTTACCTTTTACCTTCTACCTTTTCCTTGCCTTCCGCTACCATGCCGGCCGATGTTGAATGAGCCTGTGAAATATCGCTGGGGCACGGCCCTGGCGGTCGTGGTGCTGCTGGGTGTCTACCTGGCCGGCAACAATCGCGTGGGACTGTGGGACCGCGACGAGCCTCGCTACGCGCAGACTTCCAAGCAGATGTTGCTCAACCGCCCGTCCGACTGGGTCGTACCCCGATTGCTGGACCAGGTCCGCACCGCCAAGCCGATCTTCATCTACTGGTGCGAGGCTGCGTCGATGAGACTGCTCGGTCCCACGGACTTCGCCGCGCGGCTGCCGTCGGGCCTGGGCATGGCAGGGACACTGGCGCTCATGGGCCTGGTGGTGGGCCGATGGCTGGGGTGGAAACGGGGGTTCTGGACGGTCGTCGTCCTGGGTACGAGCGGCCTGGCGATCGCCGCCGGGAAGATGTGCATCACCGACGCCGTCCTGCTGTTCTGGGTGACGCTGGCGCAGGTGAGTCTCTGTGCGATCTACCTGGGAAACAGCGACTGGCGCGTGGCGATGCTGATGTGGGTGGCCGCGGGAATGGCGATTCTGACCAAAGGACCGGTCATACTGGCGGTTTCGGGGATGACCGTGGTGGTGCTGGCGGTGATGGATGTCGCACGGCGGCGGTGCGAGTCAATCGATCCCACTGCCTGGTGGCGCCCGCTGGTGTGGCTGCGACGGACGCGGCCACTCGTCGGGCTCATCCTCGTCCTGCTGATCTGTTCACCCTGGCTGGTGATGGTCCATCTGCGTGAGCCGACGTTCCTGCCCAAGGCGATCGGGCACGAGATCGTCAACCGCGCCTCCAAGGCGCTCGAAGGCCACAAAGGTCCGCCGGGATATTACCTCGTGACCATCTGGGGCACGTTCATGCCCTGGAGCCTGATGCTCATTGCCGTGCTCGTCGTCGCCTGGCGGAACCGCCGCCGGCCAATCGTGCGCTTCTCACTGGCGGCCATCATCGGGCCCTGGCTGCTCATGGAAGTCGTGCAGACCAAACTGGCCCACTACATCCTGCCGGTGTTTCCGCCGCTGGCACTGCTGACGGCCGATCTGGTCGTCCGCTGCGTGCAAGGCCGGCACAACGACCTGACGCGGCGGCTGAACGTCGTGCCGGTGAGCATCTGGTCGCTGGCGGTGGCCGCGGCCGGCTTCGCCGGGTTTGCAGGTGCGCTGAAGTTTCCGGAGTATCGCGGAGCACTGATGGTCCCGTCGGTGGTGCTCGCAAGCCTGGGTGTGGCATGGGCGGCCGTGGTGTGGACCCTGTGGCTGCGAAGATCCATCGAACGCGCGATGTTCGCGATGGCCGCCGGGATGGTTGTCGTGCTGATGTGGGTGTATCTGATCTACCTGCCAAGCGCCAGGTTCATGTGGCTACCGCAGCAGATCGGCGAAGTGCTGAATCGCGAAGGGGCGACGCAGACGGGCGATGTGAGCATGATCCTCTACCAGGAGGATTCGCTCTACTGGTATCAGGGCGGCACGATCGCCAAGCCGGACGACGACTACTTCCGCGTCACGCCAACTCCGAAATGGTGCCGCTGGGTCGTGCTATCGGATGACCTTTGGCGAAGGCTGCCCGCGGACGTCCATGCCGAATACGAAGAGATCGCCCGGCGGCACGGGCTGGCCTATGCGGACCGGATGAAGGTGCTGGATGTGGTGGTGATTCGCCGGCGGACTCACCAGGGAACACGCCCGTGACCGTCGGCCGCGATTCCCCACAGTCTGAGCCCCCAGCCAGGTTCGCGAACGCCACGCGGCGTACACTTTCCGCTTTCCCTCCCTTTTCCACTTCCGCGCACGCTGTGTAGCCGCTATAGTTGTAGATCAGGGAAACCAATGGTTCTGCAAGTTCTACGAGCGCTCTTTGTCCTTTTGATGGCCGGCGTAGGCTGGTTCTTTCTCCAGCATCGCTCGCTGCCGTTCGGCGACGCGACGTGGTTGTCCCTGACCATCACCATCTCCATCGCTGTCCTTTTCATCTGCATCGACATCCTTTCGCCCCGCAAGAAACTGGCGATTTTCTCGGGTACGTTCCTCGGGCTCATCGTCGGCATTATGACCTCCTACGCCCTGAGCTTCGTGGTGCGGTTGCTGGTCGATCAGTTCATGCCCGTGGCCTCCGACACCGGCGGCCGCATCACCGCCCAGATGATCCAGGCCCGTCACGACGGCATCATTATGTTCGTCAACGTCGTCGCCGGCATCACCTGCTGCTACCTGGCCATCAGCTTCATTCTCCAAACCAAGGATGATTTCCGCTTCATCATCCCCTACGTGGAGTTCACCCGGCAGATCCGCGGCCCGCGCCCGATGATCGTGGACACCAGCATCCTCATCGACGGCCGGCTCCCGGAGATTGTCGCCACGGGAATCATCGAGACCCGACTGCTCGTGCCGCGTTTTGTCCTCCAGGAACTCCAGACGGTCGCCGACAGCGCCGACAAACTCAAGCGCAATCGCGGCCGCCGGGGCCTGGAGATCCTCAATAAGCTTCAGGGCAACCGCAAGGTGGAGGTCATCCTCTATGAGTGGTCGCGGCCAGGCTCCGAGCAACTTGTCGCCGACGAAAAGCTCATGTCCATGGCCAAGGAACTCAACGGCCGCCTGCTGACCAACGATTACAATCTCTCCAAAGTCGCTCAGGTCCGCGGCATCGACGCCGTCAACCTCAACGACCTCGCCTCGTGCCTGCGACCCGTGGCGCTGCCGGGCGAGAAGATGATGGTCCACCTCGTCAAGCTCGGCGAGGAATCGTCGCAGGCGGTCGGATACCTTGATGATGGAACCATGGTCGTGGTGGACAATGGCCGCAGCCATCTGAATGAGGATGTCGAGGTCACCGTAACCAATGCGCTGCAGACATCCACCGGCCGGATGATTTTCGCCCGCCTCGGTGACAACGGCGCCAAGCCGCGCCGCCATCCCGATAAAGCTCCCGCTTCGGAATCTCCTTCACACCCGGCATGACTCCCTTTTCCGTGGTAATCCCGGCCGCCGGCAGATCCGTCCGATTCGGCGGATCGAAGAACAAGCTGTTTGAAACGCTGGCCGGGCGCAGTGTGCTCCAGCGCGCCCTCGACCCGTTCCTGGCCCGTCCGGATGTCGTCGAGATCATCATCCCTTGCAGCGACGAACGGTCGATCCATCAGGCCCTCGGTAACGAGACTGACGCGCGGATTCGCCTCTGCCCGGGTGGCCCGAGTCGCGCCCACAGCGTCCTGGCTGGGGTCCGACTGACCCGACCCGATATCACGCTGGTGGCCATTCACGACGCCGCCCGGCCGCTGCTGTCGCAGGAGATCATCGACCGCACACTGCTGGCCGCCGAGATCCGTGGCGCCGCCGTCCCGGCCATGCCCATGCACCTGACCGTAAAAGAAGCCATCGGCCCCCTGCCCGCGCGCGTGCTTCGCACCATCCCGCGGCAGACACTCTGGACGATGCAGACGCCGCAGATCATCCGCCGCCGGTCGTTGCTGGAAGCGTACGACTGTTGCCCCCTGCCACTTGACCAGGTCACCGATGACGTGCAACTCATCGAACTGGCCGGCGGCGAAGTCTGGCTGGTCGACGGCGAGGAACGGAATCTCAAGATCACGACGCAGATGGATTTACTCCTAGCCGAGCGCCTGCTGGCGTGAACGGGCTTCGTATCGTAGGCTATCAGGCTTAGAGCCCCCGTGGCGGAACGGCAGACGCTACGGACTTAAAATCCGTTGACCGTAAGGTCGTGCGGGTTCGACTCCCGCCGGGGGCAGTAACGACGAAAACCTCGGAAAAACCGGGGTTTTGTCGTTGGTACACATGCCGATTTTCGGCTGGATTTCCAAGGCCAAAGGGATGCGGGACGGATTTCCCGGAAACCGGCCTCCTGCTCTGCACACCGGACGGCTACAGCACCTTCTGCATCCGTGTGCGTTTGTCAAATGTGTCCATTTGGGCACTATTGATTCCGTCGCCGCCATCCACCGTGTCTCGGGCGCTGTTGCGACAATAGATCGTGTCGTTGCCGGCCCCTGCATCGATCGTTGCACCGATCACGCCTTTGCCCAGTGTGATGCGATCATTGCCGGCCATCCCAAGAATGCTGATGCGTTTGACTGCCGTCTTCGCGAATGAACGTGTCATCGTGTTGACATTGATGACGAGGTTTCCGGAACTGATTCCAAGGCGAATGGTGTCGGCAGCACTCGTGCCTTGGACGCCAAGGGCGCCGGTTGCGGCATTGAACGTGATGCTGGGCGTCCGCACGTATCTCAACGTCACCGCGGCGCCGGCAAGGAACGATGGGGTGACGGGTTCGGCGTTGTCCTCAAGCCAAATGGCCGGAATCGCCGAGGTGCGAGGCCGAAAGGCGATGCGGGTGACGCCATCGTGGAGGGCGGTGACAGTGTACGTCAGACTGGCAATGCGGAAGCTGTTGCACGCGCCTTTGACGGTTCCTGCAACCACGTATTTCCCGGCCCGGGCGGCGAAGAAGGCGCCGCCGTTGCTGTTGTCGTTGCTGCCCACGTCCAGGCTGCCATCCGCAGGTGAACTGAGATCCTGCACTCGCCCCGACTGCGATCCCAGGGCATTGAACGGTGCCAGTGGTGTGGCGGAGAGATTGCCCGACGAGGCGCCCGTGCCGGTCGTGATGCTGCTCAGGAAAGATCCCGTCACGGTTGCCACTCCGTCGTTCGCGCCTTTCGCGTCCTTGCCGCGCACAACGGCCCATACGTCCATCTTGATCTTCTGGCCGACGGCGGTGATCTCGGCCGATTGGCTGCCGCCACTGAGACGCAGGTCCACCGTAAGACTGAGCAATTGCCGGGATTCGAGGGACTCGAACTGGCATGCGCGGGCGTGGCGGCGCCAAGCCCTTGTGTGCGCCCTGGCATGGATTGATGCTTCGGCAGGTTCGGTCAAACGCTTAAGGAAGTCCAGCATCGAAGTCCTCATCGTCGCGCCAGGTACAGAGCCTACACAGGGTTGAGACTGTTCGCAATCAAAAAGTACCGCCGCCGCTGAACAAGTGACGGGAATCGCCGTGTCGTGGCGAGCGACGCGACCCTGCGTCGTCTGTGGGGATTTTGTTTGACCCGATATTCTCACATTCTATACTGATGCCTTGAAGGACTGACCGGGTTGCTGTAAGCAAGTCAGTCCACAATCACCTCTGGGCGGGCAGTCCGGCCGCCAGTAATTGTGGAGATTTGAGCCATGCACGCACACATCGTGCCCTCGAATCGTGGTCGGTTACGTCGTATCCATTCTCCGGGCGGGCATCTGTATCGTGCCGAGGCGCTGGAACACAGGGTTCTCCTGCGCGACGACGCCGGCGATACGATCGCCACGGCCTATGACACCGGTGTGGGTCCTACCCCCTCCGCAGCCTTGTGCGTCGATCCGGTCCTCGGTGACGGCAGTTTTGGCAACAAGGATGTGGACTTCTACAAGTTCCAGGGCGCGCGGGGCGCTTCCACTTGGATCCGGGCCTATATGGATACCGTCGAGGACCTGCCCCTGCTCGTGCGCATCTTCCGTTCCACCTCCAGCGGCCCCGTCGAACTGCTCAACGCGCTGCCAGGAGCAAACAATATCTTGAAGTTCAACCTGCCCGCCGACGACACCTACTACGTCGGAGTCTCCTCGCCCAACAGCACCGCCTACGACCCCACCGCTGGCGGCTCGAGCGTCAGTGCCGACGATACTCATATCGGCGGCTACGATTTTGAGCTCATTACATTCGGCGACATGCCCGACACCATGTCCGACGTGCCGAACCTCGGCGACTCCTCTCTCTACGCGAACTCGGTCGGCGATGGCCCCTTTGGTGATCGGGACGTTGATTTCTACCGCGTGGATTTGCCTTCCTGCACACGCCTGACGCTGGCCCCGGTCGCCGAGAGCATTCCCATCGTACTGCGGATCTTCGATACCGCAGGCCACCAGCTCCGCCATCCCACCGCTTCGCTGACCGAGTATCTATCCCGTGCCGGCACGTACTACATCGGCGTGTCGGGAGAAGGCAACACCACCTACGATCCCCGCATCGGCGGTAGCGGCACTGGCGGCACGACCGGCTGGTACTTCCTGCGCTATAGTACCTACGGCTTCGATCCGGAGGGCAATACCGCAAGTTCCGTCGCAGACGCGCTCGGACCACAAGCCGGCACGTTGCTGATCGACCAGAGCATCGACCCCAGGGATGTCGATCTCTTCGAAATCACCGCCTTCGCCGGCGCCCGCTTGGAGGCGCGCACGGACATCCTCGCCGGCTCCAGTGCGCCCATGGACACCGTCCTCCGCCTCTTCGATTCCGTCGGCAACCAGTTGGAAATCGATGACAACGGTGGAACCGGCCTCTACTCCTTCATTCACCATACCTTTGCCGTCTCGGGAACCTACTACATCGGTGTCAGCGGCTACAACAACTCCGCCTACAACATCATCGACGGCTCCGGCGCCGTGAACGGCAGCACTGGAGCCTATTCCCTCCGCATCGATCTCACCGAGTCCGGTGATGTTGGCGATGGCCTGCTTTCCGGCGCCGTTACCAGCCTCGGCCCCTCTTCCGGCGCCTATCGCACTCGCGAGAGCATCGGCAACGGACCCTTTGCCTTCGCCGACGTCGACGTCTACCAGTTCCAGGCCAGCCCCGGCCAAGTCTTCCACGCTCGTACCTCCCAGCCGCTTGGTCTTGGCAAGGACATCGATACGGTTCTCCGCCTGTTCAACGCCGCCGGCAACGAGTTGGTCATCAACAACGATGCCAGCGACGGCGACAAGTACTCCAAGCTTGACTACACCTTCACTACGGCCGGCACCTACTACATCGGCGTCTCCGCCGCCGGCAATGCCTCCTATCAGCCGGCAACCGGCACAGGCGCGGTCGAAGGGGAGTGGGGCGATTACGACCTCTCCCTCACCCTCGAGGGCTCCGATGCCCAGATCCACGGTGTCAAATACCACGATCGTAACGGCAACGGTCTGCAGGATTTCGGCGAGGAGCCCCTCGCCGGATGGACCGTCTACATCGACTCCAACCACAACGGCCAATGCGACACCGGCGAGCCCACCTGCGTCACCGACGCCTCCGGCGCCTACGCCTTTACCGGCCTCGTCGCCGGCGATTACGACGTCCGCGAAGTCCTCCAGCCCGACTGGACCCAGTCCGCTCCCTCCGGCAGCCCTGTCTACCTCGTCGTCCGCGATACCGATCCCCTCACCGGCGCAACCTCCTTCGGCGGCCACATCGCCATCATCAGCTCCTCCGGACAGTTCCTGGGTACCATCGAAAGCAGCGAATTCGCCGCCGGCGTCATCTCCGATGTCGAGGTCGGCCCCGACGGCAAGATCTACGTCGCCCAGGACACCAGCTCCTCCCTTGTCGACACCAGTGGAGTCGGGCGAATCCTCGTCTTCGACTCCCTTACCAGCCCGCCGACGATCATCACCGTGCCTGAAGACTCGACCGGCCTCCTCTTCTCCCCCTTCGGTTTCGACGTCGCCGGCGACGGAACCCTCTACGTCGCCCAGCCGTTCTATCACCGGATCCTCCACCTGGACGCCTCCGGCGCCGTGTTGACTGAGATCGCCCAATCCGGAACCCCCGTTGACGTTGCCGTGAACGGCGCCAATCGGGTCGTCGCCGACGCATCCAATGGCGATCGCGGAACCACGCTGCGCACGGACAATGGCTACTGGGTCGCCCGCAACCTCGAAGCAACTCTCTACAACGCCTCGGGGACTATGCTCCGCGACATCCCCGGCGACAGCGCCGTCGATGTCCAGGAAGCTGCCGACGGATCGGTCTACATTTCACACTCCGGCTCTCACACCCTCGACAGGTACGACGCCTCCGGAAACATCCTCTGGTCCCTCCCCGTCGATGGCTTCCCTGCGGGACTGGCCGCCGTCGATGGTGAAATGAAGGTTCTCGACGTCACCGCGCCCTCATGGATTATTCGTCTTCAACTCGGATTCGAGTCCGGAAACCTCAACGGCTGGACCACCATCGGCAACGCCACCGTCGTGAACGCCTCGTTTCCTCTGCCCGCGCCGGAGGGAAGTTGCCAGGCCCTGCTCTCCGCCCGCAACGGCGCCACCCGCGATGAGCTTTCCACGGAACTCCCCTGGCTCGTCGATGGAATCGAGCGCAATGTCTTCGTTCCCGTCGCCGGCGGCTCTTTCATCACGACCTCCGTCACCACCCTCGAGCCCTATGCCTACGGCTACATCGATTTCCGGCTGCTGACGGATGACAACTCGACAACTCCCGGCCGCGGCGTGTACTTGAGAGTATTGCGAAGTGACAGCACCGTGCAGTGGGCAATGGCCTGGGGCGGCTGGGATGCCACCGACCCGGCCGACGCAGCCGCCGGCTACGCTTTCCAGAGCGCACCCATGCAATCGCAGTGGCTCTTCGAAAGGCCAGACATCTACACCATCATCATTGGCGTGGTCGACGTTGAGTTTAACGGCTCCGTCGACCATTCCGCCGTCCTCGTCGACAACCTTCAGGTCAAGAAGGCCGGCGCCTACACCGTCGCCCCGTCCCGATCCAACTTCGTCCGCCTCGCCCCCGGCCAGGTTCTCTCCGGCATCGACTTCGGCAACCATCTCGCCCAGCCCACGAGCATCAGCGGCGTCGTCTTCGACGATCGCGACGGCAACGGCGCCAAGTCCACCGCCGAGCCCGGCATCGCCGGCCGCCGGGTCTACCTGGACCTCAACACCAATGACGCTTTCGACGCTGGCGAGCCTGTCCGCACCACTGACGCCAACGGCGGCTACACGTTCGACAACGTCTCCCCCGATACCTACGTCGTCCGCGAGCTTCTCGCCATTGACTGGACCTGCACCGCTCCAACTGGGGCCGAGAAGACCATGACCCTCGACCTTGGCGACGTCCTCACCCTCAACTTCGCCAACTCCCGCGCCCGCGGCGTCTCCAACACGCTCTGGGAAGATTCCAACACCGACGGCGTCCGCCAACTCTATGAAGGCCCGCTCGGCGCAGTTCTCGTGAAGCTCTACGATCCCGTCGACGGCATCATCGGCAATGGCAACGATGTCATCGTCGATTCGCTCACAACCCCGGCCGATGGATTTTTTGCCTTCATGCCGCCGGCCGGCAGCTACTACCTGGAGCTTTCCCCGCCGCCGCTTCTCCAGTTCACTGCGCTGCACGCCGGTTCCGACGCGGCCAAGGACAGCGATGTCGACCCTGCCACGGGTCGCTCGGCCCTGTTCATGGTCGGCGTCACCGGGACCAGCGTGGCGCCCACCGCTGGCCTGTATCTATCGTCCACGATCACTGGTTCCGCCATGGCCGACCGCTTCATCCTCTCTGCCGACTCCACGTTCCTGCGTCTTGAGCGCACCGCGCCCGCCGACCTTGCCGCCAACTACGCCATCATCGTCAGCGCCATCACCTCGTTGGTTTTCGACACGCGGGAGGACGATGACGAACTGATCATCAATTTCGCCGTCAACAACCCCATCCCTGCTGGCGGCCTGACGTACATTGGCGGCGCCCAGTCCACCGCTCTCGGCGACCGCCTGGCCCTCTCGGGCGGCACGACCGGCTCCTACTTTCCCAGTGCCGTCACTCCCGGCAGCGGAACCGTCACCGTCGATGGGCGCGAAATTCACTTCTCCGGCCTGGAACCCGTACGCATCACCCAGTTCAGCACGTTCACCTTTGTCGCCCCCGGTTCCGTCGACACCCTTCAAATTGGCGGAACCACCGACGCCGCCCGCATCGCCGGCCACAGCGCGGGTGGCGCGTTCGAGTCGCTCGAAATCGCAACCGTCCCCGATGTCACCCTTGATCTGAACGGCGCCAGCCCCGACGTCCTGACCATTGATCACACCACCCTCGGTGGTGTCGGGCCCGCGTTGTGGCGCGTTGGCTCTGCCGACTCACTCAGTCAGCTCATCTTCAATGGCGGCCACGTCACTGTCGATCCCGCCCTGCTGACCAGTCCCAGCCAGGGCCTCTGGGTTGATGGCACGGCCATCCTGGACATCAACCAGTCCCTCACGATCGCCGACCTGTCCATCAACGGCTCGGCCCGTGTGAATCTCCTGACATCCGGGAAGGTGCTCAAAACCAGCGCCCTCACAGTGTCGCCCAATGCCCTCCTGGACATCGGCGGCAACAACCTGATCCTTCAAAGCTCGCCCGCCGATCGACACGACGCCCTGGCTATGGTCGCGGGGCTGATCGGCGCCAGTCGGAATGCCAACCCGCAGTGGCGCAAGGGTCTGGGCAGCTCGGTCGCCGCGGCCGACACCACCGCCCACACCGGCCCCGCCGTGTTCCTCGATGACGACGGGGCGGGCAAGGCGATCTGGGCGACATTCGCCGGTATGGCGGTCGACACCAACTGTATTCTCGTGCGCAACGCGCCGAACGGTGACACAGACCTCAACGGCAAGATCGATGCGGCCGATTACGCGCGGATCAACGCCGGCTTCCTCAGTCACGGCGTCAAGACCGGCTACCGTAATGGCGACTTCACCTGCGACGGGCAGATCAATATCGATGACTATAATCTAATGGACAAGGTCTTCCTCGCACGCAAGCCCGTTGCCGCAGCGGCTGCCCCACGGCGCGTCGTGACTCGCCTGCAGCGCGGTGTTTCCATGGCGGCAGCCCCCAAGCCAAAAGAGCCCGTTATCTCGAATACGACAACCTCCGCGATGCTCCTGACATACGCCCCATTCTTCGCGATTGCCCGCGCTACCCCGCGTATCGAAGCTGGGTTGCTCTTGCTGCCGACGGAACAGCCCGACCGGCAGCACCGCGGGCGAACTGGCGTACCTCTCGGGGATACGGGTAGCGTCGATGTTCTACGATGAGAATGACGTGCTGTGGACGATCCAGGGACGGTCCGAGTCACGCATGCCAATGTGCGATCTCTTCGCCTACGAAGGCGCCGGGCGATTGATGGCATCCCATCTGGCTTACGCGGGGAGCATGCCTGGTGAACTCACCGTGGATTACCCTGTCGTCGCCCGGCGCGGGATTCCATATACGGCGATCGGCCCCGGGATTCAGATCGGCTCTGACCTGAAGCACAGCGTCGCGTTGCCCGGCCGGCCAAGTCAACTGATCGTCTCAGGTCCGTTCGTACCCGCGCGGTTGGCCGTCGCGTTCGACGAGGGCGGCGCTGCGAACCAACGCCGCCCGCCAATTCGCGATCTTCAACCCGAGCGGATTGGTGCAGGTCATGGCGTACGACAAATGAGCCGTCCTCGGGGCAACCTGGGTTCTGTCGTTCCTGTGCGGATCCTCATCGCTCCGTTCCGGCTACACCTGCAATTCCGACGACCCGGGGGAAGAACAGTTGCCTGCCGGCGGCGACGAGAACCAGAACGGCCGAGGCGGGCAGAATGCACCAGAGCATGATCGTGCTGTACAGGGCCAACGGGGCGCCGGCGCGGGCGGCGAGGACCAGGTAGGCTGTGTACGCGACGTAGTATCCCAGGAGCAGGACACCCTCCAGTCGGCTGATGATCCGGCCGCTGAAGAAGATCGGCAGGCAAACCGTGGCGACGGCAACCATGACCGGAATGTCGAAGCCCATGGCCTGCGGAGACACGCTGACCGGCCTGATCGCCGCCGCGGCGCCGAGGACCGCAAGGATGTTGTAGATGTTCGAGCCCACGACGTTGCCGATGGCGATGTCGCGCTGGCCGCGAATGGTGGCCATCACCGAGGTGGCCACCTCCGGCAACGACGTCCCGGCCGCGACGATGGTTAGGCCGATCACGAGTTCGCTCACGCCCATGGCCTTGGCCATGGCGACGGCGCCGCGGACCATCCAATCGGTGCCGACACAAAGCAGTGCAAGACCGCCAATGATGAGCAGAACCTGAAGCAGGACATGCTTCCATCCACGTCCCAAGGTAATCACGGGAACGGACTGTGCCGCCCCGGCGGCGGCCGTTTCCCGGCGACTCTGGCGGATCGAGAGCGCCGTATACAGGACAACCCCGACCACGAGTATAAGGCCGTCAAACCGGCCGATTTGCCCATCCAGAGCCATGAGCAGCAACAGCACCGACACGCCGATCATGATCGGCGTTTCGCGGCGGACGATCTGCATCGAAACGGCAAGGGGCGAGATGATCGCCGACAGGCCAAGGATGAAGAGCACGTTGAAAATGTTCGATCCGACCACGTTGCCCAGGGCGATGTCGCTCTGGCCGACCCAGGCGGCCTTGATGCTGACGGCAAGTTCCGGCGTGCTGGTGCCGTAGGCGACGACCGTGAGACCGATGACCAGGGGCGAAACACCGACAAGCATCGCCAGCGCCGACGCCCCGCGCACGAGCAGTTCCGCGCCGACCACCAGCAGCGCGAGACCCGAGATGAAGAGCACAAACGTGAACAGGTCCATTGGCAGACTCCGTGGGCCGGATTGTAGACGCGCGGTCCATCAGGACGCAACGCCGGCATCACCCGCGAGGCGGTCGAGTAGATCGTGGGCACGCATATCAGGGACAAACGATCGCAGGCGTTCGCGAACATACGGCCACGCCGCGGCGAAGCCTTCGCCCAGGGACATTGGCCGCTCAATCCGGCCGGAAATGCGCTCGAGTTTGCTCGTGTCAAACAGCGTCGTCCACCCCTTGTCCCCCAGCAGCGGGCCGGCCCAGTCGGGGTTGGCTTTAGCGAGCGTCTCCACCGGCAGATGCACGAATCTCGCCTGCACGCCCATGACGCCGGCGATGGTCCGGTACATATGCTCAAACGTGAACGCCGTGTCGGTCACGATGTGATACGCCTGGCCGAGTGCCTCCTCCTGTCCGAGCAGCGGCACCAAGAGCGTGGCGAAGTCGCGGGCATGGGTGAGTGTCCACTGGAGTGATTCATCGCCATGAATCACCACGGGCCGGCCATTCAATATTCGCCACGCCTGATCGTCGCCGCTGACGCTCATGCCCGGAAATCGTCGCCGATACGTGTGGCTCGGCCGCACGACCGTCAGCGGTAGCCGGCCAGCCGAGAGGGCCTCGAACAGCACGCGTTCCATATCGGCCTTGGCCTGCGAGTACGCCCAATACGGGTTGTGCAACGGCGTGGCTTCGGTGATCCGGCCACCCAACGGTGGCTTGTGATAGGCGGATGCCGAGGAGATGAAGACGTACTGCCCGCAATTGCCGCTGAAGAGTTCGATGTCGCGGCGGGCGTCTTCGACGCTGTAGCCCCGGAACTGGCAGACGATGTCGAAACGCTCCCGCGCCAGGCTCGCGCAGGCGGCGGCGTCGGTGATGTCGCCGATGATGCGGCCCACGCCCTCCGGAAGCGGCTCGGGATCGCGGCCACGATTGAAGACCGTGCAACGATGCCCCGCCGACGCGCAGCCCCGCAGGCATTCGTAGGAAATCTCGCCGGTGCCGCCGATGTACAGAATACGCATGGCTGTGTCGCTCACTTGTCTCGCCTGGGTGTCTCCTTGCATTCGGCGTCGGTCTTGGTGTCGCCGGATTCCAATGGCTTCAACTGGGCAACTCACAAACGAGCGATATTCACGCGAATCGGCTTCTTCGAGAACACGGGTTTGTGGTGAGCCTTGGCTTGCGGTTTGGACTTGGGTTTTGCCTTGGGCTTGGCGGGAGATTTCGCCGACAAGGACTTGGCCACAGCGGGCTGGGACGGCATGGCGGAAGCGGCAATTGCTCCGGCGAGAACCGGGCCGGTACCCGCTCCGGCGCCGAGCTGCGACGTGACGATGGCGAAGTCGTCGGCGGTCACCTGCCCGTCCAGGTTCAGATCCCCCTGGATCCATGAGGCCGTACCCGTGCGACCCATGTTGGCGATCGTGTTGGTGTAGTCGTCATCCGTCACCTTGCCGTCGAGGTTCGTGTCGCCGAGCCACGTGAACTTGAGAATGATCTGGCTGAAGACGCTCCCGTTACTGATCGTCTCGGAGCCCCATTGTGTCAGGTGCAACAGGGTATTGTCGACGGCCGCGACGCCGGCGTTGTAGCCGGGGGCCGGCTGCGCAAGTGAACCGACAATCTGCGGACCGGCAGCCCCGATCCGGCCGTTCAGAAGATACTGGCGTATGGCGGTGATCGGCGATGCTCCGCTGTAGCTCATCACCATGTCGTTGTCCTGGAGATCGATGACCGCGGTGCCGGACATGGCAAGCGAATTGGCGCGGAGCATGCTCGATCCGCCGGCGCTCATCACCAGCCTCCCGGAGTTGCTCAAAGACAGCGTGCCAAGGTGTTGCGTGGCCGACAACGTCAGGCTACCTCCGCCGACGTTCACGGTCTCGATCGACCGAGCCGCGGAAAGATCCCCTGTATAGAAGAGCGAGCCGGCCGACACAATAAGCGTGTCGGTTCCAGCGCCCCCGATGATATTGGGAGTGAAATTGAACCCGTCGGCGATGTTGAATGTGTCGTTGCCGGTGCCCAGGTCCACCGTCAGGGCAGTCACATCCGACGCTACGGCTGAGTATTTCGGCGAACCCACCGGGGTGGCCGTGGTGAAAATCTCGATGCTCGATCCATTCAGCCGCATGTAGTAGCTGTCGGCGGCCGCGGTCGCCGGGATGGCGGTCGTGGCTACGGTGAACGACTTGAGCACGTCGGCCCCGAGCAGTTTGCCGCCCGCGACGGTGGTGATTCCGGAATTGCCCGCCACAATTTGGAGCGTGTAGCTCCCCGCGACCCAGGTCATGGAATCGAGATTGCTGATGGTGAACGTCTTCTTGTCCGCCGATGCCGACACGGTCTGCGCCGACGTGAGCAAGTTGGCACCCCCGTTGCGGTAGAGGCGCAAGTCGCTGTAGTCCACCCCATTCACGGCTTCAGGGAAAGTCATTTGCACGCTGGTCACGAGCCCCGACACGGGATCGGGCGTGACGGTTCCGATCGCGGCCGAGACCGTCTGCACGGGCACCAGGGCCACGACCGTCAGTTCGCCGCCCCAGACGATGTCGCCGCTGGTGTTGTTGACCTGGTGAACCTCAACCGCAATCACGTTGTCGCCCTGCACGAAGTAGCTGGACGGCAGCGTGAACGGTCCTTCGTACACAGCGTCGCCGACGGCAGTGCCACCCACGTAGGTGCCGTAGCTCCACGTCGCGGGCATGCGCAATGAGTATGCGGGCACGAGATTGCCGTTAATGTACAAGGCAAACGCATCGTCCACGACCGAGCGAAGGCTGAACGTTGCCATCGCGGGATCGAAGCCGACGGTCACGTGCTTGCGGAAGTACATTGTCGGCGTGCGGGCGCTGCTTGAGCCTGGCAGCAGCGACGTGGTCTTCGCCGCCGGGAGGGCAGCATCCTCGAAGTAGAACAGGCCGCCTCCTGATTTCCAGCCGGTCTGGGCGTCATTGTAGATCGTGGCGATCCAACTCGTGCCCAGGTCCGTGGCCGAATCGTTGTATTTCCAGGTGTCCGTGATCGCGGCCAGTGCCAGAGTCTGGGTCGTATACGTGATGGCCGATGTGGCATTGGACACCGGAGAATCACCAACCGCGTTGTAGGCACGAACACGGAAGTAGTAAAGCGTGGCAGAGGTCAAGCCTGCGGCATCGAACTGCCCCATTCCGGCGGCCGCGGTTCCGACCTGGGTGAAGTTGGTGTTGTCCGTCGACCGCTCGATCTTGAACCCCTGTTCGTTGCTCGAGGTGTCGCTCCAGGTGATGTGGATCTTGTCCGCGCCGAGTGTCGAGGCGACCGCGTTGATTGGAGCCACCGGGGCATCATACGCCATGCCAGGTGTGCCGCCGGACGGACCGAGGATCCAGTTGGCCGGATCGTTGCCGTAGTTGGAAAGATTCTTGCGGCTGATGGAAAGCCCACCGGCCGTGGGTACGACGGGCCAGGGCGCCTTCTCATCGTACTCGACGTGATCGATCGAGATGTACAGACTGGTCTGCCCAGGCTCGGGAGTGACCGGCTGCGAGATCTTCACTTCCTCGCCGTTGTTGTCGAGCGATTTCGTATAGGGTCCATAGATCGGTACATTCGCCGGGATGCCATATTTCGCGCGGAAAGTGGCGGGATCAATGGGGACGACCAGTGCAAAGCCGCCGGCGGGAATAACAGCCCCGGCCTGGAAGGTGTAGCCGACGCCATCCACGAATGTCCAACCGGCGCCCAGCGCGGCCTCGTAGAGCGGCAACGGCGCGGCCGTGAGGTTGCGGAGTTCGATGAACTCATCTCCACCCGTGACGGGCTGATACATGATCTCGCTGATGACCAGCGGACCGACGAGCGGATAGGCGTTGGCCGCTCCGAAGGTCGGTGCGGAGAGTTTGGTGAAATCGGTTTCTCCGGTGCTCTTGGTGTAGTAGCCGTAGGAGATCTCCGAGGGGGCAGCGCCAAAGTTCTGCGATTCGCGGTAGCCGCCGGGCAGACCGGCAAAGACGCTGGTCAGGTAGACATTCTCTCCTCCCGAATCGAACACAAAGGGGACACTGGCACCAGGGGCCGCCGGATTGCCGAACTGGGCAGCCTGCGTAAACGTGAGATAGCCATTGGCCGGAATGATCGTACCCGACGGAATCTGGTATCTGGCCAGGTCCGTGTCACTTGTGTCCGTGGCACCATGATCCGAGAGGAACCAGCCGCTGAGGTCGATCGGGCTGGCCGTCGTATTCCTGAGTTCGACCCAGTCACCCGTGGCTGCGGTTGTGTTGGCCATCAGTTCGTTGATGATGATGTCGCCGGGATTGGGTCCGGTATCGCCGGCGCCGGGCGTTCCCTTGGGCCCGAAACTCGAGCGCCAGCCGGATTTCTTGCCGAGCGTGGCGTTGTCGGCCAGCGAATTGACCGGAACGAGCGAGAAGCCGCCGTACGGTACCCCGCTGACAGACACTCCCCCGCCGTCGGTCTGCGGATACCACTTATCGTTGTATGTGAAGTCCTCGATCGTGGCGGCCGGTGTGCTCAAGGTTATCTGTTCGCCATTATTGTCCAGCGATCCGCCGTAAAAGCCGATGATCGCGATCGCAGTCCCGTAACGCGCCTGGAACGCGGCCTGATTCTTGACGACCACCGCCCGCGCGCCGGCCGCGAGAATGTAGCTGGGGAAAGTGTAGTCGATCCCTGCGGTGAACTTGGCGCCCAACAGGTTGATGGCGGCCGAACTCGTGTTCTGGAGTTCAATGAACTCGTAATGCTGAGGGTCCATGTCGGCCGAGCCCGTCGGTGGCGTGGGCGGGTTATACATGACCTCGGTGATGCGCACGGCGGAAAGATTGAGGGCAAACGTCCACTCGGTCAGGGCGCTCCAGTAACCGTTATAGAGGATCCGTGCCTTGATTGTGCTGGTCTGGTGAATGATGAGCGGCGTGCCGTAAACCATCGCTCCGGCGCGCACACCTCCGCCAATGGCTCGCGGATCCGAACCGTCCAGCGTGTAGTAAATCGTGCCCAGGCCGCCGGGCCGGGTGATGCTCGCCTGGAAGCCATCGCTCACGGTGCCGCCGTTCTGATTGAATTCCGGCGCGGCGACGGTGGGGTAGAGATTGTCCGCCTGGAGTTGGGCGAAAACGGTGGCCGTGCGGCCGGGGATGTAGGTGTTCGCGACATAGTTGACAGTGGTCTGCCAGGTGTCGTGGTTGAGTGGTGGCTCGACCTTTGAGTCGCCCCAGCGCGCGGACTCATCGTAGACGGCCTGACTGATCTGCTGCGTGCGGGCGTTGAACAGGGCGCTGAAGCCGGCCGGCGTCAGCACGCTGTTGTTAAACATGAACTTGTGGATGCGGTCGGCGACGCGCAGGCGGAATTCCGGATTGGCCTCCAGGAGCTGGAACATGTACTGCGGATTGCTCTTGGACAAAGCGGTGGCGGAATCGGTGGAGATGGTGTTGTACGGACCGGTGCGGTCTTCAGTGGTGCTCAGGAGCGTGTGCTCCGCGTCGTGGACGACGAACTTGAAGCCCTGTTCGCCGGTGCGGTCGCGGATCGCGAAGAAGTTGTTGGGTGATTTGTTTTCCAGGAAATTTGAGAGCGGGGCGTCGAGGTTGCCGCCGTAGAAGATCACCAGCATGTAGTCGATCAGGTTGTCGACATCGAGCAGCACGGGATATGCCGGGTTGCGCGTGCCGTCCACGTTGAGCCCCATCAGCTTGAAGTAGTTGGCGTTGTTGGTCAGGTCGACGTTGTACATCCCGTTCCAGAGTTGGGTCCAGGCATCCATGTTGCCGTCGGTGGCGTAGATGCTGTAGCCGAAATCCGGGCCGGTCTTGATCGTGTCGAAGTTGGCCGGGTCGCCTCCGAGATACTGCGCCCCGAAATTCGCCTCCGGCCGCTCGTCGGTGTTGTATAGGCCCCAGTACTGGCCGTTGATGTACAGTTGATAATACTGGCCATGCGAGCCAAGTTCGCCCATGGCCACCTGCATGTCGCGATTGACCTGATCGCGGACGAAGATGCCGTTCGTGGAACCGTCAAAACTCCACGAATAGTTCTCGAATGTGCGCAGGTCGAACTTGTCAAAGCTCTGCGGGCCGTTCGGGCCAAACAACGGGTAGTCCAGCTTGCCCTGGCCATACTCATCGCGGAAGAAGAAGCGGAAGCCGTGCTTGGGATTGTTGGTCGAACGGCTGTAACCGCCTCGAATGCGGATGCCGGCGTTGGCCTGAAATCCAGTCGTGCCATCCGGATAGATCAGCTCCAGCGACGCCGGCCGTTCCCAGTCCTGCCCGTCGCCGCTGGCGTTGGCGTAGATGCCGGTGGTGGTATCGAAGAGATCCTTCGTGTCCATCACGATGGACATGGTGGGGATGGATATGAGCCCCGGTTGGATCTGGGATCCGTAAGCCGAGCTGTTGACGATATTCGGGTCCATGCCGTAGTCGGTCACATTCGGCAACCAGCTCGCCGGAAAATTCGCCGGCGCCACGCCCGTGGGAGACTGATTGACGACGTCGGCCGTGAAAATGTACGTCTCCGTGTCCACGTTGGTGGACAGGGCGCTCGTCATGTACGCCATGGCGCGCAGAACCGTGGTGCCGCTGATCGTGATTGGCGCCGGCGGAGCGGCCGGATTGTAATTGGTCGTCAGGATGATGCCGTTCGTGGACGAAGGCCAGGTGCCGTCCGTCGTATACCGGATGGAAGCGCCGGTCGTCGCCGTACTGATGGCCACCTGGAAAGGCGCCGTGAAAAAACCCCGGTCCACCGAGAATTTCGTATCCGCGACCACCGCGGTCGTGCTGGCGGCGTCGTTGAAGCCGCCCGGCGTGGCGTGCGTGAAATACTGAGTCGAAGTCTTGATCGTCTTCAGCCCGTAGAGTTGCGCGTCGATCAGGAAGTTGTTATCGGAAACCGAAGTGTTGAGTCCCTGGATCGTGAGCACGTTCTGGTTGGCGCCCGCGACGAGCATCCCCGTCGGCAGGGTCAGCACGACCTCTTCGTACTTCAAGGCGTCGGCTGTGGCGTGATCCGCGGTGGCGGCCGAGTTCCACGACAGCGTGGCCGGGGCGTTGCGCCGGGCAAATTCCTGGCCGTTGATCCAAGCCACGAAGCCATCATCGTAGCGAATGCGGAGCTGCAAGGTGTCGTAGTCGGTCGGATTGGTGATGTAGGGAATCGCGACGCGGACGTACGCCGTCGCATTCACGTTCAGCATCGCCCCCTGGATATTGGTCTTGATGATGGAGGTATAGTTGGGCGGAGGTGTCGACGATGTCGTCTTCACCTGCCACCCGCTCAACCCATCCGACAGAAGCTGAAACCCGCCCGCGGCGAAATTCGTGGTGCCGCTGGCAAAGGAGAGTTCCACGTCATCACCGCCGCCGTTCTCGTAGTAATCAACGATGATCTGCGTGTTGAGCCCGCCAGCGCCAACCGTGATCGTTCCGGAAGTGTGGGCATGGCCGCGCGGGGCGCTCCACATGATGGTGTCGCTGGCGCCGGTCGAGCCATTCTCGTTGACCCGGTTGCTGAATGTTGCGCCGGGAATGCGAAGCGAGGCTCCGTCATCGGAAGCGACGTCCAGCGTCCAGGTGCCGGCCGGGATGAACACATCCGCCGTTGCCCGCAACACATAGGTATCCGTGTTCGATACCCCCGTCGGCAGCAGCAGGTCGCCCGCGAAATTGCCACCAACACCGTGATTGACCGCCGCGTAGTCCTGCGATCCCACGAATGTCGTGGTATATCCCGTGTAATCCCCGTTGAGCAACCGTGTCGCTGTGGCGATGTCCCCGATGGCTTCGCTGAAATCGACCATCTTGATCGTGTATCCGGCAACGCGCGGCGGAGCTTGCACCACATCATACCCAACGCCAGGCTGCCCGGCCGTCCAGCCGCTGTCGCTGAACAAGAGGTTCTTCCATGTGGCGTCGAGCAAACTGTCCGTGGGAACCTTCACCTTGAACGAATTGCCGGTCGCCAGCAGTGACGTCGAAGAGACCTGCGTCGCGACTCCATACGACACATCCTCGACCTGAGCGGGATAGTCGTAGCTCGAGAGAACCTTGCCATCGACGGCGTTCAGACCCAGGTAGCCGCCCCCACCGTCGAGCTTGATGTTCGCGTGCAGGTCCGGACCCGACACAGTATCCTGACCTGTGGCGAACACCACGAGGTAGCTCCCGGCCGGCATCATGGTGTTGGCCGGGAATGTCCACTCGGTCGGATCCGACGCCGAATCGGTCAGGTGGTAACCACCCAGATTAACATCCGTCCCGGACGGATTGTAAAGCTCGATCCAGTCATACCTGTGGCTGGACTGGTCGGTCAGCCCGTTCTGGTTCCTGGCCATGAACTCGGTGATGATCGGCGTGGCGGCAAGCAGAGTGCGACTCTCAAGCAGTTCAACCGCTTGGGCGACGCAACGCCGAACACCGCCTCGCCGGGTAGCTAATGGCAACAAAGAACCCGACCGACTGGCCAGCGCAACACGTGGCATTGTTTTCCTCACGCCCATGATGTGGATTCAATGGAACAAACTGCGGCCGCCTCCATGGAGGCCGCCTGACACGGCAATCTCACGCAACATCCGAGAGTTTACGACAAAATTGAGGTTTGGTAAGCGAAAAATGGTGAAATTGTCATGCTCCCCGGAACTTCATTCGGGAAACTGCTGTGGAACGGCGTGCGTCACAAGTGCATGCTCCACAACCGTTTCCCGCTACTGTCGGCATTCCGATTACCGTGGGGACTTGATCGTCAGGATCAGGTAATTGCGGATGCGCTGCTGGATGGCGGGGGCGACGGCACCGCGGAACTGAATGCGAAGAAATCGGCCCGCCTGCCAACGGCCGAGAATCAGGGCGGGACGACCGGGGATGTTTTCCTGAAGAAAATCCGCAACATCGGTGCGATATCGCGCGGGAAACCGGCCGGTGAACTTGATCCCCCCGGCCGTCAGGACGATGCGAAAATCGTGAAGCCCGCGCAGCCAGAGAACCAGCACGATCCCCAGCATCAGGACAGCGGCGGTGATGGTGGCGAGCAGTGGGAGCATGGGAAATGCGGAACGAACACAAGTGATCGGTAATCAGTCATCGGTGATCGGTCGGACTTGTTACCGATCACCGATCACCGATTACTGATCACCAACAACCGACTATCCACTATCCAGTACCAACTATCAACCACCTCCTCACTCCGGCTTGCCAAGCTGGACCGGGACCTGAATGCTCTGGCCATCGCGCTGGATGGTCAGCGTAACCTTGTCGCCGGGTTTGTAGCGCGAGATGGCCAGGACATAGTCGTCGGTGCTGGTAACCTTCCGGCCATCGATCGCGAGGATGACGTCGCCGGGAATGTAGCCGGTCTGCGTGCGGCGCGTGCCGCGAAGGCCGACGGCCTCGGCCGGCGAGCCCGGGCGAACTCCGAGCACCAGGAGGCCGTTAACACGAAGTTGCCGGGCAACGCGGTCATCAAGGATGACGCCGAGTTGCGGTGTAACCACCCGGCCGGTCTTGATGAGCTGCGGAACAACCCGCTGCACGGTATCCACCGGGATGGCAAAGCCGATGCCGGCGGAGGAACCACTGGACGAGTAGATCGCGGTGTTGACGCCAATGAGCCGCCCGGCCGAGTCGAGCAGTGGCCCGCCGGAATTGCCGGGGTTGATGGCCGCGTCGGTCTGGATGACATCCTCAATAGGCCGGCCGGACTCGTTCTTGATGGTTCGGCCGATGGCCGAGACGATGCCTGTGGTGAGCGTCTGGTCCAGACCGAACGGGTTGCCGATGGCGAAAACCCGCTGGCCGACCTGGAGGTCGTGGGACGTGCCGACGGGAATGGGACGGAGCTTGTCTTTGGGGATGTCGACCTTGAGGACCGCGAGATCGTGATCCGGATCCATGCCCACAAGCGACGCGGGGTAGGTGCCGTGATCGGAGAAGCTGACATTGGCCGTGCTGGCGTTCTGGATCACGTGAACGTTGGTGACGATGTGCCCGGCGTCGTCCCAGACAAAACCCGATCCGGAGCCTCGCGGCATTTCGTAAACATTGCGGGTCCAGAGATCGAGCCGCGTGGTCGCCGTGGTGATGCAGACGACGGAGGGGTTGGCGTTCTTGAAAAGGCTGATGGACGTTTTCTCTTCGTCGGCCAGGTCGCCGCGCGGCGTGACGGGCCGCGGATCAACAGCCGGCGTCCCGCGCTCGAAGACCCAGCGATACGCCAGCGTGGCGATGAGCGCGCCCACCACGATGGCAAGCCAGGGGAAGGGACGGTGCGGCGGCAGTTGAGGCTGAGGGAATTCGCTGGTCATGTCATGAGGGGAGGTTCAAGAGTTCAAGGGTTCAAGAATCCAAGCGGTTAACGGTTCACGAGTTTAGGACGCTTCTGGTGGAGGCAAGTCGTCGGGAGCGGACGAAGATCTGGAGCGGAATTTGGCGAGCATGGATTGGAGTTCGCGCGGGATTTTCGCGGGGACGTGTTTGGGGCCTTTGAGGTTCGATCCACGCAGGTATGTGATGAGGTTGCTGAGCATGGCGCTGATACGACGGGAATCGCCGTGAAGGCGGGTGTGGGTCTCTTGGTCACAGTATTGCTGGTCGGCGGCAATTGTGAGTTGGGCGCGAATTTCACCGCACGAACCTTTGGCGATGTACAGGAACTGGATTAGCTCCGAATTACCGCCGCGCTCAAAGCCCTCGGCGATGTTGGATAAGATTGAAACCGCCGCTCGGCGAATCTGGTCGGTCAATCCATAGTCGCGAGAGAATGGAGCAACCCGTGTGAGCCCATAGATGTCCTTAACCAACGCGCGAGCCCGCTGGTAGACGGCTAAATCTTCAAAGTTCTTCACCGCTTCCGCCATGTCTAACCCCTGAAACTTGAACCTTGAACTCTTGAACCCTTGGACCTTTGAACCCTTGAACCCTTAAACCTCCCGTTCTACCACGAACCGAGCGATCTGCCGCAACGATTCGGCTCGCGCGCCGAGTGGTGCCAGGCAGGCGACGGCTTGATCGAGTTCGAGGCTTGCCTGATGCCGGCTTTCATCCAGGCCCAGCAGCGTGGGATACGTGTTCTTGCCGGCGTGGCGGTCCTTCTGGGTGGCCTTTCCCAGTTGCTCGGGCGTGGAGGTTTCGTCGAGAATGTCGTCGATGATCTGGAACGCCAGGCCGAGGTGCCCGCCATAGTCGGTGATCTGCTGGAGCGTGTCGGCCGGGGCGCCGGCGGCGATGGCGCCCATGCGGGCGGCGCAGGTCAGCAGGGCACCGGTCTTGCGGCGGTGGAGTTCGCGCAGTTCCACGAGCAGCAGGCACTTGTTCTCGCCTTCGATGTCCAGCACCTGTCCGCCGATCATGCCGAGCGGACCGGATGCCGCGGCAAGTTCGCGAACCAGGATCGGGATCAGCGCGGGGTCGGCATCGCTGGCGATGACCTCGAAGGCCATCGTGGTCATGGCATCACCGGCGAGAATGGCGACCGCCTCGCCGAACATCTTGTGATTGGTCGGCCGGCCGCGGCGCAGGTCGTCGTCGTCCATGGCCGGCAGGTCGTCGTGGACCAGGGAAAACGTGTGGATCAATTCGATTGCCGCCGCGGCCGCCTGGGCGGAAGCCAGGCGCTGGGGCGATCCGTCGCAGGCGCGAAAACTCTCCAGCACAAGCGCCGGGCGCAGTCGTTTGCCGCCGGCACTAAGCGAATAGTGAATGCTGCGCAGCAGCGTCATGGGGGCCCCGGCACAGCGGCCCAGCAGCGAGTTGAAAAAAGCGTCGAGCTGGTCGGAAGCCTGCTTGAGTATCTGCACCGCGGGGTGTTCGGAAGTCTGGCTCACGATGATCCTCCACAAACGACTCAGGGCTGTTCGGGCAGGGGTGCGGTTTTCAGCGTCCCATCGGGCGCCTTGGTGATGAGCTCGATTTGCTTCTCGGCCGCCGCCAGGGTCTGCTGGCAGAACTGCAGGAGAAAGTGGCCCCGCTCGTAGCGGGAGAGGACGTCTTCCAGGCCGATCTCGCCGCGCTCGATCTCGGCGATGATCTGCTGGAGTTCCGCAACAGCCTCTTCATAGTTCTTCGGCGGCGTCTGGGTCTTCTTGGCCATAGGGTGGCCATTATAGGGCGATCTCGGCCGGAAGCGATAAGACGCGGAACGAAAGCGGACCGGGCGTGGCGACGATAGGAGCCATGGAACGATATTGCCTAGCTGGCGAGGCCGGGCAGCGTCGAATTGAACAGTCGCGGGCGGACGGGATGCCCGCAAGCAGGAGATCGGAGGAATCCGCCGTGGATGCACGCGATCGACGAATGTGGCATTGGAGGCTCATAATGTTGACTATTATGGCCAGCCTGACGCTCCTGGTCCTGTGGGCCAGGGCCTGGGAGCGCATCTGAAGAACGGCATGCACGGCATTGTCGATCACGGCGTCACGGGGCGTGATCACGGCGTTTTGCAGTGTTGGAACGGCCGATTTATTGGGACGTGGCCGATCGTGCGAATAGCGTGGTTTTCAATTGCCGCTGCCCCCATTGGGTCGTATCATCCAAGCCGCCAACGAACGGCCTGGAGTCGCCAATGTTGCTCGCACAGAACACGACCGTTTCGATATTCGTGTGGCTGTTGATACTGGTCGTGCTGATCGTGGCCGGGTTCGTGCTGGTAGCCTGGGTGACACGGAGGCTCAAGGCTTCGGATGACAGTTCTTCCGGCGGATTCACCTTGTCTGACCTGCGTGAGCTGCGCCGGCAAGGCAAGATGACGGAAGCGGAATTTGAACGGGCCAAGATCGCCATGCTGGCGTCAATGCGGGCCAGGGAAGCAGCCAGGAAAGACCCGCCGAAGGAATAAGTGCAAATTCTGACGATTGGACTTGCAAGCGGCCGATGAAGATTTGGTGAAGCCGCTGGTTTGATCGTCGTTTGAATAGACGATAAGATGCACCGGTTTGCCGTCGTGTTAGCCCGGTGCTTACCTTTTATGAGAGGCAGCGGCGCATGGCGACGATCACGAACCGACCCGGAGGCAATGGAACGACTCCGACCAACGGAAACGGAACCGGCAACGGAAACACAGCTTTCCGAGGACGACGCGTGACGACTTGTTCATTCTGCGGCAAAAGCTCCAGAGACGTCGGGCCGATGGTTGAAGGCCCGTCAGACGTTTATATCTGCGCCAACTGCGTCGACCTGGCGCACAACATCATTCGCCAGGAGAAGCGCAAGCTCTCCACGGCCACGGCGCATACCGTCGGGGCCATTCCCGCTCCGAGGCAGATCAAGGAATTCCTCGATCAATACGTCATCGGCCAGACCTACGCCAAGAAGGCCCTCGCGGTCGCGGTCCACAACCACTACAAGCGCCTGACCATCGCCGACAAGGCGGCCGAGCACGGCGACGTCGAGGTCGACAAGACCAACGTCCTGCTTATCGGACCCACCGGCAGCGGCAAGACCCTGCTGGCCCGCACGCTGGCCAAGGTGCTCAATGTGCCCTTCGCCATCGGCGACGCCACCACGCTCACCGAGGCCGGCTATGTCGGTGAAGACGTCGAGAACATCCTGCTCCGCCTGCTGCAGAACGCCGACTACGACCTGGAATCGGCCCAGCGCGGCATCATCTACATCGACGAGATCGACAAGATCGGCAAGACCCAGAACAACGTCTCCATCACCCGCGACGTCAGCGGCGAAGGTGTGCAGCAGGCCCTGCTGAAGATGCTCGAAGGCACCGTCAGTAATATCCCGCCTCAGGGCGGCCGCAAACACCCCGAGCAGCAATACATCCAGATGGATACCTCGCAGATCCTCTTCATCTGCGGCGGAACTTTCGTCGGCCTCGAGCACATCATCCGCAAGCGTCTGGGCAAACGCCAGATCGGCTTCGGCTCGGAACTCGACAAGTTCGAGACCGCCGACGAGCGGGCCCATCTGCTCTGTCAGGTGCAACCGGAAGACCTGGTCGAATTCGGCATGATTCCCGAATTCGTCGGCCGCCTGCCTCTCGCCGCCACGCTCGATCCACTGGATGAGCGCACACTCATCTCCGTGCTGACCGAGCCCAAGAACGCCCTGGTGCGTCAGTATCAGAAGTTCTTCCGTATGGAAGGCGCGGACCTGGAGTTCACGCCGGGTGCCATGCGCCTGATCGCCCAGCGGGCCATCAAGCGCGACACCGGTGCCCGTGCCCTTCGCGCTGTCTGCGAGGAGATCATGCTCGACGTGATGTACCGCCTGCCCGATCAGCCCCAAGGCGGCAAGTACGTCTTCGACGAGGCGGTCATCGAAGGTAAGCGCAGCCTGTTCGCCGCCGAGCCGGAACGCCGCCGCGAATCCGCGTAGGCCGCTGCCGGTGGAATGACGAAATCCGAAACTCGAATACCGAATCAAATGTCCGAATGAGCGAATTCCGCTCATTCGGACTTTCTCATTGGAGCCCCGATATGATTACCGCCCGCACCTGTGGAACTCTGGTTGGCTTGTTGCTGACATTCGCAGCACTGGCCGCCGATGATCTCTCGCCCGACGCCATCAAGGCACGCATCCAGAAATACCGCACCGCCCAGGTCACGCTGACGCTCACCGACGCCGCTGGCAAACCCCTGGCCAACGCGCCGGTGGTCATCCGCCAGACCGGCCACAAGTTCCTCTTTGGCAGCAACATCTTCGCCCTCAGGCCCGATGATGCATCGGAACTTCAGAAGGGATACCAGCAGCGCTACACCGATCTGCTGAACTTCGGCACGCTGGGCTTCTACTGGGGCACATATGAGCGAGCCGAGGGCAAGACCGGCGCCGACCGCCTCACCGCCATGGCCGACTGGTGCAATGCCCACGGCATCCGCACCAAAGGCCACCCGCTTTGCTGGCACCAGGTCTTCCCGGCCTGGCTGAACAGTCGTCCCCTCGATGAGATCCAGAAAGCACAACTCGCCCGCATCACGCGCGAGGTCACCGCTTTCAACGGCAAGATCGACACCTGGGATGTCGTCAACGAGGCCGTGGTCATGCCCAAATACTCGGCCGAGAAAACGCGCATCCCCGAACTCTGCAACAAGATCAGCCGGGTCGAATTGCTCAAGCAGTGCTTCGACACCGCCCGCGCGGCCAATCCCAAGGCCACATTGATCCTCAACGACTACGACACCAGCCCGCAATACGAGAAGCTGGTCCGCGAATGCCTCGAAGCGAAACTGCCCATCGATGTCATCGGCATTCAGTGTCACCAACATACCGGCGTCTGGGGCGGCAAGCGCACCTGGGACATCTGCGAGCGCTTCGCCAGGTTCGGCAAGCCGCTGAATTTCACCGAGGCGACCATCACCTCCGGCAGGATTCGCAACGACGTCCGCTGGAACGGCCCGCGGCACGAGGACTGGCCCAGCACGCCGGAGGATGAGAAGCGCCAGGAACAACAGGTCGTGGAGTTCTACACCACGCTCTTCTCGCACCCGGCCGTCGAGGCCATCACCTGGTGGGACTTCTCCGACCGCGGCGCCTGGCTCGGCG